>PCVE01000108.1 GCA_002762705.1 Candidatus Woesearchaeota archaeon CG11_big_fil_rev_8_21_14_0_20_43_8 | reverse complement strand
CAAGCGAATACCACCAATGCAAAAGCCACTCCAAAATGATACAAGCAATGGCCGCACGTAAAATTCTCCATCGCAAGGATGATCAGACGATATGCAGCGTAAATAAGGAGAAGCCACTTGAAAACGGATGGAAGCCCAATCCAATTCAGGACAAGAAGCGCGGTCACGACAATCGGAAGAAAGAACAATGATCGCTTTCCTTTCTGGATCTTCTTCTTTTCCGATCTATAGTGCTCAGCCACAAGGATATAAATGATGCAAAGCTATATAATCTTATCGTCGAGAAGCCTTCATCTCGCTGATCTCTTCAATGAACCGTGTCACCAGCCTGACACCAGAGCCGGTGGCACCTTTGACACCGATGTGTTTTCTGCCATCTGTCCATGCTGTCCCAGCGATATCCAGATGTATCCAAGGAGTCTTCCCGATAAAAAATTTCAGGAACATAGCAGCAGTTATCGAACCTGCCTCCATCGGAAGACCTATGTTCTTTATGTCTGCGATATCGCTCTTGACATCTTCTTGATAATCTTCCCAAACAGGCAATCGCCATACTGCCTCTCCGCTCTGAAAAGCAGCCGCTTCCATCGTCTTTGCAAGGACACTGTTGTTTGTGAACATGCCAGTGGCATGGCTTCCAAGCGCGACCACTACCGCGCCTGTCAATGTTGCCAGATCGACGATCGCATCTGGTTTCAATGTCGTGGCATAATGAAGGGCATCTGCAAGTATGAGCCTGCCTTCTGCATCTGTGTTCGCTATCTCGACAGTCTTTCCGCTCATGGTCTCGACCACATCTCCTGGTTTCTGCGCCGTACCAGAAGGCATGTTCTCGCATGCGGCGACGATGCCATACACATGCACAGGTATCTTGAGTCTTGCGACAGCATCCATTATCCCGATGGTCGCAGCAGCGCCTCCCATGTCCATCTTCATCTCATCCATGCCTTTTGATGGTTTTATAGATATGCCACCGCTATCGAAAGTTATGCCTTTTCCGACCACACAGATCTTGCCATGGGATTTCTTCGGCTTGTGTTCCATGACTATGAATTTTGGCTCTTCTGCGCTGCCCTTCGCTACACCAAGGAACGCGCGCATGCCCATCTTCTCTATCTCTTTCCTGCCATAGACTTTGCATGATATCCCATCCCGTTTCGACATCGATACAGCATATCTGGCAAGATTTGAGGGGGTCAGCATGTTCGAAGGCTCGTTAACAAGATTCCTGATCAGGTTCATCGCCTGAACGACATGATGCGCTTTCTTTGCTGATTCTTTTGCGCTTTTTAGTTCAGATGCCAAACAGACAAAAGATGCCTCGACAATCGGGATATATTCCTCTTTTCTTTCAGTCTTGTACTGATTGAATTCGTATAGCGCTGATTCATGGCTGGTTATATGCGCTTCGACAGTGTCAGAGAATGAATCGCGCCTATCTGAGCTTCGTATCAACTGCATGCAATAGCTTTTTGTGTTCTGTTGCCTCAGATAAAGACACATCCTTGCAAGCAGTATCCTGATTTTCTTCAGATCAAGCTCACTTCGCTTGCCAAGTCCAAGCAGAAGGATCCTCTTGGCTTTGATACCTTTATCCACATGTAGAAGGCATTGCCGCCCGAATTCAGCGTTGAATCCATATCGCATCGCCTCTTTTATCATACCACCGCAACTTCTGTCGATATCAGATACCTGTTTCGGAAGCCCTTTTTCTTTATAAATGCCCAAGACGCAGACATCGCCAGAGATTGTGTTTAAAGCAGTTGAGACTATGTTGAATCGCATGTATAGCACCTCTTTCTATGCTTATGATAATCAAGGCTCTGTTGGTTAAAAACCTTTTTATGTATATATGTGACCAAATTGTCCCAGTCGTTATAGGGTTATTATATATATGTTTATAAATGGGGGGACATTTCCCTATCCAGGGACTTATGATTACTATGAGGCGATGAATAAATGACAAGCAAGGGAAAGAAACAAGAGAAAAAGAAGGATTTCATGGCAAGCCAGAAGCTTCCAGAATTCCCGCCAGAACTAAAAGAGCTGAAAGATAAACTTGACCTATTCTCAAAGAATGTGCTTGAGAAATTCGACAGATACATACTTGGTGTCACACTTCTCCCACCGACAAAAGACAAGAAAGAGGATATCAATGTGCTTGTCGTCGTCGATGATTCCGATTCACAAAAGATGTCAAAGCAAGAGCTTTCCGACAAGCTAGGCGCGATAATCGCATCCTTAGCAAAGGAAGTGGATCCAAACATGATAGTCCAGACATGGATAGTCTCAGAGATATGGGGAGAATGTCATGACGGTAAATACGACAAATTGAACCAGATCGCCATGTCACAGCCAGTCTATGACAGGGGCACTATCTCAGGCATAAAACTATCAGAAGTGCACAAGAAGATGAGCCTTGACAAGTTCGAGAAATACATCGTCTGTTATGTCTGTGCCGGATCACATTTCAGGGGCGACGGCCATGAGAAGAGCGATATCGACGCGTTCGTGGTCATCGATGATACAGATGTCAAACGTATGAGCCGTGGCGAGCTCAAGGACAAGCTCACTGCGATCATGTATGATATGGCCTACAAAGCGGCAGAGATCACTGGCGTCAAGATAAAATTGCATGTCCAGACATATTTGCTCACGGATTTTTGGGATTCGATAAAAGATGCGAACCCAGTCATCTTCACATTCCTAAGAGATGGCATCCCGTTCTATGACCGGGGAATGTACATGCCTTGGAAGCAGCTCTTAAAGATGGGAAAGATAAAACCATCAGCTGAATCTATCGACATGTTCCAGAATTCTGGAGAACAATTCCTTGAGAGAGCGAAGAACAAGATCCTCTCTGCTGGTGTAGAAGATGCATATTATGCTATCCTCAATCCATCGCAGGCCGCTCTCATGATGTATGGCATCAATCCGACCACACCAAGAGAGACAGCGAGACTTATAAAAGAGGTCTTTGTCGACAAGGAGAAGATGCTCGAGAAAGAGTACGGAGACATAATCGATGAGCAGGTCCAGCTATGGAAAAGCTATGAATATGACGAGGTCAAATCATTAGACGGCTCAAAAGCAGAACGTCTCATTAAGAATGTCGAGAGATATCTGAAGAGGATCAAAGAGCTCTATGGAGAGATCGAGAAGAAGAAACTTGAAGAGACTGTGCTGCATGCAAACGATAATGTCGTCGCAGCATCTAGAGATGTCCTGAAACTTGAAGGCGTGAAAAAAGTGTCAGCAGAAGATCTTCCAAATGTCTTCCAAGAAAAGATAATCAATGCTGGCATCTTCCCAGACAAGACGATGCGTGTGCTAAAACAGATCCTGAAAGCGAAAGTGGATTACCCAAAAGGCACCATCACAAAACAAGACGTCGAGAACATAAGGAAAGACGCCCACAATTACATCAAGTTCATGGTCGAATATATGCAGAGGAAACGTGCGAATGAGATCGAGAAAAGCAAGATAAAGGTCAAGTTCGGCGACAAGTATGCTGAGATAATCATGTTCGCGAAAGGCGACGCATTTATCTTATACGATGCCAATGAAGGTGAAAAAGAGATAAGGAAAGCGAAAGTCACCGAAGCGGGCGGACTTGACAAGATCGATAAGAGCGATATGGAAGAGTTCGAGAGATACATGGGCGAGGCTAAGTTCCAAGAGAAGATAATGCTAAAGAGCAAGATATTTGAGGACCTTAAGAGTCTCTTCGGCAATAATGTCGAGATAATGGTCAATAATTGAAGAGAACATGGCGATTGATATCAAGAAGATACTGATGCACAAGAAGACCGGCAGAAAATTCTATGTCAGGGACACTTCAGTAGATTTCCATTCACAGTTCGGATTCGTCTGCTCTACAGAGCTGGAAAAGAAAGCAGGGAATATTGTCCAATCCAACACAAAAGATGAGTTCATCATCCTTGAACCGAATTTTCTTGATATCTATTCGAAGATAAAACGTGCTCCACAGATAATCCCGCTAAAAGATATCGGATTGATAATCACCAGATGCGGGATAACAAAAGAATCTGTTGTCGTCGATGCTGGCGCTGGGTCAGGAGCCCTCGCCATCTCGCTTGGCGCGATCGCGAAAAAAGTCTATACTTTCGAGAAACGCGAAGACCATCTTGCTGTCGCAAAGAAGAATATCGAGTTCATGGGATTCTCTAATATTGTCGCAGAACAACATGATATCTATGAATCTGTCCCAGTGGATGATGCAGATACGATGACACTCGATGTCCCAGAACCATGGCTCGCGCTTGATTCAGCAGAGAAGTGCTTGAAAGTGGGGGGCATGCTTGTGTCTTATTCTCCGTGCATACCGCAAGTGAGCGATTTTGTCGAGGCTGTGAAGATCAGAGACAAGTTCCAGTTCATCGAGACGATCGAGCTCACAGAGAGACAATGGGAGATAGAAGGACGAAAAGTCCGACCTAAATCACGATCCATAAACCATTCCGGTTTCCTTAGTTTCGTAAGAAAGATCAAGTGAAGACATGTAATCAATATTGTGGACGATAAGGCTTGAACTGCGGCATGAAATTTGTTATCTTTAAGTGGGTCTTGACTTCTCCTTCGAGCTGATTCACTTTCTTAAGCAGATATGCGTAATGATAATCACGTTCCTGTTTCATCCACACTCTTTCAAATATCCAATGAAATGGCCTTAGAATCACACTATCAGTCAGCATATTTTTTGGATCCACGACAAGCGTACCTGTGATCTTGATCTGCAGCTCGCCATGATTAGCGCGTTCTTTCTTGCCATCTTTCACGACATCCACATCTTTCATGGCGATGACAAAGAAATCGACATCCAGCTTGTATTGGAAATATTTTGTCGGGTTCTTAAAAGTCCTCCACCAGATACGGATCTCTTTTCCGACATTCTGGATACGCCTTTCATGGTAATATTTCTCCATGAACTGATCCCCGCCCCTCTTATCCAGATATTTCTCATCATTCAACCAGTCATGGATAAGCTCATAGACCTCTTTTAGCTTGAACACATCCTGGAAGATTATCTCTGGTTGCGCTATCTTGTACGATGTGGCCATACATATAATCTTGAGAAAGAGCCTATTTAAAGATTACGGAACCGGCGCGTGATACGCCCGAATGGAGACAGGAGAATTGATCTTAACATCACTCTTGTGTATTCGATCGGAGTGAGCGGATTTGAGACGATCTTCACCTTGAACTTCCTTATCGCCTCAAATATATCATCCATCTTCTTCTCTGCGTCTATAAGAGAATATGTCTTCCCGAACTGCATCATATAATGAGCGTCTGAATTCCCGACCATCGGGATCCTTAGGTCATTTGCTAAGCGCATCGCCTTCTTGTTGAAATTCAGGACATGGCCCATATGGAAATGTGCGTATTCTATAGCATCGAACCTTCTCTGATGCTCAACAAGCCTGTTTCCAAGGCAGGATCTGGCTTTATAGAATGGATGCGGAGCTATCACAAACGGAGCCTTGCCAAGATCATCCATCGTCTTTATTTTTTTCAGATCAGCATTAGTGATCCCATACACAAGGACATGCCTTCTGTCAATCGTGAGCTCTGCGCCAGGTATCAACAATATCCCCTTTCTCTTGGCGTATGCTGATACAGCCTTATCGCTGAAGACATCATTATGATTTGTGATAGAAAGGACATCATAACCATTCTTAGATGCTATATCTATCAGATCCCTGCTAGAATACTTGATGAATGAATCCTGAGGATCCTCATTTGTATGTATGTGAAGATCAGTCTTTAGCATGCAAAAGCATAAGGATCAGATATATATAAAAAGATTTAGTAAAACGCAAGTCGCAGATATGGACCATCTTTAGGGTCCGGTTGATTTTTATGCCTGTAGAGTCTTGCCCCTTTCGCATGACCACAATTGGAATAGATCAGACTGATAAAAACATATATCACGGCCGATACAGATGGATATGTGATATCTATCCAATGAAGATCACGCAAAAATGACACTGCGTCAATTTAGTAATATTTTTATACATCCCACATATCAGTGCAAATACCATGATGGTCGGTGTTGTCGGCAAGGCAAATGTTGGAAAGAGCACATTCTTCAAAGCAGTGACATTAGGTGATGTTCTCATCGCAAATTATCCATTCGCGACGATAAAACCCAATTCAGGAGTAGGATATGTGAAGATCGACTGTGTCGACAAGGAATTTGATACGCAATGCAATCCAAGGACTGGCCACTGCCAGAACCACAAACGTTTCGTCCCTGTTGAGCTGATAGATGTCGCGGGGCTTGTCCCGGGTGCCTATGAAGGAAAGGGCATGGGAAACCAGTTCCTTGATGATATCCGGCAGGCCGATGTCCTAATCCATGTCATCGACGCAGCAGGAGCGACAAACGATAAAGGAGAACCTGTCGAACCAGGCACACATGATCCAGCTGACGATGTAAGATTCCTTGAGATCGAGCTTGACATGTGGTACCTTGGGATACTCAAGAAAGGATGGGAGAAATTCGCAAGGACTATCCAGCAGACTGGTGGAAAGATCGAAGTCGCTCTCGCAAAGCAGTTATCCGGTGTCGGAGTAGATGAAGACATGGCAAATATCGTCATCAGGAATTTAGGCCTTCCTGTGGATAGCGTCATCTCCTGGACTGAGAGCCAGCTAAGAAGTCTGGCAGTCGAATTTCGGAAACTCACAAAACCTATGGTGATCGCGGCCAACAAGATGGATGTAGGAAATGGTAGGGACAACCTTGAGAGACTTAAGAAAGAGTTTCCAGAACACAGGATCATCGGCTGCTCAGCAGAATCTGAGCTTGCATTGAAAGAGGCAGCCAAGCATGGATTGATCGAATATATCCCTGGTGAAGATGATTTCAAGATAACTAGTGAAGATCGCCTGAATGATACACAGAAAGCTGCTTTAGGATTCATAAGAGACAATGTCCTTAAGAGAAACAATGGCTCGGGGGTGCAAGATATACTGGATACTGCTGTCTTTGGTCTGCTAGGTTATATAGCGATATTCCCTGGCGGTGTCAACAAGCTCGCTGATTCGGATGGAAACGTGCTTCCGGATTGTTTTCTGATGCCTCCGGATTCGACAGCTCTTGATTTCGCTTTCAAGCTGCACACGGATTTTGGCAAGAATTTCATAAGGGCCATCGATGTCAAGAAAAAGATCACTGTCGGAAAAGAATACAAGCTGAACCATCGGGATGTCATAGAGATAATCAGTTCTAAGTGAATTCCAAGACTTCCCATATACACGATTCTGCACATGCTCTCCGAGAGAAACCTTTATATAATCACTTAGCTGCGATATCATCTGTTGGAGGGATTTGACCAATATGCGATCCGTTTATATCATTATCATTGTCCTGCTTGTATCTTTGATATTCGCAGGATGTAACAGAGAACCTGAGAGATTAGGCGAATACAATGATTTCGATTTCACCGATGTGAAAGATCTGGATGAATTGAAAGCAGACCAAGATAATTCTACAATCAACGATATCGCGACGATGGAAAGCAGCCCTCAACCAATCGATACCAAATCATTATTCTCATGTAGTGAAGATCAGGATTGTATCATCGTGAAACCAGACAAGTGCTGTTCTTGTCCATTGTCGATCAACAAAGACGCGAAATCAAAGATTAGCATATCTGATGACGGGAAGAGTCCAGCTTGCGAGGATGAATTCTTATGTGGTGAATGTACGTCGGCATCTGATCTCTCTGCTTCATGTGTACATGGGAAATGCATCGCAGAAAAGATTGTCCAGAAATATGCTGTGGTAGATGAAGACACAAAATCAAAAGAGGATCTGGAACCAGAAGAGATATTGGTGTATAATGCACCGAAGATTCCAGAAGGGAGCAATTTCTATGAGATCACAGTGAAAGGATCGTGTCAACCTGGCACAAAACATAATGCTGTTTATGTACAGTATAAGCTATCCACTCCTGCGAACAGTTCATTTCAGATCAGAGAAGAATCAGAGACTGATTACAAGACAATATTCAGTTTCGGCCCGCTTTTTGGCGTCGAGAAGACAATATCCATCTGCGAGAAGTGCATTCTCATGGACACACCGATCATAAAACCTGATAAGAAATATTATCTCAGATTAGAGTCGAATTTCAAGGGAGATATAACTTATTCTGGGAATTACCTGATAGACACAAACTACAATTCAGAGATAATGCAGATAAAATGTTGAATTCTAAAATACAGAAGGATCTTGAAAAGACCTTTGGTAAGAAATCATCATCTGACCCGGCTACATTATGCGCGTATTCGACAGACGCTTCGATCTATGGGATCATGCCATCAGCAGTCATCTTCATCGAGACTGAAGAAGATATTAAAAAAGCTATCCATGTCGCAAGAAGACATGGGATCCCGATAACACCAAGAGGCGCCGGAACAAGCACCTGCGGCCAGTCGATAGGCAAAGGGCTGATACTTGATATGTCGAGATATTCAAAGATGATCTCGATAGATAAAAAAAACAGATTTGTCACTGTGGAACCAGGGATCGTCTATGCAGATCTGAACAAGAAACTAGCAAAGAATGGCCTCTTGTTCGCGCCTAATCCATCGAGCGGTGATGTCTGCCAGATCGGCGCTAATATCGCGAATAATTCAAGCGGTAGCAACGGACTGAAATATGGTGTGACCAGAGATTATGTCGAAGAACTGGAAGTATATCTGCCAGACGGATCAAAACTCATCGCAAAGCGTTATAGTATCGATTCAAAAGAATACAAGACATTGCTTGCAGAATATCCTTCTGTCGGAGAGCTGGTGCAGCTTATCAAGGACAACAAAATGCTCATACAAAACAGTGCACTTAAGACATTGAAGGCATCATGCGGATATGATCTCTTCGATATCGAAGCTGGCATGGCCAAGGGCTATCTTGATCTTCATCACCTATTCATAGGAAACGAAGGAACACTAGGCATCGTATCGAAAGCAAAGCTTAGGGTGATCCACGCCAAAAAAGAGAGTTATGTCGCGCTCGCATTCTATAAAGATATCGATGATGCGGTGAAAGCTGTGCGTCTGTTGAGGAGACTTTCGCCAAGCGGCCTTGAGATCATGGATACGCTTGCGATCGATATCATAAGGGCCGCCTATCCGGAATTTGACATCCCTAAATGCGGCGCTATGCTACTCGTGGAAGTCGATGAAGACATCAAAAATCAGCTTGAGAAAGCAACTGAGATACTCAAAAGATACAAGCCGATATCTGTGGCAAAGGCGACCAATGAAGAAGACAAAGAGAAGCTATGGAAAGCCAGGCGTTCGCTTGCATCATTATTGAACACATTCTACATGAACAAGACACTTAATCCAGATGGCAGCAACAAGAAACCAATACCCATAATCGAAGATATAGTCGTCCCGCCAGATAAGATAAAAGATGCTATCGCATTCGCTCACAAGTTATTCAAGAAAGAGGGTGTTGAAGGAGCTATATTTGGCCATGCTGGTGAAGGCAATCTCCATATGAGATTGCTTCTTGACATGTCTGACAAAAAAACAGTCAGCTCTTTTTGGAGGATTGGGGAGCTTATGTTCTCAAAGGTAAAATCTCTTGGCGGTGCATTATCAGGCGAACATGGCATCGGAAGAGTCCGCGGCCCTTTCTTGAAAGGTTTCTTTGGAGATAAGTATCATAGATTGCTTGCTAAGACAAAAGCCATCATTGATCCGGAGGATATCATGAATCCGGATGTGATGATCAGCGACAAGAAAGCTTATGAAGACACATTCTTCGACAAATATTCATATGCATGTTCCACCTGCGGAAAATGCAGAGGGTTCTGCAGCATCTATGGGACAACACTTGATGAGAGCTATTCACCAAGAGGTAAATCTCTCGCAATGCATGGTGTCGATGACAAACAGAAATCAAAGGTATATCAAGACACAATCGATAAATGCCTCGTCTGCGGCAGATGCCTATTTGAATGTCCGAGCAGGGCCGCTGTCGGAAAAGAGGTCGCTGCTTCAAGGAAGAAGAATATTTCATTGAAATTTATATTCTCTGTCATGAAAAACAAGAGCTTATTCGAATCTATGGCGACAGCAGCTGGATGGACACATCCGATCTGGAATAATCCTATAACAAGGAGGATCATCGGGATGGACGCAATGCCAAAGCTTGCGAAAAAACCATTGCGATCAAGAGTGAAGAATTCTATCAAAAGGCAGGATGCGCGTGTGTCTGTCGCTTATTTCTATGGCTGCGCCACAGATATCATCGATGATGAGACTGCGCCTGCGATGGTCAGGCTCCTAAATGAGAATGGTGTCTATGTGGAATTACCTGAGCAATGGTGCTGTGGTGTGCCAATGAGATGTTATGGAGACACAAAGACAGCGGAGACATTGGGACATAAGAATGTCGATTCATTGGCGAAATATGATATAATAATCACGAGCTGCGGGACATGTGGGAATGGTCTGAAAGCGTATCCTGATTTCTTCAAGGATGATATATACAAGATAAAAGCAAGATCCATGTCTCCAAAGATCATGGACGTGACTGAATTCCTGGTCCAGCATCTGAAGATCAGGATGCCAAAAAAGATACCGAAGAGAAGACTGAAGGTCGGTTATCATGACCCCTGTCATATGCTTGCCCAGAAGATCACGAAGGCCCCGCGGGAATTATTACACGCCTTTGAAAGATCAGGCTTTCTTGAATATGTCGAAGTCGATGGCGCAGACAGATGCTGTGGCGGGGGCGGATCATATGCAATCACCCAGAAGAAGAGTTCAAAAGAGATATTCGACAAGAACAAAAGAGAAGGGATTATACAATCAGGGGTGGATGTCATAGTGACAACTTGTCCCTCATGCATAATGCAACTCAAGAATTGTCTTTCGAAAGAGAAAGTAAAAGTCTGCCACATAATCGAATTTCTAGCGGATTTTTATTGAATGATAATGACAGTGCCACTGCAATATATCCATTGAGACAGGACTATCAAAATGAAATGGATACTACATATAATTTGCATTCGGGAAATATATATAAATCAAACCGGATACCAATTAATCTTAACCAAACATTAATAAACATCGAGAAACGATATATTTTATGGATGTTTGAATCCTAGAGTATGCCCTGATTTGTGGGGGATTTGGAAAAAGGGCACTATTCACTAGTTGTTTGCTTGTTTAGAGAGCCTTTTGGTTCTAGTATGGAAATGGGAGAAAGAGAGGTAATGCTCTTCGCTTATTGGCGTTTGTGAAGAGAATTTTTCATTCAAAAAAAAGAGGAGTAAAAAGGGGTTGAACATGGTTGGCGATAAAAAAAAGAGATCTATTTCTAAGATCAGAAAAAGGGATGGCAGAGTCGTCCCATTCGATATAGACAAAATCACAACTGCGATCTTCAAAGCGGCAGTGGCCGTCGGTGGAAGTGACAGAAAGCTTGCAGAGACACTCGCATCGCAAGTATCTGAGATGGTCGAAGAGATCTATGATGGACATACTGTGCCGTCTGTCGAACAGACACAGGATATAGTAGAAAGGGTGCTTATCGAGACAGGTCACGTGAGGACAGCGAAAGCATATATCTTGTATAGACAAAAAAGAAATGAGCTACGAAAAGAGATCGCGCTTATCCTTGGAAAGAACATCGATACGAGCTTGTCTATGAATGCGCTCAAAGTTTTGAAGGAAAGATATCTTATCAAAAATGAATCTGGAGAGATCATCGAAACTCCCGAACAATTGTTCACCCGTGTCGCGAAAAACATCGCAAAAGCTGACAAGAAATATGACAAAAACACAGATACCAAGAAAACCATGATGGAATTCTACGAGGTCATGACAAATCTTGAATTCATGCCCAACAGTCCGACACTGATGAATGCAGGCAATCATCTGCAGCAATTGTCAGCATGCTTTGTGCTGCCTGTCGAGGATTCCATGGAAGGCATCTTCGACACCATAAAAAACACAGCGATCATACATAAATCTGGCGGAGGGACAGGATTCTCTTTCACCAGATTGAGGCCGAAGAACGATGTCGTCAATTCGACAAAGGGCGTCTCAAGCGGACCGATCTCTTTCATGAGGGTATTCGATGCTGCGACAGAAGTGATCAAGCAAGGTGGGAAAAGACGAGGCGCCAACATGGGCATCCTTAGAGTAGATCACCCAGATATCATGGATTTCATAACATGCAAAGAGAAAGAGAATGTGCTAAACAACTTCAATATCTCTGTCGGACTCACGCATGAATTTATGAATGCCGTCGAGAAAGACATAGAATATAATCTTTATAATCCAAGGACAAAAGAACCTCTTAGCAAGATGTCTGCAAGGACTGTGTTCGACCTCATCGTGGCCATGGCCTGGAAAAACGGAGAACCAGGCATTGTCTTCCTTGACAGAATAAATGACTATAATCCGACACCGCATGTCGGCGAGATAGAGAGCACAAACCCATGTGGCGAACAGCCATTGCTGCCTTATGAATCATGCAATCTTGGTTCTCTGAATCTTGCGAAGATGGTCAAGAACGGCAAAGTCGATTGGGAAAGGCTTGGAAAAGTCGTGCATATCGCGGTCCATTTCCTTGATAATGTGATCGATATGAACAAGTTCCCCCTTCCGCAGATTGAGAAAATGACAAAGGCAAATAGGAAGATCGGGCTTGGTCTCATGGGATTTGCTGACATGCTGATATTGCTTGGCATACCATACAATTCTGAAGAAGGAGTCAAGATGGGCGGCAAGATCATGAAATTCATCTCAGATGAATCTAAGAAGGCTTCGCAGGAGCTTGCGAAAGTACGCGGTCCATTCCTGAATTTCAAAGGCAGCATCTATGACAAGCCAGGGCTTCCTCCGATGAGGAATGCGACGACTACGACAATCGCTCCGACTGGAACCATCAGCATGATCGCGGACTGTTCATCAGGGATAGAACCGCTCTTTGCATTGTCTTATATCAAGAGAGTTATGGATGGGAAGGATCTTCTTTATGTGAACAAATATTTCGAGGAGACCATCAGGGAAGCTGGCCTTTATTCTGACGAGCTGATGGAGCTTGTCGCTCTTACTGGATCGATCTCAAAGATTCCGATTATCCCAGAAAAGATCAAAGATGTTTTCATAACATCGCACGACATATCGCCGGAATGGCATATAAAGATGCAGGGAGCGTTCCAAGAAGAGATCGATAATGCGGTCTCGAAGACAATAAATTTCCCGTCTAACGCATCTGTCGACAATGTCAAAAGCGCATATATGCTCGCATACAAACTCGGATGCAAAGGCGTGACGATATACCGTGACAGGTCAAGAAGCCAGCAAGTTCTCAATATTGATAATGAGACAAGAAAAGAGAAACAGACAGAGCTTCTCGAAAAGATCAACATGATATACAATGTGGCGCAGGCACAAAAGAAAGCTGAACCAAAAAAAGATTCTCGTATAACTGCAGACATGCCGAACATGCAGAGCTCTGAATCTCTCGGGACGACGCCCGCTCATCAGGTATATTTGAAAAGCATCCCTGAACCTGAAAAAGAACCACAACAGGCAAGCGCTTTTGGAAAAGTGCCGGATAGCTGTCCGGAATGCAAAAGCTCTTTGATTGTCCAGGAAGGATGTTGCCTCTGCCCAGGATGCGGGTTCTCGCTCTGTAACCATTAGCGCAATGGTAAAAAGAAAGAATCATGGGATATGAACATCTGCTGATCAAGGATTATGAAAAATGGGGGCTCTATATCCACAAAGAGCAATACCCATATCTTGGAAGATGTGTGGCATGGGCAAAACGACCTGACGCCGAGAGGATTATAGACATGGATCCTGTCGAACGAGATGAGCTGTTTGGACTGATCATACCTGCATGGGATTCTGCCATAAAGAGATTATACAACCACGACTGGCCAAATGTCGCCTGTCTTGGAAATACTGTACGTCATCTGCACTGGCACTTGATACCAAGGTATCATTCTGTTCGCAATTTCCATGGAATAGATTTTATTGATCCAAGGCCGGACGCAAACTATGCGCCATATGAAAAGAAGGATCTTGGCCACGATATCATCATCGGAATAAAGGATGAGATAAAAAAAATGATCGGCTGAATGGATCAAACCCTTATCCGCGGATCACATTGAGAAGCTCATCTCTTCTCTGTTCCATGACTTCTTTTGTCCTGCCTTCGACGATGAGTCTGAGAACTGGTTCGGTATTGCTCTTCCTCACATTGTACCAATAGTCGTCGAACTCAACCTTGATACCGTCAAGATGCGAAACCAACGAAGCGCCTTCTGTGAAATTGTCTTCCAGGTCTTTTAAGATCGCGTCTGGATCTTTCACTTTTGTGTTGATCTCGCCTGTACAGAAATACTTTCGCATTGGATCCACAAGTTGGGACACTGTGGTACCGCCCTTGATCGCCGATGAGACATATTTGAGCATCTGAAGGATAGCAATTATACCAGAATCTGTGAAAAAATTATCCCGGAAATAGAAATGTCCTGCTAGCTCGCCGCCGAAGACGGCGTTTTCATCTCTAAGCTGTCTTTTGATGAATGCGTGGCCTACTTTGCACATCATAGGTATTCCGCCAGCTTTCTCTATCTCTTCTTTTGTCACCCAACTGCAACGGAGATCATAGAGAACCTTCTCTCCTTTCTTCTCTAAGAGGAACTGACGCGCGATGAGCGCCGTGATGAAATCTGCCGATACTACTTTTCCATCTTCATCGACAAAACCAGCTCTGTCGCAGTCGCCGTCAAAGGCAAGGCCGATGTGGGCTTTGTTGTCTACTACTGCTTTTGCGACATCTTTCATATTCTCTTCTTTTAGTGGATTCGCTTCATGATTTGGGAATGTGCCATCAATCTCCATATAGAGCGGGATGTATTCGACAGTATCATCGGACAATTTTTTCATGTGCTCAAATTCGATCACACCTGTAGCGTTTGCCGCGTCTACTGCGATCTTCATGTTAGATAATTTCTTTCCGCCCATGAAATCAAGAAGATGCGCGACATAATCATCTTCGATATCTTTTTTTATTATTGTGCCTTTATTTTCTGCATCAGGCCAACTCCCACCTTTATGCTTGTTGTATAATGCTTCGACATCTTTCATGCCGCTGTCTCCACCGATCGGGATGGCTTTCGCTCTCGACAGCTTCAGGCCGTTGTATTCTTTTGGGTTATGCGACGCAGTTATCATTATACCGCTGTCATAGCCATATTTCGCGATCGTGAAATAGTCCATCGGTGTCGAGCAGAGACCTATATCTATCACATCTGCGCCCTGGTCTGTTATGCCGCGAGCCAATGCTTCGAATATGCTGTCTGATGACAATCGCATATCTCTTCCTATAACAACAGTCTTGCATTTAAGGAACAGGACAAACGCTCTTCCGACACCATAGGCGATATCTTCATTGATCTCTGTCGGGTATACACCCCTTATATCATATGCTCTGAATACTGACATTTCTAGCACCCCTTCATATATCATCATATGTTTTATTGATAAGAGATATTTAAAGTTTAGGAAAAGATGGGCTAATGTGAAACCCTCTAGACTAAAGAACTATATCTCCGACGAGATCAGTCGTTTTATCGACGGCAGAGACTATTAAAAAAGGGCCAAGATCCAATAAATACGCTCTTCGGACTTCGTCCTACGAGCTGCTTTGTGGCATCTGATCCTGTTGCTGCGCCGTAAGGCGCGTCTTGAATACCTAAGCTCGGAGAAGCAATCTAGGAAGCCACAAAGGGTTTTGACCTGGCCTATAGAACGGCTGAAGCGTTAGTCCCTCCGGGACGGAGCGAAGCCGATAGACAGAATGTATATTGCATATCCGCCGAGATAATGCGTTTTCTCGTGTTAAATTGTACAAATAAATGGAGAGGGTTTCATATTAGCCGAAAAGATGGGCATTGTAGAAAGTCGTGTCTTGATGATCGATGCATAATTCTTTTCATATCTCCTCTTGGCAGAGTCCCGGGCCGCCTCAAGCGGTCCAGACACTGTCTGCCCCTGCTATTTTTGATCCATCATGCATATAAGGTCTGACAGGCAGGGCAAAAAAGCGCACGCTGACCAGAGGATCTGGTCAGCGTGCTAGAAGCTAATATGAGATGTATCTCCCGGAGAAGACGACTTTCTACAGAGCCGAAAAGATGTGGGAACATAAACACAAAGTATAATACTGACATCAACATACCCCAAAATACCAAAGAGGTTTGAGACACATGCGACCATTAGAGCACAGAGAAGTAAAACGGATCATAGACGACAACATCACAATAACTGTGTATGATACCGACCAGATACTTATAGAATCTAGCAAGACCATGACAGACAAGCATGGCAAGGACATCGCTGTGCCATTGAAAGCAAAATATAATATGCGAAACGGCAATGGTGACTACATGCTTGTTCTTGACAATTTTGAATCAAACAAATGCATCATGTCGGGAAGCGGATTTGACCTCGACATGATAGACTGCGAAGCGATAGAATACCAGCTATTCTATCATCACACACCAGAAGATGAAACACAGATTCTCGCGCGGGCGAAGCAGCTTCTTCTGAATGAAGGCATCGATCCGCACAAATGGCTGAAAAGAACAAAGGATGGAAGGGGGCCTAAGAACTATCCAGAGTTAGAAGAGATTGTAGGCTTCTTCCGGGACAATTACATGAAAAAAGGCTGGAAACGTCATCGACGCCCTATCCTGGATGTCCCTAAAATACTAAAGGGGCATGGGAATATCCACCCAAAACACCTGCTGCACCCTGTTGTCATTGCCCAGATAATCGGTGGCACGGTTTTCCCATATGAGAGGATCACTTATTTTGATATGGAAAAAGGGAAGAATAAGTTGGGTAGTTACGGATCTCTTGCAGATCATGCCGGCGACGTGCTTCTGATAAAGCCATGGTGGCATGACCAGGATTCTGATGCATCACCAGTCATAAACGCATACATCTTCAATCCAGTGAGATATGGAAGCATGCGTGGCGACAGAATAGACCGAAGACCCCATGAGATGACTACAGCGAATTCCCTTCTGGAAGTGACTTATGGTGTTGAATCAGGAGAAGAGTGGCTGCATTTCAATGCTTGGCCTTACGCAGGCCATAGCGAGAACCTGCTCAGGGAGTCTGACAGCAATACCTGGGTGATACCTGACAAGTCGCTTGTCGACAAGGTCCAGTCCATCGCGCCGCTGTTCCTGTGATAATCCTCTTGCATATGGAATCAGAGAACACAAAATAATCATCTCTTCTTTTTCTTCTCCTGATACATATGCACATCTCTTTGTGGGAAAGGTATCGATATCCCGTTCTTGTCGAACATCTCTTTTATTTGCACAATCAAGTCGAAATAGACTGCCCAGAAATCCTCTTTTTTGACGCTAGGACGGACAGATAGATTGACTGATGAATCACCTAAAGCGATCACAACCACTTCCGGCACAGGATCAGGAAGTATGCGAGAATCTTTCTTCATGATATCCATGATTATCTTCTTCGCTTTCTTGATATCATCGCCATAGCCGATGCCGACATTAAGATTTCTGATACATCGCACTGTGTTGCCGGTATAATTCATGATGGCCTTTCCCCAGATCTCTGAATTAGGGACAGTAATCTTGATCCCATCAGGGCTCCGAAGCACACACGCCGCAAGCCCGACTTCTTTCACTGTCCCTGACACGCCACCGACATCGACATAATCATCGACACGGAATGGCTTGTATGCAAGGATGAAAAGTCCTGCGGCAAAATTGCCAAGAGTATCTTTAAGAGCGAAGCCGACGACAAAGCCCATGATGCCAAGCCCCGCAATTATACCAGAGACATTGACTCCGAGATTCGAGAGCACAATAAGTGCTATGATCATCCACAATATGCCGACTGATGTCTTCTGTATGAAGATCTCAAGTGTCCTGTCGAACTTCGTCCGCTTGAATATCTTTGCGAGCCCTGCATCCACGATCCTGATGAACACATAACCAATCGCAAAGAGGATCACCGAGACAATCAATCTTGGCACATAAGAAAGCAATTTTTCAGAGACTGCGTCCCATGAGAATGTATCAAGTATTGCAAGACCTGTGATCTCAAACATAATTAATCCACCCTATGGATTGCAATGCGATGTGAGTTATTTAAATCTATCTGCTCATTTCTGTCAAATATCATTTCTGCGATTGTCCAGTCATCTGTCTTGCTGCTTTCACAAGATAATCACGAAAAAGAGGATTATATCTCTCAAACAACTTTTTTGTCTCAGATGCAAGTCCACTTTTAGAAGACGAATCAAAAGTTATTGGTGGGAAATCATTTTCGTTCATGAATCTAGGAGTATATAGCTTACATGGGCCGTCTTTTTTACCAATCATGATGTAATCTTGCTCTTCATCTCCAAGTTCACCTGTGCTGTAATCAAATAGGATAAGTTCCACCTCAGATTCGGCACTTTTTGCATTCGTACCCACTTTCATCGTTGTTGATATCATGGATCTTCTGATGATATTCACGATCTGGACTTGATTATTATCAATAGTTCCGTAATAAGCATCTGAAACAGAAGTGAAAGCACATCCTGAGGTTGCAAGTGTCATTCCAAGAACCAATGAGACTAATGTTTTTTTCATAATGATCCCTCTTTAATCATCAAAAGCAAGATCCAATTAAAAAAATTTCGAATTAATTATGCTGTATGGCGTCCTTGAAACAGACAGTGCTGCACTTGCCGCACTTGATACAATCACGGCTATGCACTTTACCAGATGAGGGATCTGAGCTTATCGGGCATTTTATCTTGCAGACACCACATCCTGCGCACTCGCTATTCAGTTCGACTGCATGCTTTCTCTTCGACAATGTCCCTTGAAGCGTACCCATCGGACATACCGCGCACCAGCTTCTTGCCCGGAACACAAGACCTAAAGGGATCGCTATCACAGTGGTCAATAGGCACATCGTGACAAAGACAAGCCCGACGGCGGCTGCGCTTGAAGCTATGGACAGACGAAATACCATGAACGCCATAAGAAGAATGAAGACGCTCCATCTGAAAGTAGAGTTCTTGAACAATCTCGGGACATGCCTATCCCTTGCGAATCTGCGTAGATACTTGTCAAGGAAAGTCCCTCGTGGACATAGGTTGCCGCACCAGTATCTGCCTTTGAAATAAGAAAGCACAAGGAAGAACACCATCATGCCAAGTACCAGAAAACCAAGATATGGCCATATCACCCCACCGACCAGAATCACTGGAAGAAGCCACATCATAACTATACGGATCTTGTTTCTCATGATCAAAGTGAAGTGAAAAACGACTTAAAAACAGGACGGAGTGCTTCAAAAAACCGCCGAACAATCGCAGTACAAAACTCATGAAGATCCAATAACTCATACCCCACACCCCATATCCCATACCCCATACCCCAATACGACGAAACCTTTTAATAGTGCTCTATATAAAAGAGATATTGATTATGTATAAAAAGAGGAATCTGGGCCTAAGTCCGGAAAATAAGGTTAGAAAGAATTCTATCAAACTTAAAAATAGGGGTGTCTCGCAGCTTATCAGCGCGATATTGCTTGTTGCAATAACCATCACAATCGGCGCCATGGTCATGAGATGGGGTGTGGGCAATGTCGAAAGCCAAACCGAAAAAGCAGAGCTCGAAGGACAATTGGGAGTCACGTGCCAAATGTCTATCGCTTTGAGCGTCAAGACAATCGCTGGAGAAAAACGGCTCTGTTTCAAGAACACTAGCGCGACAGCAGGTGTCCTGGAATACACTCTTGAGAACAAAGGATCTGACTCGATAGCCGGGATAATGGTGGCTTTGATAGGAATAAATGACACAAGCTATGTAGATGATAAAAAGACATTCAGCATATCTGCTGGTGGCGTGAAAAAAGGGACAACAAGCTTCAACTTCACAGGGCTAGGCGAAGATGTTGTCCAGGTGACATTCGCGCCGTATGTCAATATCGAAGCAGGGACTGGTCCCCAACTTTGCAGGAACATGAATCTAGTGGAGGATGATATCTATGCGTGCACCTAGAAAGGGCCAGATCTGGCTTTCTGCGATATCATACATCTTGATAACAGTAGTCATAATAGTTTTATTATTGAATACAGGGATACCATTATTAGAAAAAGTGAAGGATAAATCGATATTCACAAAGACAAAGGATATGTTCCTGAACATCGATTCTCAGATAAAAGATGTCCAATCTGAAGGCGCTGGCGCACAACGAGTCATCCCGATCGAGATCAAGAAAGGCGATATGACGATACAGGACAATCAGATAAAATGGAAGATGGAATCAAAAGCGAAGATACTTGAACCAAGGACAAAAGTCTTTGTCGGTGACCTGATAATAGGGGACGATAGTTTCATCACATTTGAAGATGGAATTCAGTCTTTCTCTGAAGATTTCAGCACTTCGACGCTGTCTACGAACACCTGGTATAGATATGATAATTGCGCAGGAAATGATTTCATCATAAATGGGAAATACAGCGCGACTGGTGGCTGCAGAAATCTGGATGATAATTATATCCTTTCACATAAGAACATCACAGAAAAAGAGGACACCACCTTGCGATTCACGTTCAATACAGGCGCGGTCACGACCGATGATCTTGTTGTCGTCGGATGGGCGAACAGCACGCTTGCCGTCTCAAGTGCCAATATAGTCGCAGGTATAATGTTGAATTATAGTGGCGGATATGGGACCATACAGACGTATGAGAGAGGTACGACGAATTGGAAAGCGAACTACACATCAAACAAAGATTATAATTTCATGATCACAAAGACGACAGAGAATGGAAAGACATATACTGATTTCTTCATGAGCGAGAACAACAAAGACTGGAGACTTCTGCTAAGGAACACCACGCGTGCACGATCTGAATCCGGTCTTCTTAAACCATTCATCACTACAGGTGGCGGCATATTCACTATCGATGACATCGAGATGGATGACAACACCTATCACGTGAACAACACTTATCTCGCAATGGAATTCAGAAAGACTGTCGGAACTGAAAGCATCCAGCAATATATCAATGCATCAGACATAATAAAGAAGATGAACTACACAAGCACGGGCATGGAACTGACTGGGAAGAATTTCTCATTCAGCATAAACAATGATCCGGTCTCATCATATGGAAAAGGCTATGTGAAATTATCAGAGCTAAGGACTGATCCAGATGCTGCAGTTGTCATAATGCATATGAACAGCTCAGCAGCAGGGAATCATTATGAATATGATCTTGTCATGACACTTGAAGGCGGTGTCGATTTCCTCCTAATCAATATAGAAAATCTTGCTATCAATGAATGAGGCGTGCGTATGAGAAAGACCATCGGTCCAAAAGGAGTATCACCAATGATAGCGACAGTGCTATTGATCTTCTTTGCGATGGCGCTTGGCGCAGTGATAATGAATTGGGGATCGAGCTATTCAAAGCTCCAGGAAGATATCGAAAAAAAACAGGAAGAAGCGAAGATAAAGTGCGAGAAATTCGTGGCTATCGAGATGGCCAACGAGACAGCGACCGATCTATGCGTCATTCAGACAAAAAAGACATTGAAGATGAAACTGATAAATAAAGGCAGCATAACTATTGATGGAATAAGAGCTGTGATGATTGGAAAAGATTATGAGACTGATTTCTTCGACCTTGAAGGGATCGCGTTGACAGCAAATGAAGCAAGACAATTTTCTCAGGAATTCGATCAGGAAAGACTCGGGAGGATCAGCACTCTTGAGATAACACCGAAAATTAGTATGAACATCGAAGGGAAGTTATACAGTTGTTCACAGACACTTGAAGTCAAAGATATCAAATTCTGTTGATTATTCTTTCTTGCCTACAGAAGAGAATCCCAACGTGATTAACATCGACCAACCAAGATTTCTAAGGATACCTGATGAATCAAGACCACCTGGAAGGATGAGTTCAACCATCTTGAATATCTTGTTGAAACCTTCATCTTCCGTCGTATATGGTTCGAAAAAATGTTCCACATAGAATCCAAGAGTAGAGACTATGATGAACACAGCTGAGAATATCATAATCGCACTAAGTATCTTCATAGACAACAAAAAAACAAATAAGTATATAAAAATTATTGTTTCGTTTCTGCAGATTTATCTTTCGATGCAGGAGCAACTTCCTTTTTTTCAGGGACTTTTGCTTCTTCTGCTTTCTTCACAGGAGCATCGACTTTCTTCTCAGAAGCAGGTTTTGCTGCATCTTTAGGAGCATCTGACTTAGGAGCAGGTTTGTTATCAGCTTTAGGTTTCTCTGCTGCATCAGTCTTAGGCTTATCATCAGACTTCGCGTCATCAGCTTTTGCAGGAGCGTCCTTGCCTTTTATCGCGCCAGCCAATTTATCTTTCAGACCGCCAGATTTTTTCTCTGTTGGTTTCTTTGCTTCGAATGCTGGTGCACCGAAGAGCTCGACCCTGACGACGCCTTCATCATCCTTGACTGCAGTGACATGCACATGATGCGGTGGGTTCTTGATCCCTTTGTCCCACAATTTCTTGTTAAGCTGCGGACCAATCTTCACATCATCGGATTTCATGTGTTTAGCCATGAACTCTTTTAGTGCCCTGACTGCTTTCTCTGTCCTTTTGTAGTTCTTCTCTTTTAGAAACTCTTTCCTCAAGGGAACATTATAAGTTCTTTCAAGTTTAGCCATATCAATCACGCCTTTGTCTTAGTACGTTTCCAGTGCCTTTTGACTACTGTATGACGTCCTGGATGGACTTGTCTTCCTACACCATACATCTTTGGGATGGTCCAGAATGGAGCCCATTTGGTTTGTTTGCCTTTCTTAATCAATCTTGATTTCTTGCCTGTCTTTTTGTACCTTGCCATTTTGATACCTCGAGTAATCATTTATGTTTGATCTTGATCTCACGCTTGGTCTTCTGAAGCTCGATAAGGATCGTCTTGAGCATATTATCGTCGACACGCTTAATCTTTCCGCTCTGTGCGAAACGTCCAAGCGCGACAAGGACACTCACTGTCAACTCCGGATGCGCGATCTTGATATTGCCATAACGCTGCAGCGCCTCAGGAGTCAGCAATGGTCTTACCATCGCTTCGAGTTGAGCGAGCTGCTCTTGAATCTGTTGTTCTTGCTCGGCCTGCGCATCTTGTTGATAGGCTGCTTGTTGTTGAAGTTCAAGCATCCTTTTCTTTTTCAGCGCATCAAGCTCAGACATCTTATCTATTCCTTTGCCTCTTTCTTTGATTCAGCTTTCGGCTTCTTCTCAGGCTCGGCATCAGGAACATCTTCCTTCTGTGGTTTTGCCTTTGGCTCTTCTTTAGCAGCTTCTTCTTTCTTTGGTTTCGCTTTTGGCTTAGATGCTGCAACTGCTGGCGCTGATCTTGCCATGTTTGCTGCGATTCCATCAAGGAGGGATCTTCCTTTTGCTGAGACAATCCTTCCTGCTCGTGAAGTCTTGCTCTTCTGGAGAAGACCTGCTGCTTCAAGCTGCTGTGATATTTTTCTCAATATGTTTCCTGAGCCCTTGAAGAAGTGCTCTGGTCTTGCGCCCATATTGCGCTTTCCGCCATATTTCCGACGGAGCTTAGATACACCGACCGGACCTAATATATAGACTTTCCTAAGCACTGAAGCCGCCCTGACATACCACCAGTCCTGCTCGACGGGTGGTCTCTCTTTATGGACGCCTGTCTTCACATACGCAGCCCACTGTGGTGGATGTAGCGAATCTAACTTCTTTAGTTCTTCTGCAGTCAGTCTGATCAATTCATCTGCTGAAACATCATACATACTCGTCATTTTTATATACCTCTCACGAGCTAAACCTTAATAAACCCATTCCATGCAGAAATTAGAGGGCATTTAAAAACATTTCGTTTCTATCTGACGATATTTGCGATATCCCTAGTATGTTCATAGACATTTTTCAGATATGAGCAGAGCTCAAGGCTTTTCATATCCTTTTTTTTGGCATATTGCTCTTTAAGCCTTGAAAACCTTGAAAAGACCGATCTCTGCTCATCCCATATCCTGAGGGCCGAGTCGAAATCATGCTTTATAAAGGCTGAAAAGGCAGAATCCAGCCGAGACACCACAAAAAGGAAAAAATCAAGAAGCGTCTTGTCAAATCTCTTGCCATCTGATGTAATCGCAAGCTCTTTTACCAGGTCACCGATGCGTTCTATCTTCTCAGCCACCATCCGATGATCCATGGCTTCGATCACAGTGAGTTCCTCTGCTTTTGTGTACCTGCCCTGCTGAAGGAATATCCTTGTCTGCTTGACAAGCATATAATAGAATTTCGCGACTGTCTTATCAAGATCGATTATCTGTGATGCATCGCCTTTCGATGTCAGGATATCAATCATATTCTTCACCAGATAGAACATACGCCTGATGCATGACCCGATCGTGACCTCATTCATCCGGAATATCTGAAGGACCATCTTCTCTTTTGTCTCCTCGATCACTTCGACATTCAGCATAGAATCACGTATGAAATCATAGAATCTCCGGATCTCTTCTTTTGGCGTATCACACTCCTGGAAATGCACGACAACAAAATCGACAGAAGAGAGATATTCACGGAAAAAACGTCTGAGAAGCAGTGAATCGTATTTTATGATACTCTCACCTTTGATCTCATCATACAAAAATTCCTTGCTTATCTTCAAGGTTGTATCGTCATTCTGGGTGATCATCACCTCTGATCCTTTCTTGAGCCTATATCTCTGCGCCCATTCCGATGGAAGTGTAACTAGCAATGAACCAGAGATCTCCTGCAGTTTTCGTGTTGTGGTCTTCATTTTCTGAAGACCTCATCAAGAGTCTTATAGTCCAAAAGCATACGCAAATTCCGTCGCGTGATTTTTGTCAGACTCATCTTGCTCTCTTTTTCTTTTTGTAAACAATCATTCGGACGTAACCAAAGACCCTCTTCGACTTCATCAGGATTCAATGTGATCACTTGGTCATCAGGCATCTTCGCAGCATATGAGAATACATGATACTGGATATCATCAAGATAATGATCGACATGATTCTCAGATAAAAAAAAGACATCTGCTCTTTTCAGACAGATACCTACTTCTTCTAAAGCCTCTCTTATCGCACAATCAAGATGATCAGAGTCATTCATTTCCATCGTGCCACCTGGAAAGACATATCTTCCAGGATATGTCCTGAATGTGGCTGGACGTTTGGTGAGATATGTCTCTATCTGGCCGGCATCTTCACGTAACAACACCATGACTGCCGCCTGAACCATCACCTTGTCTGACATATCGATAGGAAAGGCGGTTGCATATATAAATTTGCTTTAAATTTAAACATCTTTAAAGATTTAAAGAATAGCTTTATACTGCCCTGTGCCTCCCCACATATCAAGATGAAGATCGACTTTCACACACACTTGACAAGGCACACGCAGGAAGGACTGTATACAGATGATGCTTCACCCGAATACCTAGTCAGTGTCATGAGCAGATATTCAATAGAGAAAGCAGTGGTCATGGCGACATTCTTCCCGCACCAGAACAGGGGAAGCGGCAACATGAAGATGCTTGATCTGATCTCAGAAAGCGACAGATTTCTCATGTTCGGCGGCCTTGACGTAGAGAGATCAATGGATGCTGGTATCCAGGAACTCCGCAGTATCAAGGATTCGATATCTGGCATCAAACTTTATCCAGGATATCAAGACTTCTATCCTCATGAAGAGAAGATGTCGCTGGTATATCGACTAGCAAGCGAACTTGGGATACCAGTCGCTTTCCACTCTGGAGAGACCACTGGTGAAGGTGATTTCCCTGAATCATGGGATATCGATGAAGATAATCCCGGACAATATCTCCATTATCAGACACACCCATCTCACATAGGTGAAGTCGCGAAGAGATTCCCATCGCTTGATCTTGTCATCTGCCATTATGGACAGCCATTCACAAAAAGCGCAAGGGATGTGCTGAATAAACATCCGCACATATACACAGATGTCTCTGGCCTTTGGAAGACAGGAAAAGACGACACAGAAAAAGAGATAAGAGTCACAAGAAAAGCGCTGAAGATATTAGCGCACGAATGTGATCCTTCGCAAGTATTATTCGCATCAGATTTTCCTATCCAATCCATAGAAGATTCGATAGAACATATAGAATCAATGGGCTACAGCACAGAAGACAAAAATAAAGTCTACTACGAGAACGCGAAGAGATTGCTGAGATTATAGGGTTATAGCCATCTAAGACAGAACATAGCGATAGCTATGAAGAATACGAGGTGCGACGATGGATATGAAAGAACTAGAAGATAGACAGGTAGATGCGATAGCGGATTATCTGAAAGGAAAGAAGATAACAATGTGTCTCAGTGGCGGGATTGCAAGTATCGAGATGCCAAAAGTCGCAAGGATGCTAAGAAGATACGGAGCTGATGTCCGTGCGGTGATGAGTGATGCAGCCCAGAAGTTCATCACACCTTTGACAATGGAATGGGCGACAGGAAATAAAGTGGTGACGACGCTTGATGGCACTGCGCAGCACATTGACCTTGAAGACGCAGTGCTTGTGGCGCCAGCCACATTGAACACGATAAACAAGATCGCAGCAGGCATCGCAGACAATCCATTGACGACAACAGTGGCAAGCGCCATGGGCAGGGGTATTCCGATCATGCTTGCCCCGACAATGCACATGTCGCTTTATGAGAATCCTATCCTGCAGAAGAACCTAAATGAATTCAGAAACAATGAAGATTACAATATCCACATTATCGAACCGCGTTTTTCTGAAGGAAAAGCGAAGCTCGCAAAATTAGATGAGATTGTCGCAGCAACAACAAGACAGCTTGCCAATGGGCCGCTATCAGGGGTCGATGTGTTGATGACTGTCGGACCAAACGAAGCAAATGTCGATGCTGTCAGAAAGATCAAAAACACATCATCAGGCGATCTTGGCATCCGTATTGCAAAAGATCTCTATATGCGCGGCGCAAATGTGAAAGTGACATATGGCCCCGGCACTGTGCATCCCCCCGGATATCTTGATGTGACTGATGTAAAAGGCCCTGATGAGATGATGCAGGCAGTAGAAGATGAACTCAGACGTAAAGATAAGAATTACAGGATAAGCATCTTCAATGCAGCAGTCCTGGATTATGCTCCTGACAAAGTGATCGACGAGAAAGTGAGATCTGGTGACGAAATGAATGTGCGGCTTGTCCCAACAAAGAAGATCATAAAAGAGGTCGACAAAATCACCGAAGAGACAGGCAAAAAAATGTACAAAGTCGGATTCAAGCTTGAAAGCAAAAAAAGTCCAGAGAAACTCAGAGAAATAGCGTATGATTCATTACAAAAAAATGGATGCGATCTGGTTATCGCAAATGATCTTTCAGATATCCGAGTGGGAAAACACATCGGTTATTTCATAGATACATATCGAAACTATTCAACATTCAATTCAAAGGATCACATCACGCACGGACTTGGTGAGCACCTTGAGAACTATGCAATGGAGATGAAGCACAGATGGCAGAGCAGATGATACGTTTCTGCGGAGGACACATCGGACTCACGCCCGAACTTGAAGAGATCGCAAAAGAAGCCATATGCAAAGCCAGTGAGAGAGTTGATCTTTATTCGCAGTATGGGATGATCCAAGGTCTTCCAGAGCTTCGTGAAACAATCATAGAAAAGATGGGATTTGATGTCAGCATTGAGAATATACTGATAACATCATCATCCCAGCAGGCTTTGTCATTGGCTTTTGATTCAGTGAAGACACGGACAAAATGGATACAGGAACCCGCATACTTTGGTGCCATCAGGCTGCTTAAGGGATTGGATACCCGGTATACAGCAAAATTCCATTACAAGGAAAGTCCTGATTTCAAAAACCATATCTGGCCGCCGTTTGTCTGTCCAAGTCATCCAGAAAGGCATAATCTGGTGTACCTCACGTCGAATTTCCATAACCCGTCTGGATTCTCATATGCAGAAGAACAAAAAGATGATATTGCCGAAATGATGGACCATGACGATAATATCCTTATCGAAGATAATCCCTATGACCTCTTGCATTATGACAATAAAATGCCAAACAGGATATTTGACAGGATACCAGATAGGACAATCTTTGTCGGATCGCTCTCAAAAATCACCCTTCCTGGACTAAGGATTGGTTACATCATGGCAAAGAAAGATATAATCAGAAAAATACGTTCGGAAAAAATAACTGCAGACCTATTTACATCAACATTGAATCAGATTGTTGCAAAAGAGCTTTTAGTGCACGAACGATATCTAGATCTATTGAAAAAAGAATTCAAAGAGCGACGTGACACCTGTGTTGCTTCCCTGGATAATCTTCATTTGTCTATGTACGGCGTTGAATACACAAAGCCAGAAGGTGGTATTTTCCTTATGCTGACACTGCCTGCAGATGTTGATCAGATGGAATTTTTCAGTTATGCAAAGCATGTGGGCGTCGAACTTGAACAGGATTCTTTTTCACATCATGATGGAAAAAGCAGGAACAATATCCGTATGAATTTTGCAGCTAATGATCCTGAAACGATTAGACTGGGTATTGAAAATCTGAAGTATGCTTTTGGGAGATTGATATGGCGACAAAAAGGGGTGACACTATGATATTATATGATTATCTGAAACAAAGAATGCCTGCTGGAGTTGATTTGCATGATGGATGGCAAAGTCCCGATGAAAATAGGACGTTCAATGCCTATGTATTAGAACGACATGGAACATTCGCATCGATTGATATCGATGAGATATACAAGGTAGGGATAGAACATAAATCAAACCTCACTATTGTGAAAGGGATTGATGGCATCTTTGCAATCACGCCTGAAAAAGGAATCAGAAGACTTGTTGATCCAAAGCAGGTAATTGGATTGATAGAATTAAGAAAATCAGACCGCCATTACCGCACTGAACAGAATGATGTTGACTCGATAGAGACATTGATGACTGATTCATTCAAGCAAAATATTGGATTATTTGAAAAAAAAGGATTGTTCCTTCTATATTACGAGGGTTCTGAAAAACAATTCGGCTTCTATGCAGAACGCACAGGCAGCGAAAGTTTCCTGATAACAGCGAGAGGCAGCAATAAGAAGAACATTGATACAAGAGATATTGTCCATGTCGACAAAGTAGACCACAAAAAAAGAATCATCTATTGCACAAGCGAAGGAAAGAAGGCATCATTGAATGCGAATGTGGCATCAGTTATGTTTAGAAATTTCCCTGAATTGAACCATATCCTTCATTCGCATATCGATATGCCATTCGAGAAAGAAACCAGATTCGACTATTCTCCAGGAACAAAAGAAGACATCGAGGAGATAATGAAAACACTTGCGGGCGAAGCAGGACCAGTACGGCTGAAAAATCATGGCATCGTCGTTCCTGGCAACCGGATTGGAGATATCTTCAATCATATAAGGGGTGCAGGAGAATGAGTTGCTATGACGAATTTCCGGAATATTATGACCTGATATACAATAGGTTCCAGCAGTCAGACACATTTCTCAAACTAACACAATATTCTTTCAATCGAGACGAGAGACTGCTTGATCTGTGCTGCGGGACAGGTGAAGTGACTGCGCACTTGCTAAAGAAGGGATTTTGGAATATCACCTGCATGGATGCAGAGCTAGGGATGCTTTCAGTGGCAAGAAAAAAACTAGAAAAATACGATCTTGAATTCACCTGTGCATCGATGTGTGAGTTTTCAGCAGACAATGAATTCGATGGGATCATGGTCCGTCAGGCCATCAATTATCTACTGGATGAAGACAGATTGGTTGATGGATTGAGGCACATGTATCTAGCCTTGAGGCCATACGGGCGACTGGTATTCAATGCCCCAAACCACTGGCCAGAGAAAGAATACAAGGACAGGATGCATGAATGTACGCAGGACAATCTTCAAGTCATTGTGCACGAGACAAATACGCTTGACGGAAAGATCTTGACACATAAGCAGAGATGCATCATACATGATATGGAAAAGGAAACTATTGTCAGACTTACAGATGAAAACACCTTTGCCATGTACACTAGAGAAGAATTCAGTCATGCATTAGATGCGGCAGGATTCTCAAAGCATCATTATTATGGCGCAGGGCTCTGCCATTATACAAAAGAATCGCCATCGATGTATTTCCTTGCGACAAAATAGAATAAGATAACAAAAAAGTCAAAAAAATAAAAAACTAACCGCAATCTCCTGCAGCAGTGGTCGCTCCTGTCCCGAGTGTCTGACTGCATTCGGATGGAACATCTGCGAACGTGCTGCAGATCGCCTTCTTCATGTCTTCAGGAGTCCTCTGCCCCTTGAATGTCTCACCGTTTATGAAGACAGTAGGTGATCCTTGCACACCATATTGGGAATTGAGCATCTTCTCAAGGCCCATCATGGTCTTTCCTTCGTCTTTTTGGCATTTCTCCACTTCAGCAGTATCTATGTCAAAATCATCAGCACAAGATTTCCAGCAGCTGTCAAGGTTCGCTTTTGAACATTTCTGGCTGATGCATTCAGAATAATCCCAATATGCTTTATGGTCGTCGTTCCAGATGCAGGCCTGACGTATGTCTTCTTCGAGTTCATATAAGCCATGCATCGAACATAGATCACCCATGCAATAGCTGCTCTCCTTTCCCTTGTAGCTTGCGCTTCCATAGATGACAAAATGCGGTTCGATATCGACTTTGTCACCAAACAGTTCAAATACCGGCTTCATCACAGCCATCATCTGCTGCCCATATGGACAGAAACTCATGACGAACATGAGGACTTTAGGCTTATTGGTCTTCGTTGTTTCGGTAGCCCCTGCAACCAGTGTCTCTGTTGTCGCTGCCGAATCAGCTTTCTCAATATCTGTCACTTCAATCTCGAATTCAAGATCTTTTCCTGCCAGTGGATGATTAAGATCTATGGTTATCGATGTGCTGTTCATAGCATTCACAACACCTGACCAGTACATCGTTGTGACTACGTCGCCGATAACGGGGTTTGTCGTTATCGTGATCATGTCGCTTGTGATTGAGAGTTTCGCGTCGCCAAAAGGTGTCGCTAATGTTGTCCCATCGACTGGATCTGCTCTTAAAGTCACTGTCTTATCGTCAATCGCTGTGACTGTCGCGTTCCATGCTGATCCTTGCACCTCTACAATCTGACCCTGGACTGGTTTTGATTTTATGCTGACTTCATCAGCTTTCACAGCCACGACTTCATATTCCCAAGGCATGCTTTCGATTGAGACCACTTTTCCGATCTCTGGTTCTACGGTGAATAATTCTTTGAAGAAATCAGTCGGAATATTCTGGGTCCTGTTTAGGGTCTGGAATCTGGAGAACTCTTGTGTTCTTGGGACATCCATTATCAAAGTAGGATCCGGCATACCATAGGCATCACTTGCCTTGATGACAAATTTCTTTCTTTCACCATTCTTTAGGCTGAGCACTGCATCTTCAAATCCCGGAACGACCATATCGCTTCCGATCTCAAATACAAACGGGTCGGTATGTTGTATCTCAAATCCGGCATTCTTTGCTGCCACTTCATCATTTGTGTCGAATATGCTGCCATTCATCAGTCGACCGACATATTTGACTGAAACTGTATCCCCTGCCGTTATCTCTCCGGATGGGACCAGATTTGTTGCAGGGGTCTGACCCTGCTTCCCATTTCCAAGGAAAAATATAAGAAATATCACAGCGACAAAGACACAGAATATCACGAATTTTCGCATGTTTGAGAATCTCTTTGTCGGTTTATCATCTGATTTTGGATGTGATGACTTTTCTTGTTTAGTTTTTGATGATTTTCGCTGATTAGCTTTCGATTTGACTTTTCTCTTTGATTTTGCCATGATAAACACCCTCCATGAATGTGATTAAATGCTTTTGAGTTTATTCTATATTATATGTTTTTCTATCTAAGATAAAAAAAATTAGCTTGATAGAATGTCAAAATCCAAAAAGATAGTACTGTAAAGTAAACAAAAAAGCAAGAATAATCAGTTTAGATTCGGATAAGCATAGTCAGTAAAAATCAAACCATATGCATCAAATATATATAGCACATTAGCTATTTTTCCCCTTGGGGATGGAAAAAGTACTTGGCAAAAACAGGAAAAGCGAAATAAAGGAGATAGAAGGTTTTATCGATGGGCTTGATGTCTCTGGATGCTATCAATGCGGCAAATGTACAGCCGGATGTCCTGTAGCTCATCTTATGGATAATCCTCCGCAACGGATGATTCGTTTGGTGCAGATAGGGGCCATAGATGAAGCCCTTTCCTCAAACGCATATTGGAACTGCGTCGCATGCGGCACATGTTCTGCGAGATGTCCAAGGAAAGTGAAGATAAGCGAACTAATGGATGGATTGAAATCATTCTCTATTAAGAAGAAGATGACTCCAAAAGACAGAAGCGAGAGAAATATCGCGCTTTTCAATGAGATATTCCTAAATAATATCAGGCGACATGGGCGGCTCTTTGAAGTGGAGCTTGTCGGCATGAATAATGTGCTTTCAGGACATCTACTAAGAGACACAACAAAGGCGCCTGAGATGTTAGTACATGGAAAACTCAAATTCATCCCAAGCAACATTGCAAAAAAAGACATGAAAAAGATATTCAAGAACACAGTAGAGAAAAATGACAAGAGATGAAACAGATCAAACAATAAAAATTGCGTATTACCCAGGATGCACCCTAAAAGGGACCACCAAAGAATTCGGCGACTCGATAGAACTTAGTTTCTCTGCCCTTGGAATAGAACTTATAGAAATCCCTAGCTGGATCTGCTGTGGAGCCACAAGCGCGCATGCGACCGATAAAAATCTTGCCATCGCTCTTCCTTATCACAATTTCGCAAAGACACAGGAAATGGGGATGGGTACGATAGCGATTCCATGCGCTGCGTGTTTTCAGCGTCACAAGGTCACGAATAAAGAATGCGAGCGTGAAGACATAAGAAAAGAGATGTATAAAATAACTGGGCATAGGTATGATGGCAATATCAGATGCCGACATCCGCTGGAAGTGCTCATGAAAGATATAAAACCCGAGAAGTGGCAGAACTTGCTTAAGAAAAAACTCGGGTTAAAAGCTGCATGCTATTATGGCTGTCTTCTCACACGGCCAGAAGATGTCATGGAGTTTGATGAGAGACCAGAAAACCCGCAACTGATGGATGATTTCTGCGAAACCCTTGGCATGAAAACAGTCGACTGGAATTATAAGGTGACATGCTGCGGGGCTTCGTATTTTGCATCAAAACCAGAGATTGTATTGAAACTTACAAGCAAGATATTAGAAGACGCTAAAAAATCAGGCGCTGAATGCGTTGTTGTTGCCTGCCCGTTATGCCATTCAAATCTTGATATGAAGCAAAAAGAGATCGGAAAAGAGCTCAGGATGGATCTGGATATGCCTGTGTTTTATTTCTCGCAATTGCTTGGTCTCGCGCTTGGGATCGATCATAGAAAACTTGGACTGCATACGCATTTTGTCGATACACAAGTACTATTGGATAGAAAGAGGTTGATCTAGATATGCTGCGGATAGGAGTTTTTGTCTGCCACTGCGGAAATAATATCGCAGGGAGAGTACGTGTCGAAGATGTAGCGAAAGCCGCAGCGGATTTTCCTGGAGTGCTCTATTCAACCACAAGCATGTACATGTGTTCAAGCGAAGGCCAGGGATTGATAACTGACATGATAAAAAAACATAACCTGACAAAGATCGTTGTCGCATCATGTTCTCCTAATCTTCATGAAAAGACTTTTCGGGGGCTTGCAGAGAAGAACGGTCTCAATTATTATTCTGTCGAGATCGCGAACATCCGTGAGCAGGTCTCATGGGTGCATGATGATATCGACAAAGCGACTGAGAAAGCCATAGATATCGTCAGGATGGCTGTCGCGAAAGTATCACACGGAAGACCGCTTAAGAAAAGATCTGTCAAAGTCACAAAAAGAGCACTTGTGATCGGTGGCGGCATAGCTGGGATCCAGGCCGCGCTCGATCTCGCAGATGCGGGATTCAAAGTGACCATGGTCGAGAAAGAGCCAACTATCGGCGGCAAGATGGCTATGTTCGATAAGACATTCCCGACACTTGATTGTTCTATGTGCATACTGACACCTAAGATGGTGCAGACAAGGGATCATGAGAATATCGAGCTGCTGACATTCTCTGAAGTCGAAGAGCTGGATGGACACGTCGGTGAGTTCAATGCGAAGATCAGGAAGAAAACACGTTATGTGGATGAGGAACTATGCATCGGCTGCGGAGCATGCGAGAAAGTATGTCCTGTGAAGACGGAATCGACATTTAATCAGGGCCTTGTGAAGCGCAAAGCCATCTATTTCGATTTCCCTCAGGCAGTCCCGAAAGTGCCGCGCATCGACAATGACAAATGCATCAAATGTGGAGCATGCGCAAAAGTCTGTCCGAAGAAGTGCATCAGGTACAATCAGAAAGATGAGATCTTCAAGAGAACATTCGGTGTCGTTATCGTCGCGACTGGTTCAGAGATATTTGATGATTCTGCATATGGTGAATATGGCTATGGAAAGATCCCTGATGTCATCACATCGCTTCAGTTTGAGAGGATGCTTGTCGCAGGCGGTCCTACTGACGGAAAAGTGCTGCGGCCAAGCGATGGAAAAGTGCCAAAGAGCGTCGTATTCATAAAATGTGTCGGGTCGCGTGATGAGAAGAAAGGATATCCATATTGCTCGCGTGTCTGCTGCATGTATACAGCGAAGCATGTGCTTCTTTTGAATGAGCATCATCCGGGTACAGACATCTATGTTTTTTATATCGACATCAGATCCTTTGGAAAGAATTATGAAGAATTCGTAAAAAGAGTCCAGGATGAGACCGGAGCATTGTATCTGCGCGGTCGTGTGTCGCGTATCTTCGATCGCGATGGCAAGCTGCATGTGTTCGGCACCGATACATTGACTGGCAATCAGGTGAAAGTGGACGCTGATATGGTCGTGCTTGCGAATGGTCTTGTGCCGGCGAAGTCGACAAGGAAGATCGCGCGGGTCTTGAACCTATCAAAAGACACTCATGGCTGGCTCAATGAACTGCATCCTAAACTCGCGCCGGTCGAGACTGCGACACGAGGAGTGTTCATAGCAGGCACATGCCAGGGACCAAAAGATATCCCAGATGCTGTCGCAAGCGGTTCAGCTGCTGCGTCACGGGCGATGTCGATATTGAATCACTCTTCGCTTGAACTGGAACCTACAATCGCGCATGTGAATCAATTCCTGTGCAGCGGATGCGAGAACTGTTTCATGGCATGCCCGTTCGGCGCAATCGAGATGGTTGATTATAAAGATCCGAACACAAAGAAGATACGTAGAGTCGCACAGGTGATAGAAAGCAAGTGCACTGGCTGCGGAGTGTGTTCATCAGTGTGTCCTGTGCCTGCGATCGATGTATCTGGTTTCAGCGCCGAAGATGTTTTTGTCGAGATTGAAGCCCTTGGAAAAGGGATACGAAAAAATGATGCAGGGATAAAAACGAATGGCAAAAAGAAATGATGATCTGGTAATCGCTGCGATCTTATGCAAGTGGTGCTCTTATGCAGGTGCAGATCTTGCAGGCACTTCGAGAGTAAAATATCCTGAGAACGTCCGTGTCATCAAAGTGCCGTGTTCTGGTCGTGTGAGTCCGCGCTTTGCCATAAAAGCATTGTATGAAGGTGCAGATGGAGTATTGATTTCAGGCTGCCATCCGGGAGATTGTCATTACAGCGAAGGCAACATGCGCGCCAGACGGCGTATGTTCACATTCAAGACACTTACGGAATTCATGGGGATAGAAGAAGAGCGGATCCAGATGAGCTGGGTATCGGCTTCAGAAGCGGCCAAGTGGAAAAGCGTGGTTGAAGATGTGCTTGACACTGTGAATCGCGTCGGGCGAAATATTATATTTGAAGATGGGAATGAATGAAGAGATAGGAAGAATCGCAGGCGATCTATTCGCCAAGAAGAAGATAGATGTGTTTCTTGGCTACTGCCATGATGAACATGTAGGTGCGCGACCCATATATATTTCTTCAGGAGATACCGACCTCAAGAAAAAGATCGAGCAACTGATGTTTGATGAGCACTGTGTGATGAGCCTTCCTGGTTTTCTTGGCCGGTTGCGGGGTGAACGTGTCGGTATCGTCGCAAAAGGCTGCGATATAAAATGTATCATCGGGCTTCTTCAGGAGCATCAGGTGTCTCGTGAGAATCTTGTGATCGTCGCTGTCGAATGCGACCATGTGAAATGGAAAGGAGAAGAGATGGATAAATGCAAATACTGCGATGTCCACAAGCCGGATTTCTATGA
>PCVE01000133.1 GCA_002762705.1 Candidatus Woesearchaeota archaeon CG11_big_fil_rev_8_21_14_0_20_43_8 | reverse complement strand
TGTATTCTAGAAGAGGGTTTCACATTAGCCGGAATTAATGGCTTTGTAGAAAGTCCTGTTTTGATGATTTATGCCTCATCTGTTTTCATATTCCCCTATGTGCAGAGTCCCGACCGCCTAAGCGGTCCGATCACTGTCTGCCCCCACGATTTTTAATATCTCATACATCTGTGGATTATCTAGCTGGGGCATGAAACGCACGCTGACCAGAGGGCAGGGTCAGTGTGCCCAGCTAAAAGAGAATATATCCAGACAAAGCGACTTTCTACAGGGCCCTTGAATCCGACAAATTTATATATAGATACTTTCCTACCCAATAAAAGTATTTATATATTATAATATAAAAGAGGAAGAAGGTGGTATCAGAATGTCAAAACATGTCACAGCAACAAGCGCAAAGCCAGGCACAACTATCGTAATAGATGGTGTAGCATGCAAGGTTGTTGATATAAAGATATCAAGGCCAGGCAAGCACGGTCATGCAAAATGCAATATCACTGCAGTCGGGTTGCTTGATGATAAGAAAAGAAACATCATTGTCCCTGGACATGATCAGCTGGAAGTCCCGCTTATTGATAAGAGGAATGCCCAGGTGCTATCAGTCACAGGAGATATGGCGAACGTCATGGATGATGAGACATATGAGACATTCGATCTCAAGATACCTGAAGAACTCACAGGAAAAGTAGATTCTGGAGCCACTGTGCTTTATTGGGTCATCCTTAGTGAGAGAATAATGAAACAGATCAAGAGCGAGGGTAGTTGAAATGGTCAAATTCCCAGAAGCAGGTGCAAGGCTCTTCCAGAATATCTTTGTATGCAGAGTATGCAAAAAGAAGATAAGAGCTCATAACATGAAAGTGCTTAGAGGAAAAGTGCGTTGCAGGAAATGCAAGAGCAAAGCGCTTCGTGTAAAGAAGAAAAAATGAAATATGAGACATTGTTGACTCTATTTTTCTTTATTTTCCTCATTGGATTCCTATATCTTAAACGAAAGAAGCTACGTATACAGAAAATTCTCTATCCAGTGCTCTATATGTTTTTATACAGGACAAAGCTCGGATTAAAAGAGATGGATGGACTTGCGAAAAGATATCCACGAATCTTGGGCACTCTCGCCACATCCGGCATATTCATGGGATTCATCGGTATGTGTTTCATAGCATATTCACTTATAGATAATTTTATCAAGACATTCTTTGTCGCGTCGACAGTCCCAGGTGTCGCTCTGGTGCTGCCATTCGATGTCAAAGGCGCTATCCATGTGCCGATCATGTATTGGATATTATGCATATTCATTATCGCCATCGTACATGAATTTTCGCATGGAGTGGTCGCAAAACTCCATAAAATACCAGTAAAATCAAGCGGCTTTGCTTTCTTATGCATACTTATACCGATCATACCAGCAGCATTCGTCGAACCGGATGATAAAAAGCTGGCAAAGAAAACCTTAAAAGAGCAATTATCCGTCTTTGCGGCAGGACCATTCTCGAACATCATACTTGCATTCATCTGTCTTGGTCTCCTGTTCTATGCATTGACACCAGCCGCAGGATCGGTCATCGAATCAAATGGAGTCACAATAACCGCGATCACAGACGGACAACCTGCTGCGATGGCTGGCATGAATATAGATGAGACGATAATCTCCATTCAAGGCACAGATATAAATGATATATCCAGTTTCATTGATTCTCTTGATGATGTGAAACCTGGAGAGACAATCTCTATCAAGACTGAAAACAAGAAAGATAAAAAATATAAGGAAACTGTTTATTATCCGAAACTATCGACACACCCAGATAATACATCTAGATCTTACCTTGGTGTGAATGTCATACAGAGCACGGGTATAAAGCCAAGCGTTTCTGATAAGGTCGGCAACATATTACCAAAAGGATTATTGTGGATTGTCGGCCTCTTTTATTGGCTGTTCCTGCTCAATCTTGGCATTGGACTCTTCAATCTGGCGCCGCTTGGACCGCTTGATGGCGGACGGATGATGAAAGTAATCTTTGAAAAATATTTCTCACAAAAGATCGCAAAAGCGGCCTTCAAATATGTGTCATTAACATTCCTTGCACTGATACTCATCCCGCTTTTATATAATTTTATCAGATAGAACCAAGCAGATCTTCTGTCTCTTCATCAAGTGTCTTCTTATCAGGCAGTGATGCGTAATTATATGGCCTTTCGCGCGGACTTTCGTTATAGAAAGGACGATTACAGCCATCGCAACCAGATGTCTGGACAATATCCGCGATGTGCTTCCTTACCGTCTCTTTGTCGATATCGAAGACCACTGATTCATCATCGATAACAATATTGTCTTCATCATTCCAGATCAACCATCGCGCAAGCTGTATCCGACGGAAATAAGTGTGATCTGGTTTTGGAGATGCGCAAAGAGCAGTGCCTTTTATGGGTGTGAAAGCGAAAAGCGCGACTGTGATGCCAGCTTTATGAAGACGGCGCATAACTGCTATGACATCCGCTTCTGTCTCGCCGAGTCCGATAATAAGGTGCGTGCTGATCTTCCCAGGATATCTGTTTGCGAGGAGCAGAAGAAGATTCATGCAATGATCGAAACTCCCGCCTTTCATGATGGAATATAATGATGGACAGGCCGCATCCAATGCGATGCAGACACGATTCGCCCCCACCTTGAATAGATCATCGACATATCCTTTGTCAAAAGTCCTTAGGCTGACACTTATGGGTAAAGAGATGATTTTTAATTTTCTTAGGACTTCTAGCACCATGTCTTTCGTTCTTTCGGCATCGACCACCTGCAGACATATCCGCTTTGCATCCTTCATCGAGTCGATTATCTGATTCAATCCAAATTCCGGCCAGGTCACACGCGATAGAAGGTCTGAATCCGCGTTTGAGTTCCTTGCCTGCGCACAGAAAGAGCAATCATGACTGCATCTTCTCTCATCCGTCAGCAAGAGATGTACTGTGGATGGCTTTTCATCAAGCTTGCCATCTTTCAGACCAAGCAGAATTGCGCTCCCAAGTGCGATCCGGATCTTCATGAATGATAGAAAAAGAAAGGAATAAAAAAAACTATCTAAAATTCAAAAGTGCTTTTAAGCATTTTTGGCTTATAGTTGGTGTTTTCCCTGACATCCATACCATCTTCACTCGCATGATACAATTTGTCTATCTTGTCATTCTGGACATAGACTTTATACCCCGGAGTCATCATCTGTGCATAGCTTTCACCAGCCAATGGCAATTCAAGAGCAGCATCTGAGAAGACAAAATCATCGATAGATATCTTCGTGCCCGGATTATTGAAGAAATCAGGTTCATACTTTACCATCACATGATTAAGTGCTGTTATCCTACCAGACGATGTTTTATGTCCGCCGCATCCGCCTTGTCCTGAGCCACTTCCGCCGCAGCCACCGTTTCCTTGGCCGCTTCCACCGCAGCCACCATTTCCTTGGCCGCCACAACCGTGGCTACTATTTTCATCACTCATATTCCCCACCTCTCGAAGTTAGGTATAATAATCACAGAAAGGATATTTAAAACTATTGTAAAAAAACCTATCTGCTCCACCCAGACATCAAAACAATAATTATTTATAGGATAAAGACTGAAATCAGCGATAAATGGCAAAAACAATGAAACCGACAGTGGACCACTATATCAAATATAAAAATGAGGTCCAATATTTCGCATCATTCAAATATCTCAAGAAACATTATCAGAACAAAAGGGTATTGGATCTGGGTTGTGGCACAGGGGGATATCTCGAATATTTCGGCAAGGGCTCGGTGGGGATCGACGCTTCCACATATAATCTTCGAAGATGCAAAGAAAAAGGTCTGAAGGCAATCAGTCACGACCTGAACAAGAAACTGCCGCTTCCATCCGGAAGCTTTGATTGTGTTTTTTGTTCTCATACATTAGAACATGTTGATTCGCCGATAAATCTTTTGAGAGAGATCAACCGTGTCCTGAAAAAAGATGGCACAATCATCATCGGATTACCTACAGATTACAGTGTCCATAGCCTGTTGATCGACAATTTTTTCAAGGGGCATTCAGGACATTTGTATAGTTTCTCTTTGGATAATCTTGGACAGCTTTTCAAGAAAACTGGATTCTCACACCAAGCGACCTATCTCGATCTGAATCTGGTGAGACGATTGAAGATAGAATTCGTGATGGATATAATGAATTGGTTCCCGGCAAAGATGTTCATGTGGATCGCTCCGGCATTTTGGTATGTAGGAGAAAAAACAGAAAATTGTCTTGTCATCTGAGAAGAATCAGGATTTATCAAGCCCTTTCAGGATCTTCTCGGTCCGATCGATCACATAGCAGAGTTTCTCTGCGGATAGCTCTCCAGGAGATTCCTGTATCCGGTTCTTTATCATACGGATTTTTTTTATGTCATCTTCGCTTGGCAGACTCGTGACGGTCTTTAGCTTCTCTATCAGTTCAAAGAAGCGTTCATTTGGCTCGGTGCCGAACTTGTCACGATGAAGATCCCGTAGAGCCTGCATAATCGCCCTGTCGCATGCAAGGACAGTATCATTTGATCTGCTTACTGCCTTGTTGAAAATCATCGTCGCATCTTCAGCCTCAGCTTGCGTAGTCTCTTCTGGAAAATCGACGTCCTTTATGAAAGTCTGATGTTCAGACGATCTCTGCATATCTTTTGGTTCATCACGGATATCCGCGTCAGATTCTATGTCCACACTTGCGGGCCTTGCAGATTTGATTGGAGTTACTTCTTCTTCCTCTCCCTCATCCTCTTCAGAGTCTTCTTCGCCCTCTTCTTCAGAGTCGTTTTCCTCTTCTTCTTCAGAGTCGTCTTCTTCATCTTCCTCAGAATCGTCATCTTCTTCAGAGTCGTCTTCTTCATCTTCCTCAGAATCGTCATCTTCTTCAGAGTCGTCTTCTTCCTCTTCAGAATCGTCTTCTTCCTCTTCAGAATCGTCTTCTTCCTCAGAGTCGTCTTCTTCGTCGTCAGAGTCGTCTTCAGAGTCTTCTTCATCTTCGTCAGAATCTTCTTCCTCTTCTTCAGAGTCTTCTTCCTCTCCCTCAGAATCGTCTTCTCCAGGAGCCTCTTCAGTATCATCAATATCCCCATCAGAGATCTCATCAAAAACACTTTTCTCTTCGAAAGGCTCTTCAGCAGGGATCTCTGCTTCGCTTTCAACCTCATCGTTCTCTTCAGATCCGGAAGCATCCTTTGTTATCTGAGAACCAAGGGCAGCAGCAGTCATGCTTTCAGGAGTCATCTCTACTTCTGCTTTATCAAGTTCTGTTTCAGCAACTTCTTCTTCTGTAGAGACTTCTGCTTTCGGAACCTCATTTTTGAAGGCAGATGGTTCTGTCGTCGGTTCGTCAGGAGCCGATTCTTCGATAATAGGGATATCAACAGGCGTGTCTTCATCGGCCAAGACAGGAGCAGTCTCCACTTCTTCGTTTCGCACAACTCTAATCAAACTGACTTCTTTTGCATTTAGCAGATAAAGATTGCCTTTGTCTATCGACCACTCGATCTCGTGAGGGCTATCGAATATGACAGACATATTCTTCGCTGTCTGAGCGATGAATTTTATCTCCCGGTCATCAAGCACCTGAAGATTGCTCTCTCTTTTTGTCAGCATGACTTTCATTATCTTACCGATGCTGCGATCGATGGAATATTTCCATTCCTGTGGCCTCACATCTTTATTGCCCACATTAAGATCCTCTGCATTGACAGCATAATGATCCGCTTCGACATCACCAGAGACAATCGATTCACCAAGACCGAACCCGGCCTTGATCAGATAATTTCCATCCGCGCCCATCTTTATTGTCCCGGACTTGTCTGGATATATCATCTTCTGGACGATGACTGCTGAACCTATATCTGCAAGAGACTGTCCATTGTCAAGTATATGGCCGAGATTGTCTGCTGTGAACAAAGAAGCCCAGCAGGTCTTTATCGCGCGGATAAGCTCTCCATTTCCCCTAGCGTTCAAAAGGGTGGTGTTCTTCAGACCAGGACAGATATGCGAACTCTTCACAGCGACAGGTTCCTCATTGCTAGAAGACAGACCCACACTCTGGAAAGCATCTTTTAGTTCGCTATCCACAGTGCTGAAATCTTCATAATTATCAATGAGTTCATCACGGATATCAGTAGGCAGCTCAGCATAGACGATCTTCCTCTGGATGTTGTTCGCTATCTCTTGGAGACCCTCTTTCATAGGAGAGATACGGCTAAGATCATCCTGGATAGAATGATCAAGGTCAGCGGCCTTCAAGAATCCGATGAAAGCGTCATGCGAAAGCACAAAACCGATCGGTATACGGAATTTCTCGTTGAAAAGCTTTGCGAGCTTGACCGCTTTTGAACCAACAAAATCCATGTCTTTTGAAGAGATATTATTGAACCATGTCACATACATGAAATCACCGATAATTTACCAGGAAATCCGCTTTAAATATTTTTGCAACAATTATATAAAGTCCTAGGGGTTGCCAAGCCTGATGAAAATACATCTCAAGACCTATGGATGCTCGCAGAATATCGCAGATTCTGAGACGATGATGGGCATATTGAACGAATCAGGGCATATATTTGTGGATCTTGAAGACGCGGATCTGATAATAGAGAATACCTGCACTGTGAAAGGACCAACAGAAAGCAAGTTCTTCACAAGACTGAAGCGACTCAAGGAATATGGAAAACCGATAATCATCTGTGGGTGCATCGCACAGACAGCGAAAGACAGGCTAAAAGAGTTCTCGACCGTCGGACCAGATAATATCGCAGCCATAGCAGAAGTCGTGGAAGAAACCAAAAATGGAAGGATCATGCATCTGACCGAACGCCTTGATAATAAAAGACTCTGTCTGCCAAAGATACGGGTGAATCCTTATATCGAGATCATCCCGATCAGTAAAGGCTGCCTTGGAGAATGCACATACTGTAAAGTAAGGTCAGCAAGAGGAAGACTTCACTCATATGAGCCAGAAGCAATCATCAGAAGAGCCAAAGAGGCTGCCAAGGATGGTGTGAAGGAGATATGGCTGACATCACAGGACAATGGTGCATATGGACTTGATATGGGCACAGATCTTCCATCTCTGCTCCAGGAGATCATCAAGATACCTGGAGATCACATGATAAGAATAGGCATGGCGAACCCACAATTCGTCCACAGATACCTCAACAGATTAATCGATATTTTCAAGTCTGAAAGAGTCTATAGATTCATCCACATGCCGATCCAGAGCGGTTCAGACAACGTGCTCAAAGTGATGAAGCGCCCATATACCGCGGCGATGTGCAGAGAGATCGTGAAACGCCTCAGGACCGAGATTCCAGACATATCTATCTCAACAGATATAATCGTCGCGTTTCCAGGAGAGACAAAGAAAGATCTTGATGCCACTTTACGATTCATAGAAGAGACAGAACTTGACGTGCTGAATTTATCAAGATATTGGGCTCGACCAGGAACAGAAGCCGCAAAGATGAAACAGATAGATGGAAAGACCCCTAAATCACGGTCTCTTATGGTCCTGGAACTATTCGAAAAAGTCGGCAAAAAACGCAATGACACCTGGGTAGGATGGGAAGGCCCAATCATTGTGACAGAAAGCTGTAAGAATGGCACATATACTGGCAGAAACTATTCATATAAACCCATCATAATCAAAAGTGACTTGCCATTAGTGGGGGAAAAGATCGAGGTCACAATAACCGCAGCCACACATCATGATCTCCGAGCAGAGATAATCAATCAAAAATTATATAAACCAATAACTTCCACATCTTTAAGATGGAACAAGGGCAGATGAACGAGACAATGGTGGATTATGGGGTATCACATCTAGGTGTGATCCTTGATGGGAACAGGCGTTTTGCCAAACGGCTGCTTCTGGAACCCTGGAACGGCCATCAATACGGAGCGAAAAAAGTAAAAGAGCTCATGCGATGGGCGAGTGAGCTTGGCATAAAGCAATTGACATTGTTCTGTTTCTCTGTCGAGAATTTCTCCCGGCCAAAAAAAGAATATGAATTCCTGATGAAAATATTCAGAGATGAATTCGCAGACTTGAAAAAAGACGGCTCTGAAGTCCATAAGAACAAGGTGAAAGTCAATTTCATCGGCAGGACACACCTGTTTCCGCAGGATGTGCAGGATATGATGGATGAACTTATGGAATCGACAAAGAAGTATAATGATTATCAGATCAATTTCGCAATGGCTTATGGGGGAAGAGCAGAGATCGTCGATGCAGTAAGAAAGCTATCGTCTGACATAAAGACCGGAAGTGTCAAGCCAGAGGACATAGATGAAGATATGTTCAAGAGCTATCTCTATCTTGAGGATGACCCACAGTTGATAATAAGGACATCAGGCGAGATGCGGCTTTCTGGCTTTCTTTTATGGCAATCTGCTTACTCTGAGTTCTATTTCTGCAAGAAATTCTGGCCAGAATTCTCCCGTGAAGACCTTATCGATGCTCTGCAGTCATACAGCAATCGAAAGAGACGGTTTGGACGCTGATTTCATCACCAAAGTTTTATATATAAATCGCGATTCAGCCATGATATGAGTACTCTTGGCGTTTGCATGATAACGAAAGATGAGGCAGATTGCATCACAAGATGCCTCGAATCGGTCAGGCCATTTGTAGATGAGATTGTCGTGATCGATACTGGATCTAGGGATAGGACCCCTCAAATCGCCAAATCATTCCATGCTAAGGTCCATAAATATAAATGGAGAGACGATTTCGCGGCTGCCAGGAATGAATCATTACGATACGCCACAACTGATTGGATTCTCATAATAGATTCTGATGAGGTCATGGCCGCAAACGATATGAAGAAGATCAAGCGGCTTATAGATAAAAAAGTCTACACTGATAAGCTCATCGGTTTTACATTAGAGCAACGGAATTATACAAATGATTCAAGCATAGCAGATTGGAAAGCATCTGATAATTATAAAGAATGCGAGGGAATTGAAGGATTTTTCATATCACCAATTGTAAGATTGTTCAAGAGAGATCAAAAGATCAGCTTCAGATTCAAAGTGCATGAAGATATAGGCCGGTCGATAATGGAGAACGGTGGGCAGATAGAACATCCAGCTATACCAATACATCATTACGGCTTCTGCAAAAGCGAATCGATCACAAAGAACAAGACAGATAAATATCTCCAGTTAGGGCTTGAACAGATAAAAAAGACCCCGACACACCCAAAACCATATTTTGAACTCGGAAAGATCTATAACAACAAAGGCG
>PCVE01000053.1:9070-9713 GCA_002762705.1 Candidatus Woesearchaeota archaeon CG11_big_fil_rev_8_21_14_0_20_43_8 | reverse complement strand
AAAGAGAACACCTCTCCTCCCCAAATATTTTCATCAAAACCATAACCAGTCCCGTCGCAAGCAATGCCGATAAAATCATCGCTTGGAAGTAAGGCGTCCCAGTTGGTTCCTAAGTGTTCTCCGACTGCTGAAAAGATGTGAGCAAGATGATGTTGGATTTGGATAAATTCTGCTTTATATTTTTTTGCTAATTCTTTGCCCCAAAGTGTCGTTTTAAAATCGGGATGTAGGTCTGTCAAAATAATATTGGGTTTAAGTTTGTTTTTTTTAAGATGGGCAAAGACTTCTTTTTGAAAATTCTCAAAATTTGCGCCATCCAATAAGTCTCCAAAATCAGGGGAGTGGTAAAACTCTCCTTTATTATAAACACAAAAATTTCCAGCCGATTCTGCACCAAGGGCTAATATTGTTTTTGTTTTATCGTTAGCGAGTTTGTTTGTTTTGACTGGTTTTTCTTTCACCCTTTAATTTTACATAATTTAATGATAAAGTATAATTAATAGAGTTTAATATTATCAAATAAATAATAATGAATTTGTTTGAATGTGCGAATAGCAATTCGTATATTTGTGCTAATTTATAATTTGTATCATATGAAGAATGTAACAGTTTACTCAACACCAACTTGCGTTTATTGTAAGAT
>PCVE01000053.1:0-8905 GCA_002762705.1 Candidatus Woesearchaeota archaeon CG11_big_fil_rev_8_21_14_0_20_43_8 | reverse complement strand
TATGTCATAACCCCCAAATATTTCTCTTACTCTAAGTAATCTTTCTGATGTATCATTGATGATTGGGATGTGTATATGGGGTGCTTTGATATGGTCTTCTAATTTCTTAAGATAATGGGCATTATCATCCGCTTTGTTCTGATAGTGCTCCGCATTTCTGAATATTGTGTCTGCAAGAGTTGGGTCAAATCCCGCATCTCTTAGATTTTTCTTAAGTCTTATCAGATATTGTTGGTCTTCTCCTAATGATTTGAAAAGTGTCTTATCTTCTTGTGTCTTGTATATGTCTTCTTGCAGGCAATTCACAATAAGATATTTCAATCCAAGTTTGTTCTCTTCAAGTTTGGATGCGATATGCAAAGTCTCATTCACAGGCATCTCTTCAGGCAATGTGACCAGATCGATATGTGTCTTTGCATCATCCCTCAATAATGAATAGACTGTGGATACCATCTTCTCAAGTTTTCCCGTGAGAAGCCCTTCTAATGTCCCTGGCGCTTCCAGAAACGAGATCCCATGTCCAGTCGCTGGCGCATCGAGTACGACTGAATCAAAATCTTCTTCAAAGAAGATATCATGCAATTTGTATAATGATAAGAATTCGGGAATACCAGGTGCGTCTTCGACTGCTGCTTTGTAGAAATCTGATTTCAAGACGACATTCTTGAAGAGGCCAAAGCCTTTTGCTCCTTTGATTGATTCTCTTGCGATCTTTTTTGGATCGAGGTTAAGACCGTATAATGGTACACTATCCAATAATTCCACCGGTCTTTCTGAATCTGAATTAAAATTGAACAGGCTTCCAAGAACTTCTGGTGACATTATTGTGACAAGCAAAGTCTTCTTTCCGAGCTTTGCATCTTTCCAGGCCTTTGAAGTGGCCATAGTCGTCTTCCCGACTCCACCCTTGCCCATAAAGATATGTAATTTCCGATTTATTGATCCGCTCCCCATCTTAAGGGATGTGATTCTGTGTGCATATTTAAAGGTTCCGACCTGGTTTTTTAGGATCACCAACAGCAAGGCTTATATTTCTAAGCATTTCCCATTTGTTCCATGAGATACTCGAGACAGGAAGCCTTCAGCGGTCTTGGTCATGGTTCACAGCAGAGGTTGAATGCTTCTGTGGTGACGATTGTCGGCGTTGGGGCTCTTGGAACCCGTGTCGCGGAATTGCTATGCCGCGCGGGCGTTGGAAAACTGATATTGATTGATTTCGATAAGGTTGAATTATCAAACCTTCAGCGTCAGACATTGTTCACTGAGTCAGACGTCGGAATATCAAAAGTCGAGGCGGCAGCAGACAGACTCAGACAGATTAATTCAGAAATTGAGATTGTCTCGTTTGACAAGAAGCTTGCTTTTGATGTTGTGGATGGATTTATCATCGATTGCACAGATTCTCTTGAGATTGCATTCATGATCAATGACTTTTGCGTGAAAAGCAAAAGAGCCTTCATACATGGGAGCGCCGCAGGAAGCAGAGGGACTCTTTATTGTTATGCTGCTGATCGACCTTGTCTGAGATGCTTCATCCCTGCCGCTAAAAATCCAGAGACCGCAGCCACATCTGGGATATTGAACACTGCTGTCTCGATGGTCGCGACACTGCAAGCCAACGAAGCGATAAAACATATTGTGGGAAAAGAGATGGAAAAATCATATCTTCGTATGGATGTCTGGAATAATTCATTCGACAGGATTTCAGTAAGGAAGAAGAAAACATGCATTTGTTCTCAATAGATTCTTTGCTTTATCTTTTCTATCTTCATCCTAAGTGCTTTCTTTACGTCTATATCCATGCTTTTTGCGACAAGAAGAACTGTGATGATTACATCAGCGAGTTCCTGCTCGACACCGTCTTCTTTGCATTTCTCGAGTTTGGATCTTCTCTGGAATGAAAAATGAGCAAGCACCGCATTGCATAATTCACCAACTTCTTCTGTCAACTTGACTGTCCGTGCGAGTATCATCTTATCTTTATCCATAGACTTACCTTTTCCATAATGCTCATCTAATACTTTATCCTGTCTATCGATGAAATCCAGAAGTTCGTCCATCTCCATTGTATGATCCATCAATCCGATCTGATTTATAAATCTAATGTCAACAATCACTTTTATATACTATTTCTCTACACTTTATTCATCATGAAAGAATCATTTGAACGACTAGTGAAGATTCTTGAACAACTCCGTGGCGAAGGCGGTTGTCCATGGGATCAGGAGCAAACAATTGAAAGCATGAAATCTTGCGTGCTTGATGAAGCAAGGGAAGTAGCTGAAGCCATCGAGAATGGCGACATGGAGAATTTAAAAGAAGAAATTGGTGATCTAATGTTTGTGTTGATTTTCATCGCAGGCATCGCAAAAGAAAAAGGACATTTTGACATAAAAAGTTCAATTGATGGTATTTATGATAAGATGATTCGTAGGCATCCACATATATTTGGAGATGCAAAAGCAAAAAATGCAGAAGAGGCGACACGGCTCTTCAATGAAGCGAAAGCAAAGGAGAAAGCAAGCAGATGATCCAGCTTGTATTTGTCGGAAAGACAAAAGAGAGATTTGTCAAGGAAGGTATGGGCGAATTCCTGAAAAGATCATCTCGTTTCTGTAAGATTGAAGTGACAGAAGTCTCTGAAGAGAAGACAACAAAGGATGAGAATAGGACCAAGTCACTTGAGGGCGACCGGATATTGAAAGCCAAGAAAAAAGGTGGTGTGCTGATCTGTCTTGATGAGGGAGGAAAGAGGATGACATCGGTCGAATTCGCCGCATTTGTGAAATCTCTCGAAATGCAAGATACCACGTTTGCAGTCGGTGGCCATCTTGGATTGTCTGAAGATGTAAAAAAAGAGGCGAAGTATATGGTCTCTTTATCAGACATGACCTTCAATCATCAGATGGTCAGGCTTTTTCTTGTCGAGCAATTATACCGCGCATTCGCAATAAACAATAACATACCATATCATCGATGATTGTTTTTTTGATATACTGCGTCTCAGATATCGACTTGTCTTCCCTTTGGGGTCAATATCTCTATCGCATGTTTTATGTTCTTTATCGTAAAATGGTCATCAAAAACATATTCTTCACCATCGACTTGTGTGATGACTTCTCTATCTAGATGCACAGCTATGTTTCTGCAGTGGAACTGCAGGCTGTTCTGCACCACTTGGTCCATGATCCAGGGATCCATTATCCTTTTCAGCGGGTCAGTTAGCATCTCTGAGAAATATGATTGGAAATCACGGTAGACAAATGCATCCAGAAGGCCATCATCGGCTTTTATCTTGTCACTTAGAACAAACTGTCCTGCATAGATCCTCACTCCTTTCACGACAAGATTGAATATCGGGCACTGGAGTTGTTCCTTTCCATTATCTGCAAGGATAGTCCCACGTGGCCGGACATATTTCTTTGCGACATCCACCAGGCTCGGGAAGTAGCTGCCTATGCCATTTGTGAAGAATTCTCTTTCTTTTCGTGTCTTATTCCGATCATAAAGGACTTCTGGATCGAATCCGATCCCGAATGAGTCCGCAGCATATATGTCATCGTTTACAAGCATGAGGTCAAGGCTGTAAGGCTTTCCTTTCGCGATTGTCTTCACACACCTCTTGAGTTCTCGTTTGCTGAAATTCGGCGTTCTTATCCCAAATGATTTTCCTATGTCGTTTGCGGTCCCTGCAGGGATTATCCCAAGCATTGGTTTTTTCTCAAGTCCTGAAAGCATCATGCCATTTATGACATCAGAAAGTGAACCATCTCCTCCAATTGCGATCACGATATTGTAATGACCGCTCTCGACTTCCTGTGCGATGGTGTCCATAGTTTTCCTTCTATCTGGAAATGTCTCGATCTTGAGAAAAGGGATATCATACTTATGCAGCATGGTGGCCATATATTCCCAATTCTTCCCAGCAGCACCGTCACGCGCAAAAGGATTCAATATTACCAAGGCAAATTTGTCATCAATCATAATCTTCCCTCTTTGGTTGTTGGTGTCATAAGCAATCTGCCCAAAATTTATAAATGTGATGGTTATTTCTGGTCTGGAATGAAACTGATCGAGGGGCTAGAAAATCTTATAATGGTAGAATCGCTTTCTGGTATCAGGATACGGTTCTTAGATAGCATGCATATCCCAAGTAGCGTGTATCATCTTGCGACATTATATGCTAAGGAATATATGAAAAAGATAGCGGATCTGACTGGTAAACGGTTCGATTTACTTTCGATAGCTGTAGGGAACGATGCGAGATCGAATGGACAATCGATTGCTGACATACAGATTTCTGCTATGAAAAACGCAGGAGTTGGGATAATAAATCTTGGCGCATGCACCACTCCTTTTTTGCAGTCTGCGATACGCTCAGGCGATCTCGATGGCGGGTTGATGGTTACAGCTTCACATAATCCATTTGACGATGGCACAGGTTTTTGGAATGGCTGGAAATATTGTTCACCAGCCAGGCGATATTCTGGGACGAATGTGGATGGTGGTTCGCTTCTGCACCCGATGATAATCGAAGAGATCATCAAGATAATTGACCTGAGAAAACGTAATGAAGATCTACGTCACCACGATGGTCCAGTCGAGACTGAATCGATCTCTGATCGCAAATCCGGTTTTATGGATTCATATTTTATGGAAGTCAGAAGGGAGCTTGGTCTTTCTGATGATACTTTATTTGAAGTCTACAGAGATAAGATACAATCGCTTGAAGACAATAAACGATGTCTTGTCTTCGATTCGAACGGCGGCGGTGCGTGCAGGATGAACGCTGATCTCGCAAAGCGGCTTGGATATATAGTCATTGAGTTGAATGATGTGCCTGGCCAGTTCGTCCACGGCATCGAACCGATTAACGCCGCTCTGGACCCAGCGATCGCCGCGAGGATAGAGCATGATGCTTTGCTTGGCTTGGTCAATGATGCAGATGGTGACAGAGGCACGATAACGACTAAGAGGAGGATAGATCCGCAGCATGTGGCTGCATTGAATATCCTCAGTTCATTAGGATCATCTGTCGCAAATGGAGAAGACAGGCTCGCGATAGTCGCGCATTGTGGTGCGTCTCCGCTCATCGAGAGGATGGCAGAGATATTTGGCGCACGGCTTGAACATGTGGAGACTGGTGAAGTCAATCTTGTCCAGAAGATGTGCGATCTGCGTGATGATGGCTACAAGACGATAGGTGTCGAATCTTACAGCGGTGGCACGATCTTTCCACAATCAAGATGCAGAGATGGATTGCTAACCGCTTTGTCATGCGCGAATATAATCATCGACCATGACAGAATCTTTGGGAGCTACCTATCAAAAGCCGGAATCGATACAGCATATTCAGACCTCAAACTTCAGGAAGTCATATGGGCGATGCCAACATATTTCCATGTGCAGAACAATATATATTTCAATCGCGATGAGCAGGCTCTTGACGAGAACGGGATGCATCTATTTTATCCATTCGATAAAGATGAGCTTTCTGAACTGAAAGCATTTCTTGATCAGCATGTCGAGCTTTTCTATAAGCACAGATTTGGGGATATAAAGATCATGAATCTGATCGGTTCAGAATGCGCTGTCGGTAAGAAAGCTGGTTCTCGCTTGAGGGCGAAGACCGGCAGATATGATGGTGGGTACAAAGTGGTTCTGACTAAAGATGGAAAAAGATCGTCTCTTTGGTTCCGGCCATCAAAGACAGGCACCGAGTTCAGATATGGCACTGCAGCGCCATCACTCGAAGAAGCGAAAAAATTAGAAGAAGATCTTCTCAGGATGATCTCTGGTTATTGCACATCAAGATATAGGTGATCAGATCACATTCGACATATAGCTCTCTTTATCATCCTTGAAAGGCTTTTCTTTGTTTATCTCATCAAGTGCCTCTCTGAAATGCTTGTCTCTAACTTTGATATCCTTATTACCTTTCTTCTTGCTCTCTCTAAGCGCAGCCATGCCTGCCTTCTTGCAGAGGGATTCAATCTCAGCACCAGAGAAACCATCTGTCAATCTGGAATAGTTCAAAAGATCGATATCCACAATCGGCATATCCTTTGTATGGACTTTCAGGATTGCCTCGCGCCCCGCTTCGTCAGGCAGGGGGATCTCCATCTTGAGATCTATCCTGCCCGCACGGAGTAGACCAGGATCTATCAGATCTGGTCTGTTAGTAGCTGCTATTATGAAGACTTTCTCGAGTTCTTCTACACCATCTAGTTCTGTCAGGAGCTGGTTCACCATCCTTTCAGTCGAATCATTCAGCGAACCGCCTCTCACTTTCGAGATCGAGTCGAACTCATCGAAGAAGATTATCGCAGGCGCTACTTGTCTTGCTTTCTTGAATATATCTCTTATGTGCTTCTCTGATTCACCGACCCATTTGCTTATGAGCTCTGGACCTTTTATCGAGATGAAATTCGCGTTTATCTCATTCGCGATCGCTTTTGCCATGAGGGTCTTCCCGCAACCTGGTGGTCCATAGAGCAGTATCCCTTTTGGTGGCTTGATTCCGATCTTCTTGAAATCTTCTGGATTGTCGAGCGGCCATTCTATATTCTCTTTCATCTTCTGCTTGATATCTTTTAGTCCGCCGATATCGCTCCAGCTGACTTTGGGTTTTCGTATGAGCACTTCTCTCATCGCAGAAGGTTCGACTCTCTTGAATGCTTCGAGGAAATGCTCCATCTTGACTTCGATTTTCTCAAGGACATTAGTTGGAACTTTTTCACTTATCTCTTTTAGACTCGGGATGTATTTTTTCAGAGATTTCATGGCCGCTTCTTTACACAGGACTTCAAGGTCCGCGCCAGTGTAGCCGATCGTTATCTCTGCAAGCTTCTCCTTGTCGACATCTTTCGCGAGTGGCATGCCTCTTGTGTGGATCAGGAGTATGTCTTTTCTTCCTGCGTAATCAGGCACGTTTATCACTAGTTCCCTGTCGAATCTTCCTGGTCTTCTGAGCGCAGGGTCAAGCGCTTCTGCTCTGTTTGTCGCAGCTATCACAACTACTTCTCCTCGGGATTTCAACCCATCCATCAATGTGAGGATCTGGGCTACGACCCGTCTTTCGACTTCGCCCTTTGTCTCTTCTCTTTTCGGTGCTATCGCGTCGATCTCGTCTATGAATATTATCGAAGGAGCATTCTTATGCGCTTCTTCGAATATATCCCGTATATGCTTCTCGGATTCCCCATAGAATTTGCTCATGATCTCTGGTCCTTGTATAGAATAGAAGCTTGAATCTGTCTCTGACGCGACTGCTTTTGCGAGGAGTGTCTTTCCCGTGCCTGGTGGCCCTGTCAATAAGACTCCTTTTGGAGCTCCGATGCCTAGACGTTCGAATACTTCGGGGTGCTTCATGGGAAGCTCTATCATCTCTCGTATCTGTTCGATCTCTTCTTTTAGTCCGCCTATATCTTCGTATGTGACTTCAGGTATGGCTTTTATCGAATCAGCGTCGACTGCTTTATCAAGTATCTGGACTTTTGTGCTCTCATTTATTATGGTATATCCTTTTGGTTGAGTTTGTGTGACAACAAAATAGAAGCCCTTTCCCATGATCTCCATCGCCACCTTGTTTCCTTTAAGCAAGGGCTTGTCAAGCAACCGCTGGTGGAAATAATGGCTGACATTGCCTGAGAACTGTAGGTTCTCTATCGGAGCCAATGTGACTTGTGTTGCTGTCTGGCATTTGATTTTCTTCACTTCTACTTTTTCTCCGACTGATGTCTGCGCGTTATATCTCAATACACCATCCATCCTTATGATATCTAGAAATTCGTCTTCTGGTCTCGCACGCCAGACAGTCGCGACAGTCTCGTCTTTTCCTTTGATAGAGATCGTGTCGCCATTGTTCAGACTAAGTTCTTCCATATATTTATCGCTCATCCTGACAACACTTCTTCCGACGTCTGTCTGCACAGCTTCTGCTGCTATAAGTTTCATGTTTTTTTGATCATCTGCCATCCATATCACCCTTGTTGACTTTAAATCAACAACATTTAGCTAAAGTAAACCAGAATCTTATTTAAAACTTTCGGAGAACATATACATTTCACTGTTAATTTCATCTAATTTTTACATATGGGGCAATTCTATTATTGATCTGATACCAGAAGAATGAACGATATTTGATTTCATCAGCAGTCATATCCAGATATGCATAGCGATCAAAATGATTGCGATTGTTGTTTGATCTCAGATATGATTGGATGACTTTTTGAAGAGAGTCTTCATGAGGTTCACGAAAGATAGCATATTCTCTATATGACGTTTCGTTGAAACTGACAAAGCCCCATCCCTTGCCTTTCTCTTCAAATGCAGCAATGGCATGTCCGCTTTTTTTGCTTTGCAATATCACTATCTGTACTTTGTATTTTGGATCATCGTTCAATAGGGCTGCAAAAGCTATAGCGCCTTCAAGGCATGCACCTTGGTTCACTCTGTAAGATTCTTGTATAGGAAGATGTCTTAAGAGTCCATATCTTTCACAGATTGGTTTTTGACCATTTGGATGATTTTTATCCCATGAAAGGCCTGTCGCGAATCTGATATTTCTCAAGACATTTTTATATGCGTCTAGTGGATTATCGATCTCTTTGACAAGCTCCTCAACTTTCTCGCTTGGTAGAAGCTTGTTCCTGACGACGCATTTCTGATATACACTCGTCCTGTATTCTTTTGGGACCGTTGTCAGTTTTGATTCGATTGTGACAGCGCATCCGCTAAGTGTCACACCAAGTAAAATAGCGCTCAAGCATCTACGGATCCCCATCAAGCTATGGCATCGATTATGGATTAATAATTCTTTCTACAAAAAAGAAGTCAAGAAAATAAAAAAATCAAAGTTCGCAGAAATCATCAGATGATTCTTTGAGTTCATCTTTTGGACCGA
>PCVE01000051.1 GCA_002762705.1 Candidatus Woesearchaeota archaeon CG11_big_fil_rev_8_21_14_0_20_43_8 | reverse complement strand
TCACGTTGATATACAAGATTATTCAAAGTAGTACGATCGCTGTCATGCGTCACACCGTTCGCATCCGTCCATTTGCTTTCATGGAACAGATCACCAGCGAGAGCGGCTATGCATGCGACCTCGTTTGCTGATTTATATGTAGCATCTGCACATTGACTTTTGAGATAAGTCTGGCCGTCTCTTAGCGCGATAAGTTCATTGATGGTCGCCTGTCGCAGACTATTCTGCGATCCGTCTTTTCGCTGGTTCTCGACTGTTGTGAGAAGGCTTGTCCCTGAACCAGCCTTCTGTTCATCGAGAGCAGCAAAAGCCAGTAATTTCTTTACAAATGGATCATCTTCATTTATCGCATCTTTGTAGTTTTTCACAATATCAAGCGCTTTCACAAGCTCGTTCTCTGTCTGCGCGACACGTAGATAACCAGCCGCCGCGGTCTTGTCGTAATTATCCAAAGTCAATGACTTCTTGTACAGATCCATAGACTGGCCGGCGTTCCTTGTGACTTCTTCTTTGATCAGAGTATTTGTGAATGTCTGATCTTTGTTGAGCTTCTTCGCCGTCTCTACCATGGCTTTAAGTTTCTGGCTTATCTGCTCATTGACATATCCGACTTCATTCCTTATCTGGTTATCCCTGACATCATTCTCGAATCCGGTCGACAATATCTGGTTGCCTGTGCTCCTCAGATCTTCCAGATTGTCGACTCCGGCTTTTGAGAGAGAGCTCTCGATAGAGAACATGGTCTTTGCTGAGTTACGCACATCATCGAGGAACTTCATCGGCTCAAAACCAGAAGAAGAATCAAAATTCTTCCTCGCGGCTGAATCGAACATAAGTTCGTCAGCATATTCTGCCGCTGTCAATGCATTCTTGTAATAATCCTGCGCGTCAAGCAGCTTGCCTTCAGACTTCAAAGCGTCTCCTTTCTTCTGGTATGCTTTCGACTGGATGGAATACAGTCCTGATTCAGCCTCAGTGTTCTTGTTCAGTTCGATCGCGGTCTTGATGTAGCTAAGTGCCTTGTCAGGATCACCATCGTTTAGCGCTTTCTCTGCCGCTGCTTTGTATGCCAATGCCAAAGCGGCATCTCTTACGTTTGGATCCTTCACATTTGTGCTCAGTATCGACTTGACCTTGTCAAGATCTCCTGTCAACGCGACAGACTGCGCATATTGTCCCCATAGTTGAGCTTTTTGTGCATCAGTCAAAGCAGTAGCGCCATTGATCGCGGCTTTTGCCAAAATATCCTGGGCGGCCAACTCTTTTTTCAATTGGTCTATCTCAGTCTGTGGCGCGCCCTGTTTGATCTTCTGATCCAGTTCTTTTGCTATCCTTGCGAGATCTGAGTTTTCTGTGGAAGCGAGCGCATTTTCGACTGCAGCTTTTTGCGATCCAGAAGTATAGGTCTTTAACATCTCTTGGTAATGTGTCTTTGCCGACTGAAGGCTGTCTTTTGTGCCTTCTTTTGTATATACATCCCCGATCATCAGGTTTGCCTGGAGCTTGTCATTCGATGTCATACCCCCTTTTTTCAGTTCATCATCCAAGTATTTGACAGCGTCGTCGAATTCTCCATCCGCGACAAATTCATCCTTCACAAGACCAAGGCCATATGATAAGCTCTCTTTCTTGTCATCGGGGAGATTCTTGTTACGTGCCCTGACATCATCAACATAGCTCTTGAATTCAGTAGTCGCCTTGTCATGGTCGCCCTTGACAGAATATATGTTTCCTTGCGTGATCTTGTCGAAATCCTTCTTCAACGCATCGGTCTTAAGCTCTTCCTTGAAGGATTCTATCAAGCTCTTGCCTGCCCCTGTCGATGTCTTCAATGCGTCGCCTACATCCTCTGATTTGGATGCTTCTGTATAGTCCTTGCTTATGAGATCAGTGACTTTCTCTGAAAGAGCGATGGTCTCTCCGTCTTCGACGAATTTATATTCGTTGCCTTCTTTCTTGATACCGAGCGAACCAAGCGACGCCGCGAGACGTTTCTGTGTCTCTTCTGCGATTTTCTTCTGCATGCAGGCATTGTCTACAGTGCTTCCGCTCATGCATTCTGAAGGCGGTTTCTTCTGGAAGTCTGCCTGCACCTGCTTCTGTATCGCTTCTGTGTTTTTCTCGACCAAGAATTTGATGCTCTTCTCTGTCAGTGCCTGATTCTTTTTAAGAAGCGCATATTTCTCCTGGAGCACATCTCCTGTGACTATAGTGACGCCAGTCCCAAGCTTCTGGTCACCAGGCATCGCCTTGAAGGCTTCGAGAGTGAAATTGTTTGTCTGGGTGTTTATCTCTAGCACGTTAGCTCCAGCAGTTCCGGATGCATAGAACATCTTCGCAAAAGCGCCTGGATCATATTCGAATCCTTTCAATAGCCTTCGAGTCTTATCATTTAGCAAACTTGGAGCCAATACTGAATTTGTCGTTATGCTTTGAGACACGATGGGCATATAAAGATCGCCTACCTTGTTATCGCCTGTTATCTTATATGAGAGGGATTGCGTCGGCTCTTTTAGCTTGGCTTTCTCTGTTTCGGTTAATGTCACTTGAGTGTTTGAATTGAGAGCGAAGAATTTCCCTGTGCTTTTCCCATCTATATATTCTTCTTCATATATCTTTCCGGTATCTGGATCGACAACCACATGCCTGACACTGTTCCCTACCTTCCTTATGATCGGTGTCTTCCAATCTATCCGCGCAAAATCTTTTCCATCTGAGTCTTCTTTTGTCTCTGAACCAGGGATCACATATGTCGCCTGATTCCCTGCGGCGTGACGATAGAAGAAAGATGTAGTGCCGTCGCTTATCGAGATCAACCCTTTATCCGGATCCTCATAGCTGAATTTTCCGACAGATGTCATATCTCCATAGGAGATCTTGCCATCTTTGTCTGTCATCCTTGTTATGAACGCGACAGAGAACTGAGTCTGACCGGATTTCTCGAGGTTCAATATATCTCCGCTTGCAAGATGGTTCCTGACAGACTCGATCTCTTTCTCAAGGCTTTGATAGTTGAACTTGAATTTTCCTTCAAATTCTTTTTGGACAATCTCGTCAGGGAATAGTTTTTCTATGATAGCCTGCCTGTCTTTTGTTGGTTTACCATCTTTATCAAGACCGAATTTTGCATTTGCGGCTATGACACATGACGAACCCTTTGTTTTGTCCTTGCACTGCGCTATCTCATTTGCAAGACCTTGATCAACAAGTAGCTGCCTGCCATCAACACTTTTCAGCACATCATCCTGGCATTTCTTGTCGTCTCCGCAGGCAATCAGTGCTTTCTGCGTTATCATCTTTAAACGAACCATGTTGCCAAGTCTCTTACCCTGACCACCCAAAACCCCATTATCGTTATCCTGGAAATAGAAGAATGCGCCGTTTGGATCTCCTTTCCAAATATTTCCACCGATATATTCTCCATTCGGTCCTTTCGTGAATCCAAGCTGCATGAAACTTCCAACACCGGAGATATATACGCTGACTGGCTGGGCTTTGTCATTGAAAGTCAGCGAGAGCTTGCCTTTCGCGACATATCTATTGTTGCCAAGTTCGACTTCTACATTGTTTCCGGTTATCTTTGTCAGCTCTTTTGAATTTGTGTCTGAGAATGTGAGTGAGATGCTGCCGCCTTTTCCGACCATGGCTTTGAAATTTGTCGCATCGCTAGGCCCTGTTATGACTGATGCGCCTTTTACTGTGAGACCGCTCGATGAATATGCGACACTTATTTTTGATTCATGTGATTCGACTTTATAGCCGTTGACAGTCAATGTGCCGCCTTCATTCAGCCAGACGTTTCCATCCTTGTCGACAAAGAAATCGCCATCACCAAGCGTGATCTTTCCGTTTTTATATGAACCTTTATCATCTATCGTGAGACCCTGCTTTGTCTTTATTATTATATTCCCTTCTTCATCGAACTCTGCTGTGAAATCACCTTTCACCGCATTACAGCTGAACTGCTTCTTTGTCCCGCAGACTATGAAGCCTGCTCCTTCTTTCACATTCGAGACAGCGCTGATGCGGATCAATTTTCCGCCTCCTGTCTCAGCCCCTTTTAGGCTGGACAGATCAAGGCACTGCGAATCTATCTTTCCACCTGCTGTCACCTGGGCTGCTGATGCGCATGTGCTTATCCCTGCATTCAGGATATATTCATTATTTGGACCGACCTCAATCTTTGTGTTCTTTCCGAGAGTGTAATCTGGATTTGAAGTCAGACCTGCAAGCTTGTTAATCGCAGCGACCACCTGCTTCTTGTCAAGCATTGTCAGGTCATTTATCTCTGTTATAAGTGGTGGTGTCTTTCCTTCGGATAATTGTTTAGAGACAAGACCGGTGAGTTTACCTGCGGCTGTCAGATCAGAGAGTTTGACTTTGCCTGCCGGGATATGCTGGATTTGGTTCTTTGGGATAAGTCCCTGCTTCACTTTATCGAACGCTTCTGGTTTTGCCTGGTCCCATTTGATCTGCGTATATGCAGTATCAGGTATCTTCTCCCATTTGATCTTGTCATATGAAGAAGTTGGCACTTCACTCCATAATATCTGAGTGTATGCGGCATCAGGGACTTCTGACCAGTCAGTTATCTTGCTGTACATGGTCGGCGGGACCTTAGACCAGTCTTTTATCTGGGAAGGATCTTCATAGAGTTTTGGATCAGAATAGTTTGGCTCGGCACCTATGGCATCAGGAGGCACGATGCTCAAGATAAATATGACTATCAAAAAGAGTCCAGAAAACCTGTTCTCAATCTTCTTCTTCATTTATCTACGATAAACCTCACATACTTCTCGTCATAGAGACCATGAGGATCAGTCACACGGATGCGCACTGTGAATGATCCCGTGATCTCAGGTGTGAATTTGATCAGACCAGTGTCTGAAATATCGAATAAAACAGTATCTGCGAAGAATTCATGCTCTGTATCGTCATCAGTTATGCCTAGCTGCAATTGGAACTCGAACTTGTCCTGCAGGTTGTATTCATTCTTCACATCAAGTATCGGCGCCTTGTTCTTTGTTATGTTCCCTGCGAATGTGAACATGTATGGCTCATCCTGGATCTTTATCACATCATCAGATAATGAGAACAATATTGTATCATCTCCATATGGTGTCATATCTATAGCAACATCATACGCTGACAGGTTTGTCAGATCGATATTGTCTGGATCTGATATCAACCCATTTATCACAGAATTAGAGATAGAGACGACATGATCCAGACGGACAGGGAGTTCATATGCGAATTTCGATATCTTTGGCTCTCCTGTCTTTGTGACAAGTGTGATTGGGTAATCAATCGTGAAGACCACTTTGCCTTCTGTTATATCAACACCAGCACGGACAGCTTCTGTCCTTAGATCCATGCTCGAGAATTCAATGAAATTAGCTGTGCAGAGAGGCAGGCCGAATACGACATAAGATGCAAGCTCATTCTCCATAGTGGATTCTGTCGGAAGGGTGTTCTTACCACGATCATACCCATATGCGATCGAAGAATAATTTGTCAGAAGATATGGATTTTTTGGGAATATGTATCCGCCTTGCGCACCAAGCAGCCGTACTGCTTCTGCAGCTGTTGTCTTTAAGCAGTTCTGGACATAGAGTTTTATTGGTTCGAGCTGCACTGGCACTTCCTCAGTGACAAGGGTTTTGGCTTCGCCAAGCTTTGACTGCTGGCCCATTATATAGATGAAGAAACCGATGCCTATTATCAGCACAATGCCTAATATTATGAATATCGCTATCTGTCCTTTCTTGCGCATCCAGATGACCCCTTTTCACTGGTCATCCAAACCTCCCTCGCCATCAAATAGGAACTAATCTAGTATATTATTTTGTATATTAACCATATATAAACTTGTCGATTATATTTATATAGTTCTTTAATCAAGAATATATATTAATGGGAATATTAGCTAATTTGAAAAAGTCATTTCTTATGACATTTAAGATACCACAATTATATTCGATCACTGCGCTGATTGTTGTCTATGGTCTATTGACATCATTATTGTTGAAATTCACATATGATTTGACAGATCCTTCGCTCTGGCAAAGGGCGCTTGTATACTGTGTTTTGGCATTCCATGCGGCATTCCTGTTCTTCACAATCGGAAAATATCTAAGAATGGGACAGGTCGCAATCGGGATGAAAGGAAGATTGAATACTGGTCTTTATGCGTTCTATTATTCAGCCGTTTATTATATTGTCTTGTCTGTGATTGTGTTTTTGTTATCAATGGTTCCGTGGGCATTTACAAAGATTGGGTTGAGCGATTCGGTCTTCACCACCAGTTCTATTGTGATAACTATCGTCCTTGCAATTGCGACGTTCTATCTTGTCTCTGCTTATTTCTATGGATTATGTGCGATGTCGCTTGGGAGCAGAAGTGTCTTTGCTTCTTTGAAAGAAGGAATCATGTCGATCAGGATCTTTAGGACGATACCATTGAGCATTGTGACAATCATTCTGCTTTATATTGGATATGTTCCGATATCATTTGGAAACAAATTCATGGGGGCGCTGCGGTGGATTGTCGCGATTGTCGATATAAAATCATATTTCCTGTTCTCTTTGATTCCGTTGTATATCTCTTTGTTGTTTTTTGCGTGGTTACTTATGTTCTTTGGATTGATCTATGCTGAGAAGAATAAATGATTTCTGGAAATCATAAAACACCTCAATTAACCCATCTTCCAAGATCGCTGTCAGAGTGATCTGTCTGCTCTGGCATTCTTGTCCTTTCCAGAGAAGTATGTTTTCGTTTCAGGTTCCGATGCAGCCGCTCGCTCACTTCGTCTTCGATTTCAAAATGCTTCATCACTTCGCGAGCGCGCATCACCACATCTTTTGGAAGGCCTGCAAGCTTCGCTACTTCCACACCGTATGAGCGGTCTGTTCCGCCTTCTAATATTTTTCTTAAGAAAATGACGTCGCCTTTCATCTCTTTCACTGCGATGTTGAAGTTGCTTACGCTTTTGAAATTTCCTGCGAGCTTGTTCAATGCATGGTAATGCGTCGCGAAGAGACATTTCGCGCCGATCTTCTCATGGATGTATTCTGCGACAGCCCATGCTATACTAACGCCATCATATGTCGATGTGCCGCGGCCGATCTCGTCTAAGATTATAAGACTTTTCTGCGTCGCGTTGTTAAGAATATTAGCGGTCTCGTTCATCTCGACCATAAAAGTCGACTGGCCCATAGAAAGGTCATCGTAAGCGCCGACTCGTGTGAATATGCGATCCACTACTCCGAGTTTTGCCGAAGATGCTGGCACGAAAGATCCGATCTGAGCCATCAATTGAGTGAGTGCCACTTGCCTCATGAAAGTTGATTTGCCTGCCATATTTGGCCCGGTTATTATGTGAAGTCTTTTGTTCTCGTTCAGAAGACAGTCATTTGGCACGAACTGGTCAGTCACCACTTTCTCGACCACTGGATGCCTGCCATCTTTCACATCGAAATCATATTTTTCGTTCACGTCAGGCTTGCAGTAATCGTTGTCTGCCGCTACTTTTGCCAAGGAAGACAGACAGTCGATCATGGCTATGTTCTTCGCCGTCTCTTGTATATCGACAATGTATTTAGAGATCTCTTTGATTATCGACTGGAATATGTCGAACTCAAGCGCGAGTATCTTCTCTTCTGCGCCGAGGATCAATGACTCTTTCTCTTTTAGCTCTTCAGTTATGTATCGTTCGCCATTCACAGTGGTCTGTTTTCGGATATAGTTCTCAGGGACAAGGTGGAGATTTGATTTGCTGATCTCTATAAAATAACCGAACACTTTGTTGAACCGCACCTTCATGGATTTTATGCCGGTCTTCTGTTTCTCTTTCTCTTCGAGCTCTATCACCCAGTCTTTTCCGCCATGCGCGATCTTTCTTAATTCATCCAGTTCCTGGTTATAGCCTTGCTGGATGATATTTCCATTACGAAGTATCGCAGGCGCATCCTCTTTGATCGAGCGAGCGATCAGACCGACAATGGGTTGCAGTTCAGCGAATGCAAGTGATTTTTTTATGAGCGGGTCTGTTGTGTCTCTTAGGGATTCTTTTAATCTTGGGATCATCTCTAATGATTGCCGTAATGAGAGAAGGTCCCTTGCGTTTGCGCTCCCATAAGATATCCGCCCGACCAATCTTTCCAGATCATAGATCTGCTTGAGTATTCTTCTTGCCTGTTCTTTGTGGGCTGTGTGTGATTTGAAGAATCCGACTGCGTTAAGTCTTCTGTTTATTATCTCTGGGTCAATCAGTGGCCGAAGAAGCCAGGTCCTAAGAAGCCTTGCACCCATCGGAGTTATCGTCGCATCTATGACTTCAAGTAATGAACCTCTCGAAGAGCCATCCATTATGTTCTGCATAAGTTCGAGGTTTCTCACGGTCGATGAATCAAGGACCATGTAGTTCTCCGTGCGGTATCGCTTGATTGTCGTTATCTGTGAGAGATCTGTCCTCTGCGTCTCCTGGAGATAATTAAGAAGCGCGCCTGATGCGGCGATAGCGAGTGCACGGTTCTCGATACCATATCCCTCGAGCGATAGTGTGTCGAAGTGAGTCACCAACGCTTTGTATGAATTCCTAAATGAGAAATTGTGGTCATCATGATAATTAATGAATGTGTTTGTGTTTTTTGTTATCATATCTCTTCCTTTCATGGATTTTTGGATGATCAACTCTGCCGGACGGAATCGCACCATCTCGCTTTGGAGCTTCTGATGGTCTGACACTTCTGTTGTCATGAATTCTCCGGTTGAAACATCGCAGACAGCTATCCCAAATTTGTTCTGTTCTGTGTATATCGACATGATATAATTGTTTGACCTCTGGTCAAGGATACTGGATTCCAATACTGTTCCAGGTGTCACTATCCTGACTAGTCCTCTTTTTACAAGGCCTTTAGCTTTCTTTGGATCTTCTAGCTGCTCGACGATCGCGACTTTGTAGCCTTTAGTGACGAGTTTTGGAAGATATGTGTCCAATGCATGGTATGGGATGCCAGCTAATGGGGCTCTTGATGCACCCTTGCCTCTTGCTGTTAATGTGATCTGTAGTTCTTCTGCTACTGTCTCAGCGTCTTTATAGAATGTTTCGTAGAAATCCCCCATACGGAACAAGAGGATGCAATCTGGATGCTGCGTCTTTATCTCGACAAACTGCTTCATCGCAGGTGTCAGATTGTCTGAATCCACGCCCTCCATGCTTCCAATTGGGTATTTGGTAGTTTTATAAAGGTTTTGACGATTGGAGCCAGAGGGGGATAATTCGGCATTTGATAGCTGTTTTTTGGGTATAATTTATAAAAGCGAATTATTTTAAGGCTTGTATAAAGGCTTAACGAGGTTGATTATGATGGTAGAAGCATATTGCATGAAGTGCAAAGAGAAGCAGCAGATGTCAGACGCAAAAGCAAGCAAGATGAAGAACGGCCGTGACTGCGTTATAGGCAAATGCCCAAAGTGCAGCACCAAGATGTTCAAGATCGGCAAGATGGAATGATTCTTTGGTTTTTTTATTCTTCTTTTAGAATATTATCAAGTGTTGTGAGTATCTCCTTTGCTTTTTTGGCAGCTTTTCCTGGCTGTAGATTATTATCCAGTTCTTTATGTACTTTGTCTCTTAAAGGGCTAATGTGAAACCCTCTTCTAGAATACAATAAAAAATATAAGCATCTCTCGACGGTAAAATAGTTGTTAAGACGT
>PCVE01000124.1:38463-50289 GCA_002762705.1 Candidatus Woesearchaeota archaeon CG11_big_fil_rev_8_21_14_0_20_43_8 | reverse complement strand
CTCGTCAATAGACGAGTGGAAATGCAAGATTATAAAATGTTTGAGAAAAAAATCAATATTTACCGCATTATCTTTTCATAAGTCCCTTATACATCTTGATTATATGGCCCGCAGCTAGATTAAACTTGCTTTCGGTCGCGCCAGGTTTTCCAGGGATCAGTGTGTATCCAAAATCTCTGAATCTGTTTGCGATATCAATCGCAGTCTTTTCCTCTGGTTTCAACAATCCTTCCTTTAATCCTGGAATTGTCGGAAGCCAGTTTCTAATTCTTACTGCGAAGAGTTCTGGTGGAAGTTTATCATAGATTTCTTCTGGATTACATGGTGTTTTTTCGTTCAATGTGAATGAAAGAGTGAATTTCCTTGGGTTCTTGACATTCTTCTGCCAGCTTTCTGCATATTCTCTTAGCCCATCAAATGAAATCAATGGCATGCGTGTCATTCCTTGCCTATATCCTTTATCAGTAGATATGAGTGATATCTGCATCTGCACAGTCTCACAATATCCTGATGTGAACTTTTCGATTCTGCCATATACCTCATGCGCCACTTTGCTATCAGGAAATGTCGTCGATACCTTCATCGGCACCGGAAGATTCTCTGCTATGAGTTCTAGTCCATGCGGAAATTCTCGGTTCAATAATCCTTCTCCTCCCTTGACAAAACTGATCTTGAGCGGCTTTTTTGTTATCTCATATCCAAACCGTCTCGCTCTGTTCAGTACAAGCGCGACTTGCTCCAATATAATCTCACCAGAAAGATTGCCATGATAGCCGATGTCAGACATATCGCAGAACTTGCAGCCGACAGGGCATCCTACTTGAGGGGATGCAGCTACCAAGTATCCATTTCCCTGATACCTGTTGCATAACACGCCTTCCACTATGTCATCTCCGACTTGTATCGGCAGCTCAAGGAACTTTCCGTTAAGATCAAGATGCATATCGCACGATACATATCTGAGCTCTCTGTTCGCTAATCTTTCTATCTTTTCTGCAAGTGTCATCATGTGTCTTAATATGTTACCAGGTTATATATGTATCTGTTGTAGTTTCAATTACTACACTTTAGAAAAGTATTAATAATGCTGGTACTTATTCCAACTGATGGACGACATAAAACAATGTCTCATCGATGCCGGTTTCACGCCAATTGAAGTTTCTACTTATCTATCGATACTAGCAGACGGCCCGGTCTCTGCTGGGAAAGTGGCGAAAACGACCGGTAACTATCGTGCCAACACATATCAGGCTATCGAACGATTGAAAGCCAAAGGGTTTGTCAGCGAGACGCAAGGGAAGAGCTCAAAGATGTTCATAGCATCATCACCTGACCATATCCTTGAAGAATCCAAATTGAAACAAAAAGCCCTGGAGAACGCGGTCGCGCAGATGAAGCTTATGAGATCCACCTCTATCATGACGACTCAGATGCGCATGATCGAAGGAGTCAATGGCTGGCGGAACTTATTAAATGAGTTTTTGGTTATTGGTAAAGAACGGGTGGTATATGGCGTGCCGAACAATGCTGTAGAATTGATGGGTGATTTCTTCGACCAATATCATAAGAAGCGGGCAAAACAGAAACTCAAACTCTGGCATCTTTTCAACCATGATGCCAAGGCCAGGATAGAGACCACAAACCGATTGCCATATACAAAAAGCCGCTATCTGCCAAAAGAGCTCGACCAGCCGGTATCCACATCAGTTTGCGGTTCACTTGTCGCTCTGACAGTCTATCAAGGCAAGACCGTGCAGACAATCGTGATTGATAATGCGGCAATAGCCGATGCGTACAGGCAGTATTTTGAATTCTTGTGGAAAAACGCGAAATGCTAGAGTCCATACATCAATTTTTTATATTCTCAGATTATTACTTCATGCATGGCAGACGACAATATCAATGATCGGATAAAAGACATTCTTGAAACAACAAAGGATATTCTTCGAACCAGCACAGAACTTGTCCTTAAGCTCTATCAATTCCAGTTATTGGATGGGAATCTCTATTTTCTTCCTGATCCAGAAGGCAGACCGCATATAGGTAAAGCCTATGTGTTTCAGATGGGCAGTGATCCAGCAGACTACAAGTTCGCTATCTGCAAAAGAGAGTTGACAACTGACTCTGCCCGCAGCTTATTGGAACAGAAAACAGATGATCTGTCCAGGATATATTCTGGATTTGACGCAGTCGACAAATTGAATAAATTCATGAGGATCAAGACAGCAATTGCAGAAGCAGAAAGAAATGGCGAGTATGAGATAGCAGAACACATCTGTGGAAGCCATCTGCCGTATGATGACAAAGATTAACCATTATGCTCGAAATCCCGTTCAAGCTTGACATGTTTCTTGTCGACATGATGTTTAGGGTCGAATATCTTTCTATAGACATTGTCCATCTCGTTTTTTGCTTTGACTCCCAAAAGTCCCCATTCGTAGTCGATAAGTTTCTGGATATATTTTATATATATGGGCTTTAGATGTCTGAACCTGGCTTGCATAGAAAGATACTTGTCGATAGGGATCTTTGCAGGCATCTCATTGATTATATAATCCGTGCCATGTTCGATTTCAAATAACGGGAATACACGTGCCGCGACCGCTTCTCGGGCGACCTTAATTGTGATGTTGCTTGGTTCCTTCCAGCCAGCGGTGCAGGGAGCGATTATATGGATGAATTTCATTCCTTTGATAGATGCGGCTTTCTTCACCTTTCTGATAAGATCTTCTGGAAACGCGACCGATGCGTTAGCGCAATAAGGGATCTTATGCGCCGCCATTATGTCCATTATGTCTTTCTTCGGACGGTCTTTTGGATGAGATATAGGAGTCGTTGTCGTCCATGCTCCCCATGGTGTCGCAGATGACCGCTGGATGCCTGTGTTCATGTATGCTTCGTTGTCATAGCAGATATAGATGATATCCTCATTCCTTTCCGCAGCGCCAGAAAGAGCCTGCAGACCGATATCGAATGTACCGCCATCACCAGCCCAGGCAAGGACATTGATATCGTCTTTTCCTTGAGCATTCAATGAGGAACGGACACCGCTCGCGACAGACGCGGCTGTCTCGAATGCGGTATGAAACAATGGGACTTTAAGTGAAGAATATGGGAACGGACCAGCTATGACAGACCAGCAGCATGCAGGGAGCACGACCATGGTCTTTTTTCCAAGCGCTTTCAAAACTAGTTTCATGGCAAGCGAACCACCGCAGCCCGGGCACGCCAAGTGACCTGAACATAGAAGCTCGTCTTTTGTTATCCTTGAAAAATCATTTATCTGCTTCACTTTTTAACACCGATCCATACGATATCTTCTGTCCTGTTTCTCTTGCCTTCAGAGATCGCATCCTTTATAACATCAGGTGTCACATCTCTTCCGCCAAGCCCGAGGATGACGCCCGAGATCTCTGGAGCGTCTTTTTTGCCATACATAACTGACTTTATCTCCTGAAAAAATATACCATGGTGGCCAAATGAGATATTCCTGTCAAGCACGATTACTTTCTTCTTTCCAGTCAACGCCTTGATGACAGCTTCTTTTGGGAATGGTCTGAAGAACCGCATCTTAAGAAGGCCAATCTTCTCGCCTTTTTCGCGGAGCTCATCTATGACAACACGTGCCGTGCTTGTGATGGTACCTGATGTGACAATGACAGTCTCGGCATCTTTTGTCATATATTCTTCGATGACATCATATCTTCTGCCGAAAGTCTTCGCGAAATCAGCATGAGCAGATGCAGCGACATCAATTGCTTTGTCCATCGCTTTTTGCATTTTATAACGAAATTCCATATAATATTCAGGAGTGACCAATGCACCGAATGCCTTTGGATTGTTTATATCAAGTTTCATCTTCGGCTTGTATGGCGGCAGATAAAGATCGACATTCCTCTGCTTTGGTATGTCGACGATCTCGGAAGTATGAGAAAGCACGAACGCATCGAGAATCACCATGCATGGCATCTGCACTTTCTCTGCGATCTTGTATGCCAATATTACTGTATCGATGACTTCCTGATTGCTCTCACAATATATTTGCATCCAGCCGGTATCGCGCTGTGACAGGCTGTCATTCTGGTCTGTCCACACAGACCATGGCGGCGCCATGGCGCGATTGACATTCACCATGACAATAGGGAGCCTCGCTCCAGCGACCCAATGGATTATCTCATGCATGAGCGCTAGACCCTGGGCGGATGTCGCTGTGAAAGCACGGGCACCTGCCGCGCTTGCGCCCATCACAGCAGCAAGCGCGCTATGCTCGGATTCGACTTTTATGAAATTTGATTTCAAGAATCCTGAGCCGCACATCTCTGATAATTTCTCGACTATCTGTGTCTGCGGCGTGATCGGGTATGCAGCTATCACTTGCACCCGGCAAAGGGCTGCGCCGTATGATACAGCATGGTTGCCCATCATGACTTTTTTCATCATGTACCCTCCTCTTCAAGGCTGATTATGCCCCGTGGGCATTCTTCAGCGCATATTCCGCAGCCCTTGCAATAATCATAATCCACTTTATACCCTTTTTCTGTTTTTTTGATGCAGCAATCTGGACAGAATATCAGGCAGTTGTCGCACTTTATGCACTTGCCGCATGAAAGACAGCGGGAAGCATCTTTGACAAGATCTTTATGTTCACCCATCTGCTCGAAATAATCCTTATTGATCATATCAAACTTCACGATGGCGACTTTCTTTGCAGTGATTCTTCTGTTCTTAAGTCTGTTGTCGATCATATCTGCCAAGATACGGCCGGCTTTTATCGCCTGCGTCGGAAGGACAGCTTTTGGCAGATCATTTTTCCCAATGAATTTCCCATGTGTATCATACGAGATACCTGCGATGACTTTCGCTGATCTTATCTTATCGAACGTTTCGCCTGGTTCGACAAAGACCACATCATAACCATCGATCTCTTTTAGTCTGACGTTTGTCTTGATGTCCAACCCCGCTCTTTTCAATGCTTTTAATTCATCATCAAGTATCTTCTCTTTCACTTTGTGTTTCGTCATCTCGGTCCTTAGACTGCCGCAGATTATTTTTCCGCTCTCAAAAACAGTAGCACTGTATCCAAGCCGCATGAGATGATATGCACATGATAATCCAATTGGGCCGCTGCCCATGACAAGGGCTTTCATCTTCCCTTTCTTGACCTTAGGTGTAAATCTGTTACTGATCCCAAAATCACCTATCTTTGCTTCGATATCATTTATCCTTATAGACGCATCGACAGCCCGCCTGTTGCAGTTGCTCTTGCATGGATGCGGACAGATCCTCCCACTCACAGCAGGGAATGGGTTTGTCTTCATGATAGAATGCCATGCCTCTTTCATCTTGTTCTTCGATACAAGCGTGACAAATTCCCGCACATCATTTCCTGACAGGCAAAAACCAGAGCACGAAGCATCTTTCTCTTGATAGACAGGTCTTAGATATCGCCAGCTTCCTGTCTTGTTCACTTCAGTCGTGCCAGATGACACGACCATAATGGGCATCTCTTTTTCTGTCCTGAAAGTTATCGGTTTTCTGCTCATTGTCTTACCTGATCATAAGCTTCTTGCACTGCTTGCTTGTTCAACTGCACTTTTATCGGGACTTCTTCAGAGACAGATTTCAGGATCGATTCTATCGAGATCAATCCAGTGATCTTTGAGAATGCTCCGAGTATCGCTGTGTTCACGATTGGTGCTGTCTTGCTTCCAAGTCCTAAAGAGACCGCTATCTTGTTCGCGTCTATCGTGGCTACCTTATATCCTTTGAATTTGAAATCAGATGCATCATGCGAAGAATTGATTATGATCCACCCGCTTTTCTTGAGACCTTTTGTCACGTCGACCACATTTATCAAAGTTGGATCAAGCACTATGATATGATTTGGAGTATACACCTGACATCGTATCCTGATCGGCTTGTCGTCTGCGCGTAGGAATGCCTGCACTGGCGCGCCTCTTCTTTCTACACCGAACATTGGAAAAGACTGCACATATTTTCCTTCAAGGAACATTGCGTTCGCAAGTATCTTCGATGCGACTACCGCACCTTGTCCGCCTCTTCCATGGATTCTTAGTTCGAACATATATTTTCCTTGGCTTAAGATGTATTTAAAATCTATGGTAGTGCTGTTTATTGTGTTTTTCTGGTCAGATAGAAATCGATTTCAAGATGCGAATATTAAATAATCAACACAATCATAAGAACAATAATCTAAAATCTGAAGAGCATTCTCTTGAAATCATCCACGTATAATCCATCAGACCTCTCTTTGAATCGTATTCCTTCCTTTTCGAGCAGTTCTCTCTTCTTTGAGATAAGTCTTTTCTTGCCAAAGAAACCACCTATACCACCATTGCTCTTGACGACACGATGGCAAGGAACAACAATCGGAGTAGGATTGCGGGATAGCGCGCCACCTATCGCCCTGAATGCTTTTGTCCCAAGCGCTTTAGCGATCTCACCATATGTGGTCACTTTGCCTTCTGGCACTTTGCTGACAAAAGCCCATACTCTCTCATCTAATCTCATCTCACCAAAACACTCCGATATTTCATCTTTCCTTCTCTTAATGTCACGATACTTGCCTTGCCATCGATAGCGGCGCCAGCATTTAGCAGCATGCTTTCAGACCATGTATCTTCGGGGACTATATCATTCTTGTTGTCTACTGCATCCTGTCCGGATTCATGGATATGTCCCGATATCGAGAATGCGATATTGTTCTCTTCCATGAAAGTATTGAGCTGTCTATCACTTACATTGCCGATACCAGGCACATAATCTATCCCATCTGAGCCTTCTGTCAATGGCGGGCCATGCGTGAACAGGACGATGTCTTTCTTTCCATGAAGCATATCTGAAAGTGTAGCAAGCTTGTTCTTTCCATATATGAAATCATATCCGGGAGCATATCTGACATCATGATATCCACCAAGAGCGGCGAAACCAAATCCAAAGAATTCAAAATATCCAAGAGGTGATAGATCGATGATGGAACTATTCTGTGCATATAGATCCCTAAGCGCGTGGTAATATGGTAGCGTCTCTTCATGGTTTCCAGGAATCACATATACAGGTATGCTAAGAGAAGACAAGGTAGAAAGGGAATCATATATCTCTGTTTGGTCGTCGACATTATCGGTGCTGTTCCTAAGCCTTGCATCTGTGCACATGTCACCTAGCACGACTATGAAATCAAGGTCTTCTTCAGATAGCTTTGACACCAAGCTATCAAAGACATGATTTTCTTCAAGATGGATGTCTGCAATTACACCGAATGTGACTTCCTTTGCTGAGCATCCACAAAAGAATGATACAATAAAGATAATAAATAATATAATCCGCTTCATATCTATATGTGATGGAAATTCTTCATAAAAATCTTGCTATCAATCATATATCAAATATAATAAAAAACATAAGTCAGAACGAAGGATATGGTGGGAGGTTCAAGTCTTCCCTATTGCTTATTATCTTTTTTGGATTATGATCCAGTTCAAAAGTGTCGATCAATTCATCTACAGAATTGTATTCTGCAGGCCTGAAAAATTCTCTATCTTTACTGACTGAGCCAAATTTTCCATTCTCTTCAAATATATATGCTGCGTTTGCAAATGTCTTTTTAGGAAAGACGGCTATCCTTATCGGGTAAGAACCATCATTCATCATGACAGCAGCAGCTATTGCTGCATCGGATTTGCTTGCTGTTTTTGAATAGAAGACCCTGATAAATGTGTCAAAGAAATCATCTTTTCTAGGATTTTCCGTGTTCTGAAGATCAGATAAGTATCTTTGCACTCTATTGGGGAAATGATTGAATCGCAAAAAATTAATCATCTCTGGTGTGAAAAATGATTTACCCTCCTTTACTGCTACGATATTTTTTAGGTTGCCATTTCCATCAAGGGCATCTTTACATGCAAGTTCATATATTGTATAATTATGATAACGATCCTTTTCGTTTCGCATCTTATTCATTGTATTCACAAGTTTTTCAAGATTGTCATACGAAGCATTTAAGAAACCATTATTATCGATAACACCCAATTTATTGTCTTGCCTAAAGATGTAAGCTGCATGTCCGGAATCATAATTTTTTCCAAGCGCAATGTCATTATATGTTTTGTATAAACCCAAAAAAATTGCATTATTTTTACCATCACATCGCTTCGCTGCAGCTGCTATAGCAAAATCATCACAATCACCTTTATGCGACTTTAATGTCTGCTTTAAAGATGCCCAATGATCTGTGCCATAAAGTGTCTTGTCGGATGTGTACTTGATATTTTTTATGAGCCAATTAAATAGCTTTTCAGGAGTCTTAAATTTTTGCGTGGATTTTGCTTTATCATGTATTTGATTTATATTATTCTCTATTCTTGTTTCATGCATTGGAGCGCAAGATAACATGATAGAAGCGACAGCACCTGCTATTAGCTTAGTGATTTCATTTTTCATGATTTATGTATGATTCCTGGCTATTTAAAGTTTACTATTTATTGGTGGTAAAAACCTTTTTTGGTGCTATTTCCGGAGTGAAAATATCGTTGACATTAGATTTATATAACGTGCTTCAATTCAGAGGTTAAGGGGTTTATCTTGAATCTGTTTCCATATGATGAAATAAGGGAGATCCAGTCTGACTTCATGGTTGATATAGATGAAGCACTGAAATCAAAGAAGCACCTGATCGCTCATGCACCGACCGGTCTTGGAAAGACAGCTGCGACGATAGCTCCTGCTCTTACTCATGCACTCGATAACAATCTTACTGTGTTCTTCCTGACATCACGTCATACTCAGCATCATATCGCTATAGAGACGATAAAAGCCATAACTGAAAGGCATAAAGTCAAGATAAAAGCTATCGACATAATAGGAAAGAAATGGATGTGTCTAGTGCCAGGCATACAGTTGCTATATTCTGGTGAATTCGCAGACTATTGCAAGAGACTCAAAGAGACAAATGCGTGTGAGTTCTTCAAGAAGACAAAGAAAGGGACAGCGATGACAGAGAAAGCGAGTGAAGTCATCAAATACATAAGAGACAAGAATATCCTCGCATGCGATGATGTGATAAAGATCTGCAAAGAAAATGATCTTTGTCCATATGAGATAACTAACCAGATGGCAAAGGATGCTGATATCATAATCTGTGATTATAATTACATCTTCAATAAAAGGATCAGAGATGGTTTTTTTCTAAGATCGACAAAGAATCTTGAAGAATCTATCCTGATAATCGATGAAGGGCACAATGTGCCTGCCAGGTTGAGAGAAATAATGACTGCGAGGCTTTCGAGCAATATGCTGAAATCCGCGATAAAAGAGGCGAAGAAACTCAAATATTTCGATACTATCGAGACTCTTGTCTCTCTTCAGGATATCCTAAATGACCTATCAAATGGTGTCAAGGACCAGAAGATCATTGGACGGGATAATTTTATGAAGCGTGTAGAAGACATCAAAGGATACAGCGATATTGTAGATGATCTCAAGGCCGTAGGTGATGCTATCCGTGAGACGCAGAGACAGTCTTTTGTCGGTTCTATAGCAACATTCCTTGAAGAATGGTTGCATGAAGAGAAAGGTTTCCTGCGGTTCATAGAAGTCAAGAACCAAAAATCAAGTCCATCTGTCATACTTCAAAATAGATGTCTTGATCCATCGATAGTTAGCAAGGAAGTCTTTGAAGGGTCATATTCTTCAATCCTGATGTCAGGGACATTGACTCCCACAATCATGTATCGTGATATATTGGGATTCGACACCGAGAGGACCATCCTGAAAAAATACAAAAGCCCGTTTCCACAGGACAATCGGCTGAATTTGGTGATCCCGAAGACCAGCACGAAATTCTCTTCAAGATCTGAATCGCAATACAAAGAGATCGCGAAGATATGCGCTGAAGCGACAGATGCAGTCCCTGGCAATTGCGCGATATTTTTCCCAAGTTATAGATTGAGAGACGATGTGTACAATTTCTTCAGTACATTGTCAAAGAAGACTATATTCCTTGAAGAATCAGGTCTTGGAAATGAGGAAAAGAAAGATCTATTGGATCGTTTCAAGGAATATCATAAGATCGGTGCAGTATTATTGGCTGTCGCATCCGGTTCATTTGGAGAAGGGATTGATCTTCCAGGTGATTATCTTAAATGTGTGGCTGTTGTCGGGCTTCCTTTGAATCAGCCGAATCTTGAGACCAAGGAATTGATAAAGTATTATGATATGAGATTCCAACGCGGGTGGGATTACGGATATATTTTTCCTGCGTTGAATAAAGTGATGCAGGCTGCTGGAAGATGCATAAGGAGCGGCACTGACAGGGGCGCGATCCTGTTCATAGACCATCGTTATGTCTGGGATAATTATTTCAAGTGTTTCCCAATCGACTGGGACGTCAAGATATCTATGGATTATATAAAAGAGATTGGAAAATTCTTCAAGAACTAGTCCCTAATCTGTAATCGATCACCTTGCTCTGCAGCTTTCTGTTTCCTTCTTTTTGTGTGATCTCAAGCATTGTATGGCATTGTTCTTGTGATACGCAGAAATCAGCCACATTATTTTCATTATCTGTAAGACGGACTTGACAACATTTTACTTTGTTTCCATTTATGATATAATCTTTTTTCTTGATTTTATGCAATGTGAATTCCCTGTCTTTTATCATCAATCCGATATCTTTTCCGCTTTCACATACTGCTTGCAAGTGATCTTTTATCTCGTCGATATAAAGAAGCTCTTCTCCTATCATCATATAACTGCCAAGATATTTTTTTGGTCCGACACGCACTTCTTCTCCTATAAATATACCATTCTCGCTTGTCTTTTCAGAATATTTGACACATTCTGAATCCGGAAACATGACGCTGCAATTCACATTGCTTATTATCTTTGTATTGGTGGTCATTGCTTCATTGACACCATCTGTGGTGATCACGATACTATTCGAGATCTCACCACCTATAGTATCTTTCCAGCAACCTATTATCTCATTAGATATCAGTTTGTCTTTTGATGCTAAAAACAGAAATATGATCAAGAGCAAAGCTGCGACAAATGATCCAAATTTGAATACTGCGATTCTATGTTTTTGGCTTTGCCTATGACGTTGTGCCATGTTTTACCCCTAAACAGATTATAATATATTCTCCAGTATATAAATGTTCTATATAATTCGGTGATTCCGGAAAAAAGAAAATCCGCATAATCGAAAATAGTACTCTAGTATAGAAAAAACGGTTAAATAAGCGCAAAACCTATTCCAGTATACTAAAACGTAACATTTAAATACAAGTTAACGCAGTTAAACAGTTAGGATGGTAATCCTTTTTGACATGTATAACCTAAGCGATGACATATTTGAGGTTATATTTGCCACAGAGCAACAGACAAAAGTAGGGAAAATGCTCATAGATACCTTAAAAGGGCATGGTGGCGTGCTTGGAAAGACAGAGATGTCCCTTTTTGCGACACGCGTGCATGATGGAACGATTTTCGAGATTGAAGATGAAGGACCCATCAAAAGAAAACAGACAGAAAAGATATCATATAATAAAAGACAATTTTACGATCGTATACTCACACCGATGAAAAGCATGGGAATGATTGACTACGACCTTTACAAGAAGGTCTATAAGCTGTCGGATCGTTTCAACAAAAACATGCTAAAAGTCGGACTTATGTGGGTTCAGGAGGTAAGAGATTCACTACCATCATGATCCAATGGCTCCCCATAGATTTCTTCTAAAAAGAAACCACCCCTCCCAAAATATCCCGAGGGGAGCCACTTTTTCCTTTTCATATGATTAAACGGTG
>PCVE01000124.1:0-38443 GCA_002762705.1 Candidatus Woesearchaeota archaeon CG11_big_fil_rev_8_21_14_0_20_43_8 | reverse complement strand
TTTCTGTAAGTGCGACATGCACAGATAATGATGGATCCAATTATGGTCTTGCTTCTTATGTCACTGATGTCAATGGCACGACGCATAATGATTATTGCGCTGATTACCATACGCTTGTAGAAATGGGATGCGAAGGCGCGTATGTATCTGAGAAAAGATTCTATTGCGATTATAAATGCATAGAAGGGAAATGTGTAGATGCCCCAGTTGTCGAACCGATCGCTTGCGTCGATATGGATGGTGAGGATTTCTTCACAAAATCATATATAATAGACGAATGGGGAAAACAGTTCTATGATGAATGCCAGCCAAGAGAGATGTTGCTTGAGAGAGTATGCAGAAAAAATATCGGCTCTGAGAAATACAAGCGATGTGATTACAAATGTATCGATGGAAGATGCATCATAGCCGAAGAGCCGACTTGTGTGGATCCCGATTCAAAGAACCTGTCTATACAGACCACTGTTGTGGATGAGGATGGACGTACCCTAAAAGATGTATGTGAAAGTCATAATAAAGTCTCAGAAGCAATCTGTGAGAATGGAAAAGCGATATACAAGATATTTCAATGCAACGGAGAATGCAAGAATGGGGCATGCGAAGAAGTAGAGACTGCTGTGATGTGCAGTTCAGATAAAACTTTATGTTATGGTGATTATACCACAAAATGCGTGAATAATAAATGGATATATGAGAAATGTGAATATGGCTGTGACTCTTCTTCTTCTGGGTGCAGGTCATCCCCGACGATCATTGAAGAAGAGACCAAAGCCCCGGTAGTCGATAAAAGTGATCCCATTGTAAAAGTTCCTGAGACAAAGACGACAGAACCAGTCAAGCAAGAAATAAAGGAGACAACGTCTGTGTCTATCGAACAACCGGCAGCGCAACCAGAACAGGTTGTTGAGACAAAATGCAGCGGATGCGAAGACATAGATGGGCATTGTTATTCTATCGGTCAGAGGATAGATCAGATCGGTGTGAAATCATATTGCAGCAATATCAAAGATATCATCAATCAAAAAAACAATGGTGAATCATGCCAAGATGGTTTTGAATGCCTGAGCAGTGCATGTGTGGATCGCATGTGCCAGGATAAAGTGGTGCTGTATGTCCCATTAATCAAACGATTTTTTTCTTTTGTGAATGAATTTCTTTTTCATTGATTGTTCAATAGATTTAAATAATCACATCCAATCATATCATACTATGAAAAAGCTCGCAGATTTGAAACGAGAGGATGTTGGAAAACGTTTTGAGATATTATGTAAAGTGGATTCTATCTTTCAATCCACTGGCCCCACTATCTTCACATTGAATGATGGCACTGCCGGAATAAAATCAGTGAAATTCTCAAAAGAACGCGGCAAAAGGGCTTATCCTGAGATCCTCGAAGGTGATCTGATATCTGCAGAGATAAGGGTGACTGTAAGAGATGGAGATTTGGAATGTATCTTGGATTCGTATTCAAAGCTTGATGATAAGAACAAATCAGCAGCATCGAAGCTGATAGAAAAGAACCAAGACCAGCAATCTCAGCCTCAAGGGGATTCTTTTTTGGTCAAATCAGAGATATATGAAGGCTTGCGCTCAAGATTTGTGTCTGTCGCAAAGACAATAAACAAAGCGATCATAGATGGGAGGCCTATCCTGATCAGGCATCATGCAGATTGCGATGGCTACTGTGCAGCGCTCTCAATCGAACGTGCCATATTGCCCCTCATCGCGAACAGGCGTGGATCTGACAAGGCTGCATGGCAGTATTTCAAAAGATCTCCGTCGCGGACACCGTTCTATGATTATTCCGATGCAACAAAAGATGTGGCTTTTTTTCTGACTGATTCTGGAAGATTCTCAAGACCCGCACCATTGATTATATTGATGGATCTTGGTAGTTCAGAAGAGAATCTCCTTTCGATCAAGAAGGCCAAGCTGTTCGGAGCCAAAGTTGTCGTGGTCGATCATCATAATCCTGGTCCGATTGTCGATGGTGGGGCTAAAGTCGATTACTTTCTTGATGCGCACATAAACCCGCAATTGATCGGGTATGGATCGACTCCCTGTGCTGGCATGTTAGGTCTTGAGCTAGGAAAGATGCTGAATCCGGAAGTAGATTTCATCGACCATCTAGGCGCTTTGGCTGGAATCGCGGATCATGCTGATAAATCATTGAAAGACGAATATATCGCCATTGCAGTGAAGGATGGTTATGACCTTGATTTTTTGGTGAAACTTGTTCGCTGTTTTGATTATGATGCATATTATGTCAGTTTCTTTGAAGCGCGCGAATTCATCGATATGATCCTTTGCACAGATAAGAAGCGTCAGAAGGAATTTGTCAATGTGATGCTTGAAAGAGTAGAAGAGACATGGGACATGAATATACCTGTCGCTGAGAAATATCTTTCTATAGATGAATCAGATAATTCTGTCATTGGGACGATCAATGTGTCAGACACGACCATGCGTGGTGACTATTTCAGCTCTTCGAAGATGGCTAGATTATCATTCGATCTCTTGGAAAAGAGATTCAAAGGCAAAGAGATTGTCGTATTGGGTGTCGCTGACACAATGATGACATTCCGAGGGAGCGTAGATTTCAAGATCGGAAGCAAAGGCTTTGATGTGAATGATATAATAAGGTCTGTGAAGAAAGATCTTCCGCATGCGATGTGTGGCGGCGGCGGCCATGCGCTTGCCGGAACGATGAGTTTCATCGCAGCTGCAAGGGATGAAGTGATTGGATATGTCAAGAACTATATCAAAGGTGATTGATCTGGAAACAATCGATACATTAGATGCACCGCAGGCGATCGGCCCTTATTCTCAAGCGAAGAAGACTGGTGCTTTTGTGTTCACGTCCGGCCAGATATCCCTTGATCCAAAGACAGGAAAGCTTGTCGGAGATGATATCGAGACTCAGACCGTACAGGTGCTTGAGAATCTCAAGGCAGTGCTCGAAGCCGCCGGCACTTCATTGGAAAAAGTCATCAAAGTGACTGTATATCTTGTCGATATGGCTGATTTTCCAAGGGTCAATGAGATATTTGGTGATTATTTCACAGAAAGACCCGCAAGATCGACGGTCCAGGTCGCCCGGTTGCCTATGGATGCCAGGGTAGAGATGGACGTCATAGCCGGGATTTGATGGGTTTTCTAGTATGCTCAATCGCAATCTATTTAAAGGGACAGAATTATCCTCAGATGAACGCGCCGGTAGTCTAATGGCTAGGATAGAGGCCTTCCAAACCTATGCATGGTGAAGTGAGCCTTTGATTCGGGTTCGAATCCCGGCCGGCGCATAAAAACCAGTTCATGTTGTGCCAGACGGGATAAAGAGCGTTCAAAGTGGCTGTATCACAGTCGGCGCAGCAAAAGTTTTAAGTAGTAACGATTAATACTTAATGGCGTGACGGTCTTTTGGACCACGCAACGATTCGGTTGCATGTGTTTTTTAGATTGGCACATTGTTAATAGAAATTAACGAGGAGCGAAAATGAGAGAAGATAATGACAGGCGTGGAAACCGTGGCGGTTTCAACAATAGAAGTGGCGGTCGTGATGGCGGCCATAGTGGCGGTTTCGGTGGCGGTCGTGGCGGCGGTTTCAACAGTGGCCCAAGGGAAATGCATAAAGCTATCTGCGCAGAATGCAATAAAGAATGCGAAGTCCCTTTCAAGCCAACAGAAGGCAAGCCAGTGTACTGCAGAGACTGTTTCCAGAAGCACAGGCGTTGATCATTATCTGGAGAAGCTAAAGAAGGCTTTGTTTATTCTCTTATTTTTTTATTTGATTCTTTTATCATCAAGTTTTATCTTCTTTTTATGGTTTGAATATGATTTTTTGTGTATATCAAATGATTAGCTTATCATAATAACAATTAAATATTCATTGACCTATTTCTATAATGATGAAAAAGAAAACAGATGACCAGCTATTCAAAGAACTCAGATCCAATGTGACTATAATTGCATTTGCGATGATGACTGTCGCGATTATCACATCTTTCATTCCGCCGTTAGGTGATTATTGGCATCAGGTGGTCATGTTCTGTCTTGGATTGCTATTGCTTGGTTATTGCAGCCAAAGATATCTGCAGAATAATCCAAAAATCAGATCTGCGCTCCTGTGGCTTGCTTTAACATTATTTCTTTTTGGTGTTGTATTCTTACTATTGCGTCTCTGATCCATAACATTTATAATTGATATCAACATGATTTTTTTTGGGGCTGATACTGATGAATGAATATTTTATGATAAATAATGATAATTTTCAGAAGATGGATCTACGAGAGATCGCAGTGTATAAAAAAGAAAATCCAGAAGATAAGCTCTGGTCTGCACGTCTGTCGACTGGTCTTTTTGGCCATACTTTCTGTCCTGCTGGTAATCGTGGTCCAAAAAAGATAGATGAAGTGTTGCTCGCTGCTGGCAACAATGGGCTTGATAGATTGATTTTATATGGTTTCATTCCATGTCCAGTCTGCAAGCCAGAGACCACAGAAGGGTTCTGGGACAAAAGCAAGAATATGATAAAACAGATCTATCGAAATATAAACAGTCCTGAAGAATTTGCAGATAAGAGTATCCTTCCATTCGATGCATTATGGATCGATTGGGAGAATATAATCCCGCATATCGGAAGTTTCCCAAGCAGGCTTTATATCCCACAAGGGCTTGATAAGAAATCACTAAAAGCTGCGAAGAAAAGATTGAAAAAGATCAATAAGCAGATTCCAGCTCTGGGATATTATGACGCGAATGCTCCTGGCCGGTTCAATGAATATAAGATCTGAATAGAAATGCTAATAAGCTGATCTGTTCTCCACTCTTTTATGAAAAATGTCTCCCTTTCGAATTATGGACATAAATGGGTGCATGAACTCACGCATGACACTGATCTTAAAAGATTCCTTCCTGTAGATGAGAGATCAAGAGTCATCGATGTCTATAACCACACAATACTTCCCGCAGAAGAGACAAGTATCGATCCCCTCTTGATAAAAAAAGGATTTCTAAGGAGCACGTATGATACTAAAAACCTAATAAAACGCAGATACAAGCAGAATCCATTGGAGCATGTCAGGTGGATAATATTTGAATATACTTCATTATGTAATTTTGACTGCGAGATGTGTTATAATGCGACAGTCAGACACACAACAGAGAAAGACATCTATGTGCTGAAAAAAGCGGCTGATGCCTCTGTTGTCATGGGAGTGAAAAGATTCCTGTTCATCGGCGGCGAGGTATCGAAGTATGGTCGCAACTGGCTTGATCTGTCAGAGCATATATCTTCACAAGGAGATCTGGATGTCGTGCTTCTGTCAAACGGATGGTTCTGCATGGAAGAAGGTGGGTTCAATGCCGCCGGTAAAAAGTATAAAGACAGAAAAGAATATTTTTCAGAACTAAAAGAGCGAGGTCTCACGCATCTGCTCTTCAGCATCGATGGTGATAGAGATTCCCACGACAGATCAAGGGGCAGAGATGGCCTTTATGATGCGATCATGGGCGGTATTGATGAAGCCAAGGAATCCGGTCTGACTGTCAGATTGTCGTTCCTTACATCTGACCATGTTGATGATTCTCATCTTGTGGGTCTTGCGCAGAAGATATATGACTTTCCAAAGCACACGACACATAAGAATATGGTAGGTCATCTGCTTTCTGATGATGATAACATCATCACTAATCGTATTGACATCGGAAACGATGCGAATAGAAAAGAAGGGATACTCGATATTGATAAGGGTCTTAGCCTTATGCGATGCCCTGGTTTCTTCCGTCCGGATAATCTCACGATAAAAGCCAACGGCGAGATCGCGACATGCCGTCTTGCGAATGTCGGTGAGGGCTATGGCAACATCCACAATCAAGATTTCATCTCGATCTTGAATTCTATGCAAGACAGCTTCATCTACAAGTTGCATGCTGATAACAGATTCAAAGAATACGCAAGATACATAAGACCGTCAGTGTTTGGTGACCGTTTTCATCATCCTTGTTCTCTTAGGGCCGTCATGACAGCGGTCGCAAAGAAAGTCCATGATGAATTAATCGACCCGAATGACGAGCTAGAGATATTGCGGATAAACACAGAAGTCGCGAAAGCGACCGGTCATCGCAAAGAATCGAAGTAAGCATTCAATCTTTCTATCGCAGAATCCATATCGGTGACCATCTGTCCGTAAGCAGAGAGGACGCTCTTTCCTGATGGACCTTCAAGATCTTTTGGATCGATGACAGAAACAAGCTGGACCAGATTCTCGCCAGGTCTCTCACAATTCGCGTTATAGAAGAATCCTGCTTCGAACATGACGCCTGGGAACGGGAATGACGGGACGCAGTTCAACATCGCTCTTGAACCCATGATTCCCTGCAGATTATCATATTTCCATGCGCCATCTTCCTGTGTAGGTCGATCGAATGGCGAGAATATCTCTTTGTCTGGGAATGCATCTCTTAGCATATCGATGTATGGTTCTCTTGCTCTGTGCTGTGATGGTCCGCCTGCGAATATGTCATATACCATTTTAGTGATTGGATATTGAATTAATATAAAAATATTAAGAAAACTACGTTTTCCGCCGTAGCCACGGATGTGCGTTCGTCCTTTGGACTCAAGCGCACTTTTATGATATCAAATATTTTATTGGAAAAAGGTTATCAAACCAGCTTATTCCCATTGATCACAAGCTCGAATTTGCATCCTAAGAAATCCGCGGCCTTCTTGCAGATGACCATACGTGATAGGAATATCTCGAAATAATCGATGACCGCAGCTATCGCTGTATCGATCTCAAGCGCCAGCTGGATTATCTTCTTCTTCTTGAATATCTTGAGCGACGCTTTCTTCACTGCATAATTGACCCTATCATGGATGTCATCATGTATTGTCCCTTTGCTTCTGACTCTTGATCTATGGACATCACATTTGTCTGCGATTATGACTGCTGCTGTGATGTTGCTCACTGGGATGCCTGATTTCTCATCGTGGTTCCCTATCGCCTGCGCTATATCAAGCGTCTCTTTCAGATCCATCCCTAACTTGTCGAGGAGTTTCATGGCAAGTGTGGCACCCGTGATCTCATGGTTCTGCCTGTTGATGAAATTTCCGACATCATGGATGTATCCGCTGATCGCGGCAAGCTCTGCCTCTCTGTTGTCAAATCCAAGTTTCAGAAGTATATCTTTTGCGTGCCAGCTGACATTCGAGGCATGCACTTCACCATGTTTTGTGAACTTTATGCTTTCCAGATAACTATCTGCATGCTTGATGAGCTGTCTCACAGTGTCATCCTTTCTGATATCGCTTACAGTCAGCATATGTTTTTTCATCTTGATACCTATGATAGCAGTATGGCGGGTTTTCCTGGCATCGCCTGCTTTGCCTTCTGTTCATTAGACTCTTCTTCTTTAATAATGTTGAGTATGGACAAAAACTCCTTCTCAAGAGATTGCTTTGCGTCCATGAGGGCACAAATTTCTCTCTCCTGATCCAGCACCACAGCAGGTATCTTCGAAGGGTCATTCACAAGCTTAGGTATTGTTTTCATGACTGTCTGTCCCTGCTTCTTCATGTCAGTCGCCATGACTGTTTTTATGATATCGCCAGGATTTCTCGTCTCTTTCATCTTCTCTTTTATCAATTCGACAAATCCATATTTCCATGACGAAGGGATAAAAAGGGTGATCTTATCAGGTCTCTCTATCTTCGCAAGGCTTAGGACAGCACGGATATCGCTCCTTACTGTCTGCACAAGGTCCTGGACTGCTTCTGCAGAATCATCTATCTTCTGCTCATCATATTCTGGCCATTTCGCTAGCGAGATATAACTTTTCTTCCCGATCGATTCCCATGCCTCTTCGCAGATGTGCGGCGCGAACGGCGAGAGCATCACAAGCTGCGCTTCTATGGCTTTTTCCATGATATCTTTGTTCGGCATCCCGTCAGAACGGTTGATGTATTGTTTAGTCATCCGTCCAAGATCGAAGAAGATCAATTTTATGGCGCTTCGGAACATGGTATCTTCCATGCACTTTGTCGCGTCTCGTATGCATCTGTTCAACACAGATTCGAACCAGCCATCGATAGAACTCTCCTCATCTCTGCCTTTTCCATATTGCTCTTTGACAAAAGACAGCAATTGAGAGAACTTCTGCGGGAGACTTGAGACCATGCTTGTCTCCCAATTAGGATCATCCATGCCTTCTCCGCCGTTGAGTATCGTAAGTCGGCAAGCATCCGGGCCGAACTCCTTGACAACTTTCCTTACAGGAATCATATTACCAAGCGACTTTGACATCTTCTGTCCATCGACCATCACCCAGCCATTGACACCTATCCCAACAGGCCATTTGTCTTCAGGGAATATCGCTGTGTGGTTGAAGATGAAGAATGACAGATGGTTCTGTATGAGATCCTTTCCTGAATTACGAAAATCGACTGGGTACCAATATCCAAATTCTTTTCGCATCTGGTCAGCAAGTGTTTTATCACACTTCACTTCGACATCTTTCTTCATGAATATATAATCGAACAGTGCATCATCGACCTGTCCGATTGGTATCTCTTTTATGATGTGGCTGATTGTATAATATGCCATATAGATGGTAGAATCTGATAGACTCTCTATCAACCATTTCTCATCCCATGGAAGCAGAGTCCCAAGACCAGCTTCACGCGTGCAAGCCCATTCATGCAGCCAGTCAATGACATAATCGAATTGTTGTCTGGCTTTTTCAGGAAACATCTTCATCTTATCAAGGCACTTGTGGGCATCTCTCTTCCATTCCGGGTTGCCGTAATCGATGAACCATTGGTCTGATACAATCTTCACGATGCATTCGGTAAGTGACCGAGATACGATCTCACCAGTCAGCTGGAAGAATGAGTCTGCCCAGCCCGACTTGACAAGTTCGCGTTTGATTATATCTTTTCCGTCTTCTACTTTCTTTCCATGAAGATCAATCCCGAACCGATCTTTATATTTCTCATTAAATGTCGCGGTATAATGGCTTGCCTTGTATAATTCTTTTCTTATCTGGTCAAGTTTGCCTCTTTCGTTCTGTGTCTTGACATTGTATTTCTTGAGTATGGTCTCTGCAGCGATTTGGCCGAAACCAGGCGTATCCAATATCGCGATAGGTTTTATCGCACGCACTTCTTCGATGTCCAGCCCATACTTCTTCATGTGTGCTTCATCTTTCTGCAGATCCCATAGAGCGATAAGATCATCAGCGGAATCCGATGGCACTGAATGGACAAGACCGGTCCCGACTTTTGGATCAAGGAATGTCGCAGGTAGCACAAGCACTGAATGGCCATCATATTCTTCAGTCTTCTGTCCGATAAGGTCTGCGCCATTCACAGTGCTTATAACTTTCAGTTCCCTATCCTGCTCGACCAATCTCTTTACACCGTATTCTCCGATGATCCATCTCTCTTTATCTATCTCTATCTCCTGGTAATCGAACTTCGGATGGACATAGAGATTCGTGATACCAAGGATTGTGTCTGGACGAAGAGTAGCACTCACAAGGTACTTTCCATCGTTAAGCTTGTGCTTGACAAGCATCATTTCCTGCGGTGTCTCGCCCTCTCCTTTGATCCTATCATGGTCTCCGACAGGCATGTTCTCTTTTGGGTCCCATACGACTGGAAGCTTTCCTTTGATGACATATCCCTTCTCGTGTAATTTGCCGAATTGCCATCGGATGAACTTATCATAATGAGGATTTATGCTTGTTGTGTGGAACTCACGCCGCCAGTCTACGCTCATGCCAATAGACTGATAATCACTACGGAATTCCGGCGCGAAGAACTCGATCCAGTACAATGGATCTTCAAACTTTGATATATCTTTATCTGTGAAGCCCATGTCTGTCATGATCTTCATCTGTTTTGGTTCTCTGTCTTTTACACGTTTCGCTGCCTGGACAATAGGCGAACCAGTTGCATGCCAGCCCTGAGGGAAAAGCACATTGAATCCCTTGAGACGCTTGTACCTTGCGAAGGCTTCGACACGCATCAAAGTGAACAGATGTCCGATATGCTGATATGCATTGATGTATGGATATGGAAAATTGCAGAAGAATTTCTTTCTGTTGTCCGGAGCTGGTTCGAAGATCTTGTCTTTAGTCCACTTTTCCTGCCATTTCTTATATATATCTGTGATATCGTCAGCCATATTGAATCCCTCAAAGCTAATTCCTGATTAATTCCAGTCAGTCGGTTATAAAGGATTATATTTAAAGCTATTTATGGGTTTTGGCCTAGGGTGGGCATTGCGTACTGATTGTCATATGTTACCTATGATATGGGCGTTGTCTATTTGGGTGTGAGCTATGGGGTGTGAGGTTTGGGGTGTGAGGTTTGGGTGTGGGCTATAGATATTATCTGTCCAAGACCCAAAAGACCAAACGCCGGCACTGTATCAATCTCCAGTGATTTCTTGTTTTCACTTTTTTTTGATCCGGCACTTTCCCCCCTGATTCAAGCGAAAATATGCCTCCCAGACCACCCGCCCACCCAAAAGTGCCGTGACATGAGTTTGCATTATATTGTTCAATCACTGACAGATGCTACTGTGCCCAAAACGCCCTAATATTTATATATCGTCGTTGTCTGTTCTACGCCATGACAGTCACAATCGGTATTGATGAGGCAGGACGAGGGCCAGTCATAGGTCCGATCGTCTTGTGCGGCGTGTCTATCGATGAGAAAGATATTCATAAATTGGTATCTCTTGGTGTCAAGGATTCAAAACTCCTGTCTCCAAATGTAAGAGAAAGCATGTTCGAGAAGATAAAAAAGATCGTCAAAGATTATAAGATACATGTGGTCGGTCCAGAAGAGGTTGACAGGGCGGTCGAGGCAACCAATTTCAACCTCAATTGGCTTGAAGCCACACATAGCGCGCAGATAATAAATGAGCTTTCAGGCGACAAAGCCATATTGGACTGTCCTAGCACAAATGTGCCAGCCTACACAGAATATGTGAGACGATTGATCTCACGCAAGATCGATCTTGTCTGTGAGCATAAAGCGGATATGACATATCCAGTCGTCAGCGCAGCATCGGTCCTTGCGAAAGTGGTGCGAGATAGAGAAGTGAAGAAACTTGAAGAGCAGATTGGCGAATCATTCGGTTCAGGATATCCGGCTGACCCAAGGACCAAGCAATTTCTGGAAAAAAACTGGGATAAGTTCGATTTCTTCAGGAAGTCATGGTCAAGCTGGAAGAAAGTGAAAGAGAAAAAAGGACAGAAGAACCTGGTTGATTTCTGATTGAATCTGTCTCAGACATCCTAAAAACGCATAAAAGTCTTTAGCGTCAGTTCTGGGTCGTGATACGCAATAGTTCCATGATATCACAGGAATTGTCAGCAGCATCTGTCACAGCGGCCATGAAATGTCCAAATGCGCTGACTATATGCAATGTTTTGGCATCATGTTTTTTGAATAACAGCTCTTGATACATCAGTTTCTGCGCCCTGTCTGCTTTCTCTTCGATGATCTTCATGGTCTCGACATGTTTTTTGAAGCCAGTATCATCATCTTGCAAGAATGCTGAGAAAGTGTCCTGAAGATGGTCGACGCAGGTATATATGTGTTCAGCCAATTCATCAAGTATATCTTTCAACACGTTATTCAGCTTGACGACTTTCAGAAAGGGTATCATGTTCGCGGCATTCTTGATCTTATCAGCCACAGTGTCTATCTCTTCTACAGTCCTGTATATATTGGATCTCATATTAGGCATGAACGCGCCTTCATATAGATTCACGACTATTCTCTTGCATATGAGATCAGCATCATGTTCTTTCTCAGAGACTGTATTGGCCATCATCTCAGCTTTCTTCTTCTTGTTTGCCTTGAACAAAGTGTATGCTTCTTTATATGCGTCCTTTGTCTCGACGATTTTTTCGATGTGTTTTTTCATGAGATCCAAAGTATCTTTCTCTTTTGATTTTCCAAGTATTCCTATTATGCCAAGTGCCATATTATTTCACCTTATGCATATTACTTGATCGTGACAGTTTTTAATTTTTTGGTACAAAGATTTATATAAATGCCAAATCCATGTCTTTCATGGTTCACATGGCAGATAAAAAATATGATGTGATAATAGTCGGAGCCGGGCCTGGTGGACTATTCGCCGCATATGAACTCTGTAATAATTCTAAATTATCAGTGCTTCTCATAGAAAAAGGCTCAGATGTGAGCAGAAGGGTCTGTCCTATGAATAAAGGGATGCCATGCGCTGAATGCGATGTCTGCAGCATACTTTCTGGCATAGGTGGCGCTGGCGGCATGAGCGATGGAAAGCTCAACTTGGACCCTTGCATAGGCGGAGATGTCACCAGATATACTGGATCAAGAGATGTAACGATGCAGCTGATCGAACAGGTGAGCGAAGTCTTCACAAAGTTCGGTGCTCCAACAGAGATCCTCTTCGATAAAGAGAAGGCGAAGAAGCTTCTTGAACGGGCAGCGAAAGCAGGGGTGCGTTATCTGCCAGTGAAACAACGTCATGTAGGATCAGATAATCTTCCAGGAGTCATCTCGAAATTCAAGAAGTACCTTGAAGAGAAGAAAGTCGATTTCATGCTTAATACAGAAGTTGTTGATCTTGATATCACTGAAGATGGCAAGACAAAGACCATAGTCGGCATAAAACTCAAAGATAGATCCATAAAAGCAGACAAGGTTATCTTGGCTCCTGGAAGAGAAGGGGAGTCCTGGTTCATCAATATGGCAAAGCGATATGGTGTGCATCTGACTAACCTCGGGATAGACATAGGCGTGAGGGTCGAGACCAATTACCATGTCATGAAAGAGCTCACAGACGTAAATTGGGATCCAAAGATCCATATCTTCACAGACAGGCATGATGATTTTGTCAGGACATTCTGCACAAATCCGATGGGATATATAGCAAAAGAGGTATACAATGGTTATATCGGTGTGAATGGCCATGCCATGGCCGAGAAGAAATCAGAGAACACGAATTTCGCTCTTCTTGTACGTATGAATCTCACAGAACCTGTCGAAGATACTCATCAATATGGCAAATCGATTGCGCATCTAGCGACCACGATCGGCGGTGGAAAACCAATCCTCCAGAGGCTTGGAGACCTGAAGAAAGGACGAAGATCGACCTGGGCACGTATCGAAAGAGGATTTGTGAATCCGACCATGAAAGATGTGACTCCGGGCGATATCAGCATGGCGCTTCCTGGTCGTGTTGTCGCGAATATCGTCGAAGGGCTTGCAAAACTCGATAAGCTTGTCGCAGGGATAAATTCAGATTCGACATTATTATATGCTCCAGAGATAAAGTATTATTCTATGAGGGCTGCTCTTGGCGAAGGCATGGCATCTGCCCAGATAAAGAATCTATTTTTTGTCGGAGATGGCGCAGGTCTGACACGGGGCATTGTCAACGCAAGCGCAACAGGTATCTGGGCTGCCCGAAATATAATCTCCAAAACCTCTTGATTGTCTTTCTTCCCCGTAAACTTTATATAATAAATACAGGAGATATAGAAATAGTGGTTTTTGTTCGTTTTGGATAGGATGAGGGCTTGATCGAATTGACAAGAATAAGCAGATTGACGCTGCAAGGCTTCAAGTCGTTTGCAAAGAAGACAGATATGTTATTTGGCAATAGATTCAACTGTATCCTGGGTCCAAATGGGTCAGGGAAATCAAATGTCGGTGACGCAATCTGTTTTGTCCTTGGTAAAAGTTCAAGCAAATCTCTAAGGGCTGAAAAAAGCGCGAATCTGATCTATAATGGCGGCAAGACAAAGACCCCTGCAAAACTCGCGGAAGTCTCTGTATTCTTCGATAATTCAGATAAGATATTCCCTTTTGATATTCCTGAGGTCAAGATCACAAGGACTGTGAGACAGAATGGCCAGAGCATCTATCGGATAAACGATGAGAAGAAGACCAGGCAGGAGATTGTCGAGATGCTGAATTTAGTGAATATCAATCCTGACGGTTATAACATAATTCTGCAAGGGGATATCATACGGTTCGTAGAGATGTCTGCTGATGAAAGAAGGAAGATAATCGAAGAGGTCGCTGGAATCTCTGTCTATGAAGAAAAGAAACAGAAAGCCATATCTGAGCTTGATAAGGTGGAAAAGAAACTTTCTGAAGCAGATATAATACTTGTCGAACGTGACACTTCTCTAAAAGAGCTAAAGAAAGATAGGAATCAAGCATTGAGATACAAGAAACTCGAGAGCCAGATCAAGATCAACAAGGCATCATACCTGAAGATACAGACTGATCGAAAACAGGCTTCATTAAATGAGATAAATGAGAAACTGGCTATCGAACAGAAGGGTTTCGATGAGGTTGAATCTAAGATAAGCGATAACAAGAAATCTGTCAATGAGAAAAAATCGCAGATAGATGCTATAAACAAAGAGCTTGAAGAGAAAGGCACGCACGAGCAGAATGAGCTTCAGAATCGTATCCGTGAGCTCGATATCGAGATCGCCACTTCAAAGCAGAAGGTGGAGAATTCTGATTCTGAAATCAAAAGGATAGATGAAAGGGATAAACAGCTTTCTGAAGATATGATAAGCCTGAATGAAAAGACAGACTCAGCAGAGAATGATAAGAAGAATATACAGAAGAGCATCGATGAGAAAAGAAAATTATTCGGAGAGCTTGAATCTAGGCTTGAAAAATTCAAGCAGAAATATGGGTTCGATCAGGAATCCGGGCTCTCACTGGAGATCTCTGAGCTTGAGAAAGAGGCTGAAGAGAAACAGAAAGAGATACAAGTTCTAAGAGAGAGCCAGCAGGAATGGATGCGTGAGAAAGACAAGATAGATGTCCAGCTGGAAGTCATCGATGAGAAGATTGCGAAAGTCCTTGAGCTAGAGAAAGAGAACAAAGGCCAGATCGAGTCATTGAAGCAGAAGAAGGTCGAATTCAAGAAAGCCACCCTTGAGCTTAGCAAATTGCTCAATGATGATTCATCGAACGCAGCACAGATAAAGAATGCCCGTGAGAAGGTTCTTCATGCGAATGAAGAGCTATCTAAACTTAGGGCGAAAAGCAGCAGCATTGTCGAGAAGATGGCCGGCGGTGAAGCTATCAAAGCCATCATCGAACAGAAAGGCACGATCAAAGGCATATATGGCACTATCGCTGAGCTTGGGAAAGTCTCTTCGAAATATTCCCTAGCGCTCGAGATCGCCGCCGGGAACAGGATAAGCTCGATTGTGGTCGAAGATGATTCTGTCGCAGCGAAGTGCATCACTTTTCTTAAGCAGAAGAGATGTGGTGTCGCGACATTCCTTCCACTGAACAAGATCAAAGAGAGAATAGTCAATACTTCTGTGTTCTCTGCCGCGAAATCTTCAGGAGCTCATGGTCTTGCTGTCGATCTTGTCAGCTATGATTCAAGATTCAAGAAGGTTTTCTCATATGTCTTTGGCGGGGCTGTCGTCGTGGACAGCATGGACACTGCACGAAGGATTGGGATTGGAAAAGCTAAGATGGTGACTCTCGATGGCGATCTCGCTGAGGAATCAGGAGCCATGAAAGGTGGCTTCAGAAACAAGACTAGGTCATTTAGTTTTGTCGAGAAAGAAGTGGCGAAAGAGATCGATCACTATGAATTGATCGCTTCTGATTCGGCGGCGTTGCTGTCGAAACTCGAGAACCAAAAACAGGAATCTGAAGAAGAGATCATAAGATTGAGAGAATTCAAAGCGAATCTGGAAGGAGACATAATAAAGCTTGAGAAGAGCATGCATCTGGATTCTGATGACCTTGATGTGTCAAAGAAGTTGAAGAAGGATCTTTCTGAGAAGACCAAAGAGCTTGACAAGAAGATAGATGCGATGAATGATGATATAATAGAATGCAACCGTTTCTTGGCATCCAATAAAGGCAAGAGAGAAGAGATCCGTTTCAAGATAACTAAACTCAAGAAGCCAGAGACACTAGCTGAATTGACCGCATTTGAAGACAAGCGCCAACAGCTAAAAGAGGGCATAGTCATCCTTGATTCTGATTTCAAGCGTATAGAAACAGAATTGAAGACCATCTTCCTGCCAGAGAAAGAGAAAGTAGAAAAGATAGTCTCGCAGCTCAAGAAAGACAAAGAGACATTCGAGAACCAGAAAAACCAGCTTCTCGCGAGATTGAAAGAGCTCGGGGCAGAGCTTGAAGAATCCACTGAGAAACAGAAGAAGTTCTATAAAGAATTCGGCGAACATTACAAGCGAAGGGATAAGCTAAATTCTGAGATAAATGATCTGCAGAACAATATCGATTCATTATATGAGAAACTGAGATCGCTTGAACACAAGAGCGGTAAGATAAATTCTGAGAAAGTCGTGCTTGAGACAGAACTCACTGCATTAAGCCGGGAATTTGCTGAATATGAAGGTGTCGAGCTTGATCTTGAGAAAGGAGAAGAGCGCCTTAAGCGAGAGATCAACCAATTCGATCGGATGATCGCTGATCTTGGAAGCATAAATCTAAAGGCGATAGAGATATATGATGCGGTCGAGAAAGAATATAATGAACTTATAGAGAAAAAAGAGAAGCTTAGCGTCGAACGTGGAGACGTGATCGCATTGATGAACGAGATCGATTCCAAGAAGAAAGAATTGTTCATGAAGACTTTTGAAGTGCTCCATGAAAATTTCAAGGCGATATTCGGTCAGCTGAACAAGAAAGGTGATGTCCAGCTCGTTCTTGAGAATCCAGAGGAGCCTCTTGATGGTGGAGTCATGATAAAAGTGCGATTGACAGGTACCAGGTTCCTTGATATACGCAGTCTCTCTGGCGGCGAGAAGACGCTTACTGCTCTTGCGTTGATATTCGCTATCCAAGAACATGAACCAGCATCCTTCTATATCCTGGATGAAGTGGATGCTGCGCTTGACAAACACAATTCAGAACATCTCGCCAAATTGATTGCCAAATACTGTGACCAGGCTCAATATATTGTCATATCCCACAATGATGCTCTTATATCTGAAGCTGATACCTTATATGGTGCAAGCATGAATGAGCATGGTATGACTAATATGGTCAGCCTTAAGATCTAATTCTCGGAAGTCTCCCGTCGTATCTTTTTTAGCAGTCGGATTATCTCTTTTGAAGTCTTATTCCAAACATATGTCTTGTTGATTGTCTTCCTTGCGTTCTTCCCTATGCGCGTCCTAAGTACGCTGTCGTCCATGAGCTCTTCTATCTTGTTCGCAAGATCTTCAATCCCTCTCTTTGGTATGATAAATCCATTATATCCATTCTCGACATACGTCTTCATGAATCCGACAGGTGTGACAATCACCGGGATGCTTGTTGACATGGCTTCCATGGTAGACAACGAACTAGTCTCAGTCAGGGATGGCAGCACAAATACATCCATCGCCTGCAAGCAGGGTATGACATTATCGATAGATCCTGTTATCCTGACATCATCTCCTTTGAACATCATCTTCTGCTCAGCAGGTCCATCACCTACGATGAGCAGGAAAAGATCTTTTCGTCTCTCTTTGATATGTGTGAAAGCTCGGTAAAGGGTCTCAAGATCCTTCTCTTTCGCGATCCTGCCGACATAACCGATGACAAATCTGTTCTTTGGTATGCCTATCTTTGCTTTTGATGTGTCTTTGTCATCGCTTGGCTTGAATTGATCCTCATTCACAGCCATATGGACAATCGCTTTGTCGGTCTTGATACCTAAACCATCAAGTTTGTCTGATGCGTCTTTGAACGGCACCATGAGAAGATAACATCGATTATAAAAGAAACGCATGAAGCTTTTTGCGATCCTATCGATCATATTACTGACAATGCCACGCAAAGCGACGCTTCGTGTCACAAGCTCATTCTCCATAGAATGTATGTAAGCGACGACTGGTTTTCTGTAATGGCCAGCGGCCCAGATAGTACGTGCTCCGATTGGGCCAAGTGTCTGGGACCATATTATGTCTGTCTTCGAGACTGCATCCTTGATCCTTGAATAATCTGTCTTTGCCGGCTGATAGTCTCCATATTTTTTATCACTCAGTGGAAATCTTATGAGATCAAGTTCTTTTGAAAAATCTCTTTTCATAGTCCCTACGTATTCCGGCGCGATCACAGTGATATCGAAATCTTTCTTCATAAATGGAAGTATTTCTTCAAGGAACCTTGCGATGCCATCTTTCCTTGGTGGAAAGCAATCAGTCGCTATCAGCAATTTCAATCTCTCTTCGGTCGCCATCAAGTCTTCACCTTATGGAATGTCTCTGCGAGCAGATGTCCATTCATTATGCCTTCTTTCAATGCTCTAACATATACAGACCAGAGCAATGTGAACATAGTCAGCCACTGGCTTCTGAAACATCTCAATGCGGCAAGCTTTATCCTGAATGTCTTTGTGATATCGACCACTAATTTCGGCCTTTTTCTGTTTTTGATCTTGACAGGAGTCCATACCTCGAATGTATATATGTCCGGGACCTTATTTGTTTTTTTCACAGCTGATAGGACGGTCGCATAGACCGCTTTGTGATCTGGGTGCGGGTCGGTCTCACTATGAGTGAATATCTTTGTCGGCTTTTTTTCATCTATCAATCGGATGAGCTTCTCTTTGATCCTTTTTTTCTTTCCTTCTTCTTTGAATCTTCCTTCTTTCAATCCGAAGAATATCACTCCATGTCCTCCGACGACTTTGTCGGCTTCGATGGATTCTTTCACTCTCATCTCGACACTCACTTTTCGTTTCAGCCAAGGGTGTGTGCTCTCTCCATATGAAAAGATGACTGTGTTCACATTTTTGCCCTCATCAGAATATCTTGCGATTGTTCCGCCTACTCCGAATATCTGATCATCAGAATGCGCACATATCACTAAAATATTCTCATCTTTTTTTGGCATAGCACAACCTCTCTCTGTGGATATATGGCTGTTGTGCAGGATTAATATACTTTACGTTTGAGTATATTTTTCTGTAAGGTCTGATCTTGTATAGAAATACCATAGAACTCTTTGACAAGAGAGCTCGCACCGATCCTGTCTGCGCCAGCTCGTATCATCTTCCGCGCATTTTTTAAGGTGTGTATCCCTCCAGATGCCTTGACTCCTAATTTCATTCCGACAATGTCCCGCATAAGCTTTATGTCATGGACAGTCGCCCCATGCGGACCAAATCCAGTAGATGTCTTGACAAATGATGCTTTGCATTCTTTTGCGATCCTGCACGCGACCCTTTTCTGTCCATCATTCAAGTACGCGGTCTCAAGTATGACTTTCACGATCCTTCCGTGCCCCGCTTTGACCACTGCTGAGACCTCTTTTCTGATTGTATCATAGTCTCCTTCTATCATAGCTCCTATATTCATGACCATGTCTATTTCATCAGCGCCATCTTGTATGGCTAGTTTTGTATCTTCTGCTTTTTCTTTAGGAGTGGTTGCGCCAAGGGGGAAGCCGATAACAGTGCACACTTTTATATTCGTGCCTGCAAGTTCATTCTTGACAAATTTTACATGGGCTGGGTTCACGCAGACTGAACAGAAATTGAATCTTTTAGCTTCTTCACAGATCTTCTTTATGTTTGCCTTTGTGGCAGTCGGTCCAAGAATAGTATGGTCTATCATGCCAGCGATGTCTTCTTTTCTGATCCTTCCAGGAATCTTTTTTGACATATTTCTTAACATAGATCTCACCTTAATGCCTGATATCCTGATACAATGGGAATCTCTGGCAGAGATCCATGATCTCTTCTTTCACTTTCTGTTTCAAGGCATCATCTTTTGGTCTTTCGATAACCTTTGATATCCAGATAGCGATCTGTCTCATCTCATCTTCCAAAAAGCCTCTTGTGGTCATGGCAGGGGTTCCGATCCTGATGCCGCTTGTGATAAACGGGCTCGCTGGATCGAATGGGATGGTGTTTTTGTTAACGGTTATATTGACTTCTTCAAGCGAGGCCTCTGCTTCTTTTCCAGTGATGTTCTTGTTCCTAAGATCCACGAGCATCAGATGGTTGTCCGTACCTCCGCTTACCAGTCTGAATCCTTGATCCATGAGACCATCAGCAAGTGCTGCGGCATTTTTGATTATCTGTCTTTGATATTCTTTGAACTTCGGTCTCAACGCTTCGCCAAAAGCGACAGCTTTCGCGGCGATCACATGCATGAGTGGCCCACCCTGGATACCGGGAAAGATCGTCTTATCTATGTCCTTTGCGAATTCTTCTTTGCATAATATCATCCCGCCTCTTGGACCACGCAATGTCTTATGTGTCGTAGTCGTCACATATTCAGAGAATGGGATGGGGCTTGGATGTAATCCAGTCGCAACAAGTCCCGCGATATGTGCGATATCTACCATCAATTTTGCGCCGATTTCATCACAGATCTCTCTGAACTGCTTGAAGTCGATCGTCCTTGGATAAGCAGAAGCTCCCGTTATGATCAGCTTTGGTTTGTGTTCAAGGGCAAGTTTCCTGACCTCATCGAAGTCTATCATCTCTGTCTCTTTGTTGACTCCGTATTGTACGACATTGAAGAATCTCCCGGAGAAATTGACAGGATGTCCGTGTGTGAGATGTCCGCCGCAGGTGAGGCTCAGACCGAGGATTGTGTCACCCGGTTTCAAAGTAGAGAAATATACCCCCATATTCGCTTGGCTTCCTGAATGTGGCTGGACATTGACATGATCGCATGAGAAAAGTTTCTTTGCCCTGTCACGTGCAAGATTCTCTGCGATATCAACATACTTGCAGCCACCATAATATCTCTTATTGGGATATCCTTCTGCATATTTGTTCGTCATCACAGATCCTTGGGCCTCAAGCACTGCCTTTGAGACAAAGTTCTCAGATGCAATTAGTTCTATCTGATTATTCTGGCGTGCGATTTCATCATTGATTGCACATGCGATCTCTTCATCTGTTTTTCCAAGGGACATCATTTGCACCTCTTTGATTTTCATTGGATTCTCTGGCTTATAAATATTGTGCTGGTAGAATAGGAAAGTTTTAAATACAAGTTATGTCTATACAATGTATAGACAACTCGTCGGAAAGAATATCACTTATAAAAATGGGCTCCAAGACAATATTGAAAGAACTTGAAGTAAAAGAGATAATCAGAAAAGATGTGAAAGCTTCTGGAAATGGCGGTGCTGTATGGGTACCAAGAAGATGGCTTGGACAAAATGTGATAGTTATTCTACCAAGGAAGAAATGATGTTCATAAAAAATAAATCTTTCAGGAGGGGTCGGGAAGAAGAAGGCAATAGGTGGTTTCATACCACGTATGTTGATCAGTCAGATCTAAAATCCCCCAACAATTTTAGTTCTAACACGCCTTCTTCTTTCTACCTCCATTGATACATCAGATGTATCGCACATCAGTCTTCAGAAGGTCGCATGTCGGGTATTCTTCAACAAGTGATAAGATCAATTCATGGTATTTAGAATGTACATCGTCTGCGATCTCGATCAGTATCCATGAAGCGATCAGCAGACGTCGTTGTTCTCTGTCTGTCCCGATAAGATATTTTGGGATGTCATATCTTCTCATGAGCCTTTTTCTCAGCGAAATAAGATCATCAGATGATGATTCGATCGCGCCTCGATACAAAAGGCCTTCATCAGTGATGATATCATATCCACATGCGATTGATTTGGCACGTCGTTTCAGCCTGCTTCCAAGCTGTTCCTTATCTTTCAATGTCGTTGTGCAATAATGCGCAGAAAGACCTATCTGTGAACAATAGCGCAGGATTCTCTTCGCGAGCTGTTCGCTCCCTTTCACACCATATGATACTTTGTTTTTCTGGATGAATCCTTTTTTCCTGAACGCATCCCGATTAGTATCAGAGATCTCGAGCTCATTTAGATTTATGAAATCTATCTCAGTCGATATAGTCTTTATCAGATTCTTGATCTCTTTCTCATCACCAGGGATAACTGGGATCTCGACACCGACATCCCAGGATAATTTTCCTGCGATCTTTATCTTGTCCCAGAGCCTTTGGTCTCTTAATTCAGGATGGAATCTTATCTCGTCTAATCCAGCTTTATGAAGTATCTTCAGATTTTTTTCAGTGACATTTTCTAATGGTGTGTATAGATGTATATGAAAATCATCTCCAAATGTTTTTTTCAATGTCTTTATGTAGCTGACAGTCCTCTTCAGGCGAAGCAATGGATCTCCTCCGGTTATACCTGCGCCTTTGGCATCGCATAGTCTCGCTTCTGTGATGGCGTCGGATTTTTTCTTCACAAGCATCTCATTTGCCCACGTGAGATCTTTGTTTTTTCTTTTCTCGCTAAGAGGGCAGAAATAACAATTCTTCCCACATATGCCTGTGACATAAAGCACAAGTTTTTGTCCCTTCACGCATAGTCGGCAACCTTTTGCAAGCTTCCCGCATTTCCATGAACTGTGTTTTGTTTTTGAAATCTTTATTTTTTTCATCAAGAGTTAAAAATACAATAAACATTTATTTTTTTAGAAACGTTTAAATATCATGAAGTATATTGATAGGATTAAGTAGTGTTTCACACTACGCCAAAACGGACAAAAGAGGTGAAATTTATGGCTGCAAAGAAAAAAGCTGTTAAGAAAAAAGTTGTTAAGAAAAAGGCTGTCAAGAAAAAGGCTGTCAAAAAGAAAGCTGTCAAGAAAAAGGTTGCCAAAAAGAAAGTAGTTAAGAAAAAAGCAACCAAGAAGAAAGCTGTCAAGAAAAAAAGGAAGTAATTCCTGATTTTCTTTCTTTATTTTTTTCTAATTCTTTATTGGATTATCGTCTTTAGGGACATTCATAGAAACATTCTTTGATAATTGAGATATATCAGATTGCTCGTCTCTTCTACTGTGAGGCCGCGGAGTTCAGATATCTTCTTCAATGATTCACTTATGAATGCCGGTTCATTTCGTTTTCCGCGAAAAGGGCTCAGGAATGGCGCGTCGGTCTCAGTCAATATCTGATTGGTAGGTATCTCGGCAGCGATCTTCTGGAAATGCATATCTCTTACTATATTTGCTGGTATCGAAAAGCTATATCCATCATCAACTGCTCGCTTCACCAGGCTTGATCTGCCGCAGAAACAATGCAAGACGACTTTTTTCAGTCTTGAAGACTCAAGCATGTCTAAGATATCTATCTCTGCTTTTCGTGAATGGACAATGATCGGTTTTTTTATCTTCTCTGCAAGCCTGATTATCTTTGAGAAAGTGTCTTTCTGTTCATCACATCTGTCTTTGATCCAATTGTAATCAAGGCCGACTTCTCCGATAGCGATTATCTGGTCTTTTTGCTTTTCGATGAATCTGATCTCTTCGTCGACATCGAACGGAGTGCAGTCGATATCATATGTCGCATCGGCGACTTCTGCTTGGAGCGCATCTATCGGATAAAGTCCAAGCGCTGGTTTGATGATGTCATATCGTTCTGCAAGCTCTAGCGTCTTCCTGTTTGTCTTTGGATTTATCCCATTCTGGATGATTGCTTTTACTCCAGCTTCTTTTGCTCTTTTTATCACTTCATCCAGATCCTCTTCAAATAAAGGATAGTCCAGATGTGCGTGCACATCAACCATGATAGTCATATTGCTTGTCGTGATAAGAGACTATATAAATATTTATCCAAAAATTTATATTGCATCCAAGATGCTCTATGGTGTATAAAAATGGGAGTGAACATAAAAGACATTGTCGTCAAGAACGAGATCATGCTTGGTGATCTGTCTGGGAAAGCCTTCACTGTCGATGCATTCAATATACTTTATCAGTTCCTTTCGACGATAAGGCAAAGGGATGGATCGCTTCTCACTGATTCAAAAGGCAATGTGACATCTCATCTGACCGGTCTTTTCGCACGAACTACCAGATTGATGCAGAATGGGATAAGACTAGCATTTGTCTTTGATGGAGAACCACCTGTTTTGAAGAAAAAGGAAAGAGAAAGGAGAGCGAGACTTAAGGATGATGCGCATTCAAGATTCAAGGCAGCGGAGAAGAGTGAAGATATCGATGGCATGCGTAAATACGCTGCCAGGACTTCCAAGCTGACAAAGGATATGATAGATGAAGCGAAAGCGCTCGTCAAGGCACTTGGACTTCCATGTATCGAAGCACCTTCTGAAGGAGAGGCCCAGGCTGCGCATATAGTAAGAAAAGGTGAAGTGTATGGGTGCATCTCGCAGGATTATGATAATCTTTTGTTTGGTGTCCCGCGCATGGTGCAGAATCTGACAATCAGCGAGAGACGTAAAGTCAAGAGCAGTCTTTCATATGAATCATTTCATCCCCAGATGATCGAACTTGACGAAGTATTGACCAAGAATATGATCACAAGAGAACAGCTTGTCGCGGTCGGCGTGCTTGTCGGGACTGATTTTGATATCGGCGGGATACCCGGAATCGGACCAAAGAACGCTATCAAGCTAGTGAAACAGCATGGACATGATTTTGATACACTTTTTTCAGATCAGAAATGGGAAGAGCATTTTGACTATCCTTATACTGATGTCATGGATGTGTTTCTGAAGATGAAAGTCTCAGATGATTATGCACTTTCATGGAAAAATCCGGATCTTGATAAGATAAAAGAGATACTTTGCGAGAATCATGATTTCTCCGTGGATAGGGTAGAGACCACACTGAAGAGTCTTGATGAATACAAGAATAACCAAAAACAGAAATCACTTTTTGATTTTTAGGTGAATATTATGCAAGCGGCGAAGATACCATTGAAATCAGCGAACGAAGTGAAGCAATTCATCATCAAGAATTCATTCCATGACAATAGATTCTTCGCTGATAAAGATGGGTCTTATATCTATATGGCAATCATATCTCCTGATGTCAAGGACAGGATCAAAGAGGAGTTCAATTTTGTCGAATTTGTGGATCGGGATCTTCCATGCCGTGATCCACCTGCCGGCCTACAGGAGCGATTGAGCTGCATATTGACAGAAGAAGAGATGGCGCAATTGAAGACTGCGTTCGATCAGGTGGGCGATATAGCGATCATCGAGATTGATGATGAGCTGAAAGAAAAAGAGACGCTGATAGCAGAGACGCTTCTTGATCTTCATAAGAACCTGAAAGTGGTGCTGAAGAAAGGCGGCATACATGGTGGTACATTCCGGACGCAGAATATGGTGCATCTAGCAGGTGAAGATCGGAAAGAGACTTTCCATAAAGAGAATGGCGTGACACTGAAGCTTAATGTCGAAGATGTATATTTTTCTCCAAGGCTCAGCACTGAGAGGAAAAGGATCATGATGGAGATAGCTCCGATGGAAGACGTCCTTGTCATGTTCTCTGGATGCGCTCCTTATCCATGTGTGATCTCAAAGAACACAAAGGCAAGGTCTGTCTTTGGGATAGAGCTCAATCCAGCCGGGCATATGTATGGCATGGAGAATGTGAGATTGAACAGGCTCCATAATGTCATCCTCATCAATGGAGATGTGAAAGAGATTGTGCCTAATATCTTCCATCATATCGTCGGATTGAAATCATCTGATGATGAGAAACAGCTTGATGAAAGACTAAAAGAGCATCTGGTCATAATGGAACTTCATCTGCATGAGGATGATCTTTCTTTGGGATCAGAGCGACTTGAAGCGACAATTGTGGGATTGCAATCAAAAGGCATCGATGTGGTGCTCCATATGCCTTTCTCACATGGCGGTGTCAGGTATACCCTTGCACAAAGAGATGTCGGTCCAGAGCTTGCCATGCTAAGGACGCTTGGAAGATTATGCAAGAAGTATCATATAAAAGCTGTCGTTCATCCATCGCAGTATATCGGCATCGCAGAAGAAGAAGAAGTCCTTGTCAAGAACCTGAAGAAAATCTCAGAGTATTTCGATTATTTTTATTTTGAGAACACGACAAAAGGGATATTTGGAAAGGCGGATGAGATCATACGGATCGGAAAGAAAGCAGGCATCAAAAATATGTGTATAGATATATGTCATCTGTTCATCACATATCAGGACAATGCCAAGGTGGAGAAGCACATAAAAGAGGTACGCCTGCATTTCAATACTTATTTTCATCTGAATGATCATGATTATAAGGCGCATTCATGTGAGATTGGAAAAGGATTTGTCGATTTTTCCCGTGTCTTGCCATATGTCAACCTTGGTGTCACTGAAGTGACTGATAAAGATGAGATGCATCTGATAGAGATGCTTAGGAGTTATGAGGCTTTAGGGCGCACAGTCAGGAAGTTCGATCGTATTTTGATGCCACTCCCAAAGTCAGCTGAAGATTTCCTTGATTCTGCGCTGCTTGCTGCAAAGAAAGGGACAATCATACATTTCTATGATTTCTTGGCAGAAGACAATTTCTCAGATGCGCATGAAAAAATCAGGAAGGCTTGTGAAAATAACAAGATGGAATACAGAATCCTAAATACAGTCAAATGCGGACAGCATGCTCCACATGTATATCGGATATGCGTCGATTTCGAGATAATATAAAATTATCTTCGTTTCTTTAGGTCTTTCATGAAACAATCAGTCTTTCTCTTGATGCTTTCTACATGTGCGTCAAGCAAAGTGCCTAACTGTCTCAGATCAGTCGCACCATTCAGGTACATTAACTTACACCCCCCAACAGAAAGGATTATGTTCTTGGGAGTATAAAATATTACGTGATTACTTCTTAGTGAGAATCATTCAGAGCAACAAACTGTCGATATTTCGGAACTGCTCATAATCATGCTCAGAATTCACTTCTCTTGCTCTCTTTAACTCATCATCGACGGGTTCCCTATTCATCCCATCCACAAATCCGCAGTTGTTGCATTGTCCATTTACTGGAACTTCATTATCACAGAAATTGCATTCTTTCAATGCCATGAGTATCACCTGCAATGCTAGATGTCCTATCGGATTTATATTTTTTATCTAGTATGTGCCAAGAAAGCCTGTTTTAACCATAAGTTTTAAAAGCCTACATTGATTTCTACCCTCTTGGACAGACTTAGACTGGGTGGCTAGTCCCCTCTTGTAACCGCAACCGGACTATACGGCGGAGTCGAAGTCTGTGGAGAGGCAGTCGCCTTGCGTGACTGGTCTTGGTCTGGCCGATGATATCCTGTCCCATTGGGCCGATGTTTTATGGAATTAGTCAGGTTCGGAAGAAAGCAGCTATAACATATGATGTTGGTGTCTTCGGGGTAGCGGGATTGAGAAGAGTTCAAGGTAGCCATCATTCAGGACTGCTGTCCATCTGCAGGCGTGTCTGTCCACTTTCTATATGCCCAAGTTATCATCTATATCTTTTGCGATGCTCTTAAGATCATCAAGTGTTCTTCTAAGATCCTTCTCTATCTCTTCTATAAGATTCTCCAGATTGTTGACTCTAAGAAAATATTTGCCGTCTTCATATACAACGATACCTGCATCCATCAGTTTATTGATGTGATGTATGACAGTGCCCCTTGACAGGTTTAGATCGATCGCGATATCATCGCTTGATACGCCTCGCTTGCCTCTGCCTGCTTTGATGAGGACAATGAATATCCTGAAGCACGATTTATCCTTGTCCCGGAGATTGAAGAGACCTACAGAATTTCCGAACCATTGCAGTTTCTCATTGATGTCTTTGTGGATCGGTTTCCTTATCTTGATTATCGTGATCTTTTGGTTCATGCTTATAAGTGTATCTAGGTAAATATTTAAATATTGCTTTCAAAAGAAGATATGTATATGAAACATCAAGGAAAAAAAGCCCAGATGACTTTTTTCATCATAGTCGGAGTCTTTTTTCTGCTCGGTATAGGTTTCTTCATCTATGTCTCTACACATGGCAAGACTGAAGGGAAGGATGCGGTGACACCTGTCGAGACCGCGAAAAGCGCGATCGATAAGACAATGATCCAGTCTTTCATACAATCATGTTTCGAAGACATGACTGATAAGGCCCTTGAACTGTTCGGGAAACAAGGCGGTTATATCTATAAGGAACAAGGTGGGATAGATGATGATCTCACTGATAATTATGAAGGGGTCTATTTTGTGTATTATGATTCCTGCGGAAAAAGTGAATGCATGGTTCCATACTGGATCACAAGAAGCATGATGGGTGGCTGCACAGATGATTTCTCGTCATGTCCAAATGTGCCAGACTATCCGTGGAAGAAGTTCCCATACAAGGATCTTGACAACAGTGGCGGACTGACTCTTGGTGAACTATCATTCGATTCTCCTGTGTTTGGCCGTGTCATCGTCCCTCATCTATATGAGAAAGACGGCGCTGGTTCGATCGAAGGGAAACTGAAAGCATATATCATGAACAACATGGGTGCCTGTCTTGGCGATTACAAGCAATTGTCGCATACATATGATATCAAAGAGATGGGTGTGACCTCTGATCTTGCGATGAATGTCTCTGTGCTTCTGACAAAGAACGATTTCCGTGTGTATTTGGATTATCCTGTCGAATTTTCAGATGGGAATGATAAAGTCCGTTTCGATAAGTTCACATACAAAGTGAATGTCCGTCTAAAAAGATTATATGATGCAATCATCGAGATGATAAAACGTGAGACTATGGATCCTGCTTTCAATATCACGATCGATGGGCCTCTTTATCTCAATCAGGATGACGACGATTCGTCAGGACGCTATCTGCTCGGAAAGGATAGCGCCACTGTGAGCGTCGCTGATGGCGAGGATCGCTATTTGGAAGGAGAAGAGCCTTATGCTGATGGCGAGATTGCTGGATATTATTTCGATGATATCATCGAGGTTGTCGACAAGAAATCCACAGTCGGAAACAAGCCGTATGTCTGGCGTTTCGTGAGACAGAACCGAGCGCCTGCATTGTATTATGTCTCTGAGTTGGATGAAATGAATGGCAAGCAATGGGGAAAAGGGATAGACGGAAGCATTGTCGCATCGACGACGACTGATGATGCGTTCGAGCAGATATGGCTTGATCCTGTAGGTGGAAGTAGTTTCACAGGTCTTCAGTTCCATATCTCTGGGACAACGACGAATGGAAACATAATCGAATTCCACAGAGAAGATAAAGACGGCAGGCAGCGCGCAGTGATCTTCATGCCAAAAGACACAAGCACGCATATCAATGCTGACATTATTAAAGCCACAAAGAACCCTTGTCCGCCGATCACTTGGCCGACTGGTTATGTTCCTATGGCAGTTACATCTCCAAGTGTCGGTCCTGGCGTGGCTGGCACTGGAACTGGCACTACCCCGGGTGCAGCAGGCACCACTATGAATGGTTGCGATCTATATCACGAGACAAGGAGCATGTGGATTAAGGATGTGTTCAAGGAATCACCGTCAACTGATTATATCTATCGTTATGTCCTGCAGGCGATAGATCCGGATGAAGACGAAGTCGAATTCAGCATCGATGGACGGAATGTGAACACCAAGTTCGATGAAGCCCGCGGTTATGAGCTCGAGCAGAAAGATTGCTGCAAAGGAGGTCCGGTGATGAGGGTGACTGCGTCTGATGGCTCTTTAGAAGATTATCAGGACATCAAATTTGCGATCGACCAGCAGAAAACTGGTTCAGGGACAGTCTGCGGATACCCAAGCGCAGTGCAGTGCGATGATATGACTGAACAGGGTCCGTTACAGATGGTGATTTCGCCATCAGGTTCTTCAAAGAAAAAACTCAATGTGGTCTTCGTCGCTTTGAATTATCCTGAATCGACAGTACTCTCGAATCCAAATTCTGAGTTCAACCGGCTCGCTGATAGCCTGTATGCCTTGATAGATGAATCGTATAATGCGGTATATGACATCGAACGAAGAAAATTAACGATGGGTATACAGACTGCATGCTATAATGGGTCTCTCGCATTCAGCTGGGTCGCTTCAAAGCTCAATCAATTCGTCGCATCTAAAGTAAATGGCGGCCCGGATTATTATGGTGTTGTTGTGATCGATAGTAACAAGAAAAATGATTATGCATCTTTCTGTAATTGCGACCAGAATTTCGGCGCGAAGACTTTTGTTGTGCGCACTGACAACAATGATGACTTCTGTCTGGCTGGGAAGAAAGACATCACCGATCTTTGGTCTTTAATCAAAGCGACAGCAGCATTGCCTTGACCTTCATAAAGAATTCATTCCAATTCTTCACATACATTTCTGTTCTGTGTAGATAGCGCTTTGCACGCCGCGATCCTGTGTTCGCCTTCCAGAGCACTGCAGCCGTTCTGTATCGTGCCTGCTTTCGAGTTCCAGATAACAAGCGCACCATCGCAGTTCTCTGCATCTATCGGGCATCGCGAAGAATCCTTGTTGATATTCGCGGCGACAGTCTCACAGTGCCTTCCACAGTATTCTGTCTCGCCTCTTTTTGTCAACAAGCATATGGATTTGTACGCTGGATATGCGTTCGAATAACAGGTTATGCTGGGGCTTCCGTCGAATATCTTGAAAAGCGTCACATAATACAGGCATTCAGCCATAGCATCTTCATCTGTGACTTTCTCACATGTCTCGATGCTTGTCGCACTGACGCCCCTGCAGAAATTCTTCTTGTCTTCGAGGCTGAGTGTCTCCTGCACGACAGCGGCCTGGACAGAGATATCTGTCGTAGTCTCTTGTGTTGGAGTCGCATTATAATAGTATTGATAATATAAGAAGCCAGCAGCGCAGGCAAATATAAGGATAATCACGATCAGCGCCCAGAACCATTTTGCCATATGGGCGTGGTTCTCAGGAGCTTTGATCTCAGGTTTAGGCTGCTTGACTTCAACCTGAGCAGTCTTAGAATGATTGTAATCGTCATAGACTTCATTGACAAGACTATCTGGATAGCCAGCGTTGACAAGTGTCTTTCTTATCTTCGCCTCGTCAAATCCTTTGTTTTCCTCTTTCTTGATATAAGCAAGTAATGCTGTTTTTGGGTCTCCCATGTTATCCAATGAATATTATTTGCATAATCCGTATTTAACCTTTTTGGTCCGATAACTTTTTATATACGTAATGAGAATGAATTCCTATACTAATATAATAAAAGAGGTACAAAATGGAGAGAACAGGACTCTTATCACGAATGATCCCAATCACAATGATACTTCTTATGTTTCTTATCCCGTTTGCGAGCGCTGCGATGATGTCTTCGACAGAAAGAGTAAATTTCGCTTTATGGTTCAATGCAAACCAGGATTCCAACGCTGCATCAGGTTCCTTAGAATATGATATGAGAGATGCAATGAAAACAGCAGTCGATAAAAACTATGAGACTTACCTTGTTGTGGTAGATAGTGCAAGCAGCATGAATGTCATCAGCGGCTATGTCGCGACTATGAAACTATCTGTTCCTTCATTATCTAAAGCTACTATGTCTTTTACTAATGCACTGCCGAACATCCCCCCTTCAAGCGGAACACCGCAATGGCTTTTTTATATCGAAGAGAGCACATTCAAGACGATAGTATCAGGCAATGGTGGTACTGTCGCAAGCTATTTATCAAAAACCCCTGCAGCAGGGATGATATGGTTGGATGAATCTTCTTCTGGAAGTTCGAATCCATTCCAGAATTCTAATAAAGAAGCCACATACGACATCTATGAAAATCAGGTTGATGGAGATAAGAGTCAAGCAGATTGCAAATCTCCATGGGATTGGGATCCGACTATGAAATGCTGTGGTGATGATCTTGCGGATCATGGATCATGGGCAATGAATTCAAATGATCAAAGCGGATATTATACTCCGTTTTCATATCAAGCATCAGGCCAGATGGCAAGGACAAACAATCTCATCTCTACATCTCCGCTTGCATTCCAATCAATATGCAATCTGGATGAAGAAAACGATGCAGGAACCGGTTGGCTGGACGCAAAGGATTATGGTGGTGAGATTATCAATATCCTTGGAGTTGAAATGTTGTCTGATGGCAGCAATTGGTATGTGAGGCCGAACAAATGCACAGTAAAAAAATATTCGTCAAGCACTAAATCTTATTCTTATCTTTACTTTGGAGACGGCGCTGATAGATTCTCATCTATGAATCGCTGGGCAGAGTGCGGTCCAGGACCAAACAATGATGGAAGCCTCGGTGGTTTGAATTATGATGATGGCGAATTCACAAATTGTGATGGTGATATGTATTTCTGCGCTAAAGTGGAAGGTAAGGATGAATATGAATGGATCAGTGAGAACACACTTAGGACAAATAGTAAATATTATACTACTTGCAACCAATTAGGTGTGAATAAGCTTTCTGGTGCTAGCGGATCAGGCGGAAGCACGTTCAAATGGACGGGGAGCAATTGCTGCTTTGGTGACATGACATATAATGATAAATATAGTGTGCCGATCAATAGCAACAAAGAACATTATGCGGACGGCGGAGCATGTTTTGATGGAATCGCATATCCTGTAGACAAGAATGCTGTCTTTGATATGCAAGTATCTGATTGGCTTGTTGTACGCGGACAAGTGCAAGGATGTTCTGGTGCAGGGTATCTGAAGGACACAAGCGTCAATCTTGGACTCACATCAACAGTCATCAAAAACGCTCCACCTAAGAAATCATATTCTTTTGGGATCCCGATAATTTCTGGCACTGGTATCCGTGATGATTATGGGGCTGATCTTGTGACACCTAATTCCATGTGCACTGTTGTCACAGAAAGCGTATATGATGCGCCTGCATCGTCTGATCTGGACAATCAATATTACTGCTCATTCGATGGAAGATGGTTGGAATATAATGATGATTATTCTTTGTCCAAGTCATATGCGCCATCATCTGCAAACCTTGCGCCGAACCCGACATTCGAACTTAAATGAGATGATCACGATGAAAACGAATATATTTCAAAAAAAAATCTTGTTGCTATGCCTGATGCTTGTTGCGATATTTACATTGTCTAATTGCGGTGACGAATTTGTGGATGGACCATCAAATATTGATTTTAGCGGTGATGCCTGGGCAAAGCCCCTCGATAAAGTCATAGAAGGGCAGCCAGTCGAATTTGAGTTCTATGTAAAGATGACAGGTGATGCATGCGGTTATTGGGATTCATCTTTTGTCAAATCAGATATCACCATCGGTTTTGATGGTTCTGAATTAGGATGGGCAGGGATCAGCGGAACTAATGGCGCGACCTGCGAGCCATATACATCCAATGGAAAAGAATTATATCGGTGCTATAGGACATTTACTATCGCTGAGATCGCTGAAGAAGTTGAAGGCATCTCTAGCAGCACTCCACTCGATTCAATAGTTTACATGAACCTCATGTGCGATTCTACAGGTCTTGCTGTACCTTTCATTGCAAGACCGCTTGAATTCAGTTCAGATGATAAATACAAGTCAGAGACTCACTTGAATCTGCAGCTGAAGAATTATATTGATGTGAGCAAGCTTGTTCCTGTCCCAGCAAAAGGATGGAAGCAGCCTAAATGGTATGCATCAACCGATACATACATCACTGTGAACCGCATCGAGACCAAGATACCAAGTGGTGTTGGCACAATCGATACATTCAACAAAGATTCGTTCAATGTGCCTTTATCTATCAGGGCTGTCGAATACAAATCTGACATGCAGCCGACAGCAGATAGAATACTTGAAAGTGATCTTGTCAAGCTCAATATCGCAGTTCTCACAGATGATACCAAAGTCACTTTGAACAGCATCAGCAAATTCAATGCACCGAGCGATTCATCAGACAAAGAGCTTGGTGGTGAGAATTCTGGCGATGTCGTCAAAGATATATGTGATTCTTATCAAGAATTCTGTGTTGAAGGAGAAGACGAGATAAAAAGTGATTATTCCTGGCATATATATTCTGTTTCGATGAATGCATTGATGACTGATGGCAACAAGAATGACCAGCTGGAAGTATATCTCGGCGGATATACTGATCTCAACTTTGATGTTATCGATTTTTTCGCAACAGGCAGCCCAGTTCTTGTTCTTGCTGGAATAAATTCAAATCTTCCGATCTCAAAGATCCCGTTGTCAAACAATGGTGTGTTATGGCTGTCATCTACTCTGAATAAATTCGATGTGCGTTCTCTTAATTATGACGCTGTCTGCAGCAACTGGGACGCTCCTGTCGAGATGTTCGTCGGCGAAGTTGGTAGTGTAGATCTCACCATCAAGAATCCTTCAACAGCCCAGGATTGGGTCGGCGATGATAAACTGGGTCTTTATTTGCTTAGCGCAGCGAAACATAAAACAGATGGTTGGAAGATCACGCCACAGAGCGACGCTGATCTTGTCGTCTCTCCAACAGGTCCAGATGCTATCCTTGCGAAAGACAAGAGTGTCGGTGCGGGTTCAGATCTCAAACCTTCATTCACAGTGACTGCACCGATTACTCCAATCATATCTGAATTCAACTGGCAGATGTATTATACAAATAGTTATCCATTCGGTGAATCTTGCAAATATCGTATCTATGTCACCGATCGTGTGCTTCCCGGATGGCGTGTTGCAAACTCAAGGACTATCCCGGGAACATCTTATAAGACCATTGTCGGCGGGATAAAAGTGAATGATCAGTTATCGAATTCAATCACACTCTCAGACAATGCAGCCATTGTCGGAGATCCAGTCGCGATACCTGTTAGCGCAAACTATGAAGCCAGCGTCAAGACTGGCTGCCAGCAGAACTCAGTAAGCATAAGCCTGATCGACATGGCCGGCGCAAACATCCCAGGCACGCAATCTTATGATAGCACAAACGGCAGGCAGGTCTTCAAGACATCAGGAACAATCAATCAAAATAAACAAGTGCGGATAATCATCTCTTCAAGCAAAGCCATCTCGAATGGTATCGGCGGTTGCGAGATCGATGATGTCGCGCTCTATAACGTGGATCTTGTCACCGATATCTCTAAAGTGACAACTAGCACATTCTTTGGCGATACGACCGCCCCGATCGGCTGCTGTCCATCCGACGAATGCTGGGACGGTGCGACATGCGTCAGCAGCAAGGATTATTCAGATGTGTCAGAGAAGATGGCATGCTCGAACGGCCAGTGGGTCGAGAAGAAACTTAAATCGAGTTTTGACGGCATCGATACCAACTACTGCGAGAAAGACACTGATTGTTATTCAAGCGTATCGAAAGAATGCGTCCATGATGGTGACTATGAAGACGACGCATACTGCGTCAATGGCGCCTGGACGACAAGGACAGCTGTGGTTCTCGCTCAACTCATGAAGATAAAAGGCACAAGCAACTATTATTCAGTTTTCTGCGCAGAGCCAAGGGATGCGCTGAACTTCCTCGAATATAAATCATACAATTCCATGAAGACTGTCGCAGAAGCATTGGATTGTTCAAGTCAGGAAGACACATGCAAAGAGATAAACAATGTCTGCGTGCTTGAATACTATGAGAACAACCAGTTCAAGACTGTTCTTGGCACATCGCTCAATGCTAAGATTGATGACAATGTATTGAACGGCGGTCTTCTCGCGACACTCGGCGAGAAAATGACTATCTGCAACAATCAGATGAACAATGATCATGATTATGATCTCTGTTCGAATGGTGAACTCAAGATCTATTTCGATGATAGCACGAACACGACTATCATCATGCCTGATGAGACGGGTTATTCACTTGGTACGAGCATCAACACGCTTACTGCTTTTTCATCTTCCAGTCCTGGCAAAGGGATCAACGATGGAATTCTTGGAAAAGGATTGACGGACAGATTCGACAGCTTGAAATCTCTTGCGAACACATACAAAGACACATCAAAAGGCTATGATGGAAGCAAATATTATAAGTTCACAACTGACCTGAAGCATTATGACAACTTGTATTATTCAGTCTGGGGAACAAAAAGCGTGTTTGGCATCATTGATGGATACGCCGTCGAAGATACCCCAACGGGAACTACAACGATACCAGATCCATTGGCTACGCCATCTTCCACAAAACATGTGCGGTATTTCGCCGGCATCAGATATAGCGGTTTCGCTTCAAATCTATGTTCTTACATAAAGAATGTCAAAGAGACTGTGCCTGCTGAAGAATGTGGCATGAATTTCCCAGAATATGGGTGCTGCTACAACACGAAAAGGACATCGCTTGTCAGTGCGAATGAATATATGATCATCTCAAGAGATGACAACAATCTCGCGACACCTGATGGCATCTTCAGGGTCTTCAACGACCTGACAGCGAAGCTGAGACTTGGCTAGATTTGTGCAAACATATAAAAACCACAAGCACCGAAGTCTATCAATGAAGCATAATCTGAAAGTGACATTGATACTGGTCGTCGTATTTCTGATATCCCAGATCATGGGTCTTGCCATAATAAGTCAATACGTCGACAAAAGAGTCGTCGGTGATGACGGCGTCGAGAAGACACTTTACAAAGAGCTTCCTATGAACATCGAACGGCCGCAGATAGACGCGAGCAAATCATATATCTATATCATCGGCGCAGTCATCGTAGGCACAGTCCTGGCTCTTGTGTTGATACGTTTTCGTAGCATAAGGGTCTGGAAGACATGGTTCTTCCTAAGTGTATTATTATGTCTCACTATAGCATTGAAGCCATTTATCGGAAGATTTGTCACATGGCTCCTTCCAGTCATGTCGCTTAAATTGGTCCTGGGATTCAGGGGGACAGATCTTTTTGTGTTGCTCATCGCCGGCATATTGGCTGCATTCAAGATATTCCGGCCAAGCGTCTATATGAGCAATATAACTGAGATTTTCATATACGGCGGACTATCCGCGATATTCGTCCCGATAATCGACCTCAAGTCTGCATTCATACTTCTTGTGGTGATATCTGCATATGACATGGTCGCAGTCTGGTGGAGCAAGCATATGGTGAAGCTTGCGACGTTCCAGCGTGATTCAAAGGTATTCGCGGGCCTGACCATACCATATAGCAAAGTATCTGTGACAAAACCAGCCGCAACAATGAAGATCAGGGCTGTCAAGAAAGGCAAAAAGAAAGTTCCGGCACCAAAGCGTGAGATAGTCGAGACAAGGACAGAGCGTACAGCCATACTTGGCGGTGGCGACATCGGGTTTCCGATGTTCTTTGCAGGTGTCGTGCTCAACAGCGCTCCGTTCCCACATTTCTTTGTCGTCATGCTGATCCCTCTGTGTGTCGCGGCAGCACTTTTCCTGTTGCTGACATTCGGAAAGCAGGATAGGTTCTATCCAGCGATGCCATTTCTCACTGCTGGATGTATTGTTGGATATCTTCTGACTATGTTGTTCTGAATCCACAAATAGATCAATAGATGAACCTGGCGTCATGCGCATACTTAGTCATCTTCTCCATGTCATTTATAGAAAGATCTGAATGCTCGCATGCTTTTCTCATCTCCTTGGATAGATCAGTGTCGCAGAGCATAAGATCATCAGAGCACATGACTGTCTTTATACCAAATCTGAAGAATCTCTCGACCGGATGTTGTTCGTATCTTGTGATGGCGCCGGTCTGTCTGTTGCTTGTGAATGAGACTTCGAGAGTGAGACCGCGGTCCTTGAACTCTCTCATGCAATTTTTATCATACATCATAGAGACACCATGACCTACCCTGTCGACATGGCATTCTCTCATGAGCGTGTACATATTCTTGATCCCTTGCTCGATAATGGCTTTCTGTTTTGTTTTATTGAACAGTTTCTTCATCTCGCCACCATGCGCAGTGATATAAAGTTTCATATCATTCGCAAGATCAAAGACCTTTTTATGTTCTTCTGGCGGATGATCATATTCATTGCCTGCAAGATCGATGCCGACGACACGGCCCTGATATTTTCCCGCGAGCCTGACTAGCTTCATGTTCTCAGCTACAGGGAAATCACGTATAGCGCAGAATATAAGTCTTGCATCGATGCCGAACTTCTTTCCTTCTTCGATCCCTTCAAGAGTCGCTTTCACGACATCATCAAGTTTGAGTCCATTCTGTATATGCAATGTCGGACAATAGCGGAGCTCTGCATCTGTGACATTGTCTTTTGCCAGGTCTTCACAGAGTTCCATAGTTATTCGCCTGATAGATTCATATGATTGCATGACTTTCAGTGTGACTTTGAAAGATTCTAGACACGTCTTAAGATCCATCCCGATCCTGAATTTTATAAGCCCATGCAAGGTGTCTGGATCTAATTCCAACGAATCATCTGTCGGCAATCTGATATCTTCTTTCTTTGCGATATCCACCATTGTCTGCGGTCGTATGGAACCATCTATATGCGCATGGAGTTCACATTTTCTGATGTTTCTGAATGGTTTTAATGATACTTGTTTTTTTGGCATGATTTTTCCTCAAGAAGATACTTGCTTGGATATCGGGAAGATATATAAATTTTAGCTCGATCAAGAGAGATGCAAGCGCTCTTTTTGATATTTCCAAGCACAATCATCCAGTTAAATCGAAGCCTTTATAAATCAAATAATCTCAAATATAACTATATGGCGGCGCAAGACTC
>PCVE01000001.1 GCA_002762705.1 Candidatus Woesearchaeota archaeon CG11_big_fil_rev_8_21_14_0_20_43_8 | reverse complement strand
AGATCAAAGCTGAATCCTTGAAAGGACAGGAAGACAAACTGCTTGAGAAGATCGGACTTATCGAAGAGATCATCAAGAAACTGAAAAGCCAGATCAAAGATGAAAACAGCATGGTCGGCGATTCTGAATCACACATCATCAAGCTCCAGAGGATCGCGACCGAGACCACTGAAAACATCGGGAAAAAACGTGATAAATTGAAGTATCTCATCGATGAGAGCAAAGAGAAAGAGCAGATGATCTTGAAACTTCAAGGAGAGGTCTTAGATGAGATAAAGAAAAAAGAAGAGTTCATCAAGAAAGACATGGTCCACACCGACGATGTCACTAAGCATTTCGAGAACTTCTTCAAGAAGAAAAATGAGATAAACGCTTTGCTAGATAAGATCACGATAGACAGAGACAATCTGAAACATGAATTGAATGGCATAATCAAGAGCGCGATCGCATTTGAGCTTTCGGCAAAATCAAATAATGTCAAGGGACAGATATCTGAAATAGAGAAAAAATTCTCAGATCTTGACAAGAAGCGAGGCATCTTCAAAAAAGAGATAGAGCACCTGAAAAAGATAATCACCTCCTGATTTTTTCGTTAGCACAAGGTTTATATAGGAATCTCAAGATGAATATTCTTATATAGTTATAAATATATTATAGATGGGGATTGAACAATGGCAGATGAAAAAGAGGTGGCTCAAGCAAAACCAAATTTTTCTGAAGAAAAAGAGATAGTGGGCAAGATAATCGACCAATACGAATTCAATTCTAAAGACATCCCAATCAAAGTCACGATCAACAAGCAGAAAGGGGAATTTGTCCCGATATACACAGTCGCGATCTCATCTTTAAGCAAATCCACAGAAATAATTCTTGAGAAAATAAGAAAAGAGCTAGTAAAACAAGTCAGTCTCGGGATGGTCGAGATCACTGATTTGAAAAAATCCACGATAGTCGAAGAGAAATTCAAAGAGACAATCGGAATATTGATAAAGAAATATTTCCCTGACGCTGATGAGAAGACCATGGGATTTCTCACAACATACCTCATCCAAAAAAGCCTTGGCATGGGCAACATCGAGATATTGATGGATGATGCGAAACTAGAAGAGATCGCGATCAATGGGTCTGAAGAACCGGTCTGGATCTATCACAAGAAGCATGGATGGTTAAAGACAAACATCTGGATCAGAGAAGAAGAGCAGATTCTTCATTATGCCACGATGATCGGTAGGAAAGTCGGAAGGCAGATGTCCATCCTTGAACCGCTCCTTGACGCACATATAGGAGAAGGCGACCGAGTCAACGCCACATTGATGCCGATATCAAGTCATGGCAACACGATCACATTGAGAAAATTCTCAAGAGATCCATGGACGATAACTAGTTTCATCAAATTTGGCACAATCTCACCTGCGGCAGCTGCGATGATCTGGGAAGGGATACAATATGAACTATCTGCGATAATCGCCGGTGGCACCGCGTCTGGTAAGACAAGCATGCTCAACATTGTCGCAAATTTCTTTCCGCCGAATCAAAGGATCGTATCCATAGAAGATACAAGAGAGATAAGACTTCCAAAGTTCCTGCATTGGCTACCGATGAACACAAGGACAGCGAATGCTGAAAGCAAAGGAGAAGTATCAATGCTTGATCTGTTAGTCAATTCATTAAGGATGCGACCAGACAGGATCCTGGTCGGAGAAGTCAGGAGAGCGAAAGAGGCAGAGGTCTTATTTGAAGCCATCCATACAGGCCATAGTGTATATGCCACATTCCACGCGAACAATGTACAGGAAGTGGTCACACGTCTGACAAGTCCACCGATCGAAGTGCCAAAAAGCATGTTGCCAGGCATAAGTATGGTCATTGTACAGATGCGAAACAGAAGGACAGGGATGAGACGCACATTCCAGATCGGTGAGATCATGCCGGATTCAAAACCAAATGTCCTGATGCAATATGATATGAAAAGAGATGTGCTTCATAATCTGAACAAATCACGTGCGATCATGGACACATTGCAGTTATATACTGGAAACTCATTGAATGATATCAGGAGGAGCCTTGCTGAAAAGGAGGCCATCTTGAAATATCTTGTCAAGAAGAATATCGAAGATATCGATTCTATCGGACTTATCATGGGAAGATATTATACTGAGCATGATGAACTGCTAAAACAGTTGAAAGGCAACAAACTTTCTGGGTGAGGCTAAAAATCGTCATGAACCGCTTATACAATATCCTTGGAAAAAAGATTGTAAGTCTTGGACCGAAACTGAAATCCGCAGGGATATACGACACGAAGGCCCAATTTCTCAAGAAGATCATCACACTTAGCTTTATGGGATCACTTGGGCTCACATTCTTTTTGTTCCTCATCCTTGGAAAATCAAGCGTCGGTGAGAAGAAAGTATCGTTTGTGCTGTTCTTGATCGGCGCATTCTTTGTTATGATCGGCCTGCTATTCAATTATTTTTTGAGGATTCCTGACCTGGCTATCATGAAGAAGGGGAAACTCATATCAAAAGAGATCATCTTCGCAGGAAGGTTCCTTTTAATAGAACTTGAATCCGGAGTGCCGATCTATCACGCGATGAAGAACGTCGCGGTAAACTATCCTGCCATAGGAAAATATATCGATGAGATAATACATAAAGTCGATCTTGGCAGCAGCATGGATGAAGCGATCGTCGAGACAATCCAGCACTCGCCATCAAATGATCTCAACAAGATCCTTTGGCAGATATTGAATACGCTCAAGACAGGATCAGATATCAGGTGGTCGCTCTCGTCAGTCCTTGATCAGATTGTCAGAGAGCAACAGATATTAGTGAAAGAATATGGCAGGAAACTAAATCCCCTCGCTATGTTCTACATGATGATCGCAGTCATAATACCCAGCCTTGGGACAACTATGCTGACTGTGCTCGCCACATTCCTTAATCTTCATGTGTCCTTATTCGTATTGATCATATTTGTCGGTTTCTTCGCCGTCATGCAATTTATGTTCATCGCGATGGTGAAGAATGCGAGACCTCCAGTGGAGATGTGAAATGAACGTTGAGAGACAATTAAAGGAAGTCGAACAGAAACTTAGGAAGACTAAGATAGAAGAGAAGAAGACAGAAGAGAAAAGAAAGAGCGATATAGCTGATAAAGCAGATGAAAAGATCATAAGACAAAAAAAGAAGCAGCAGATAAAGCAGGAAAAGAAACTCTTGAAGAGCGCCCAATTGAGCAAAGCAGGACTTGAGATCGATGTGAGACGCTTCAACAAGGCCCTGCTGAAGATAACTGTTGTCGTCAGCGCACTGATTATCTTCGCCGTCATTTTCTACACAATAAAGTATGGTGTCGGCGCTGGTGGGATCGCATTCTACGTATTCTTGTCGATCATCATCGGAATACCGCTCTCTTTGATACTTGTGCGTATTGGTTCATATGTCACGCTGGATTATATGAAATATATGCGTACTAAAGAAGTGGAGAGATATCTTCCGGATTATCTGCAGCTCTGTGCGTTGAACATAAAAGCCGGCATGCCGATCGACAGGGCATTGTGGTTCTCTGTCAGACCTAAGTTCGGTGTGCTTGCGACAGAAATGGAGATCGTCGCGAAAAGAACACTCACTGGAGTGGAACTCAAGACAGCACTGACAGATCTCACTCAACTATTTGATTCGGCTGTGCTTCAACGGGCGATCAGTCTTCTTGTGGCTGGCATCGATGCGGGTGGCGAGCTAGGCGACCTCTTAAATAAGATAGCGACAGACATACAAGAGACTGAGATACTGAAAAAAGAGATGGCAGCATCAGTCATGACTTATGTCATATTCATCGGTTTCGCCACGATCGCCGCAGCACCTGCGCTTATGGCGTTATCATATAATCTTCTTGGTGTGGTGCAGGGACTTGCCTTGAAGATCGGGGCTGGCGCAGCTGGAAGCAGTTCTGGACCATCTTTTTTCTCGATCTCTCCAAATAGCATTGACATGAATGATTACAGGACATTCGCTATCCTTTCACTGACTGTCACAAGCACATTCTCAGCCATAATAATAAGCATCATCAGAAAAGGGACAGCTAGAGAGAGCATCAGATCTATCCCATTCTTTGTGGGTATATCAATCTTGATCTTCTATTGTGCAAAATACCTCTTAAGTGGTTTGCTTTCCGGGGTGATGTGATTTTGAAGAAAGGACAGGCGGCGATGGAATTCTTGATGTCCTATGGATGGGCAGTCCTCGCAGGATTGGTCGTCATCGGAGGCCTTGCGTATTTTGGTGTCATAAAAACTGATGGACAAAGCCAACGGATCTGCATGTTCTCATATGGGATGGCGTGCCAGGATTTCATCTTGAAACCAGATTCAGCAAGCTTATATCTTACAAACAGCCTTGGCAAGGACATAACTGTAGACATGATAACCCTTGGAAAATGCAACGAGACTTTTGGTACAACACTCCTGAATGGAGACAGCGCCAGATTCACGCTCAACTCGTGTGTCTTTGGTACAGTCGGCGAGCAGGTCTCAGGGAAATTAGAGGTCGTTTACACGACTGGCGAGGGCATGCTCAAATATCACAGAGGAGATGTCAGGGGAAAGATCGAATGAAGATCTTTCTTGGGAATATATGTATCTTGCCATCTGCTCTTTCACGTCAAAATTAAGCGGGACATTTGTCGCTTTTGAGAGGCGTTCTATCTCGTGAAACCACCCGCCTTTCGCAAGTTCAATCATTCTCTTCTCGATGAATCCTGTGGCTAAAACAAGTATTTCCGGATTATGTTCAACTAAAAAAGCAAGTTGATCTGTCCGCCGATCCGCAGTCCATTCAGAGACTGCCATCTCGGCCACATATCGATCAAGCGCAATTCCAGTGATCTCGGCTGAGACAAGCAGATTATCAAGATCATCCATTGCGATGCAATGCATCTGCCCAGACCTGACATCTTCTTTATCTAGAACAGGTAATACTGGAAATAATGAATTTGAATAGATCTGTATATCTAGAAATCTCCCGCGGGTAGCCAGGTCGGCATAGATCATCCGCACCTTTTTATGGCTTAATTCTGGACCATAGCCAGTGAGATCCTTAAGGGCCCCCATCTGACTATATAATCCGACCATAGCAAGTTTGGAATATTGCATCTGCACTTTAGAATGAAGATCATCTTCCAACACATCTGTATCAAAATCGATTTTCGAAAGACGACGCAAACTGACAATATCGTTATATCTTTCTTCATCCCATAATCTTTGGTATACTTTATTCATCGCAAAAATATCTTTTGGCCTATGCTTATATTGATCCATTGTATCATCTAATCTCATTGAAATCACCCTTGGTCTCATTCAAAGAAAAATCAATTAGAATCTAAATTTAATTTAATTCCCTTGTATAGATTGCTCAGAACGACAAAATAATTTAGAATAAAGTGATAAAAAGCAAAACAGTCACTTCTTTCGGAGTTTATTCTTCTTAGCAAATGTAGAGACGATATCAATGACATATTTGCCTTCATCAAGCTTATAGATCACAGGATCATCCTCTTTGAAGAGATGCACAAGGTCGAGTTCGAATTTCCCTGGACCGGTGACTCTTATCGCCTCGATATCAAGGACGACTGGCTGATCTTTCTTCGCTTTATCACCGATTATGTCCAGGACATCATCTTCGATCTGCTTCTTCTCTTCCTGCGTCAGATTGGTCGTCATGACCTTCGCTTCTTCGATACGTTCCTGTTTTATGAAGAAGAATAATCTAGAACCGCATCTGCATCCTTTAAGAATCTCTTGTGCTCCGTTTGGATACATCTCATTGCATCTGACGCATTGATGTGGCATATATACCCCCTAAAGACTGTCTTTGCTTAGTAGATATATAAATCTAATGAAAAACATGCGATCACAGATTGATTAGGGATATGAAGAGCAATATTTTTAAATGCATGACTAATAACTACTCCGGAAAGCAACTATTCTATATGATTTGACAGGGAGGGGAAAAATGAAAGAAAAATTGAAGAAACTAAAAGATAAAATCAACAGCTTTGTCGAAAATAATTATTCTCGGAAAGTGTACCCGGCATATTCAAAGGGCGCATCCACAGTATCTGATGCATCACCACGAAGCATCGAAGGTATGATCTGGGCTGTAGGCATGCTTGGCAATCATCCACGATTCATGGGAAACAAAGTGATAAAAGCGATCATGCAAGGATACAAAGTCCAAAGATATATCGGCGGAGGGCTCTTCCATGCGAATAAACTACGAGAACCACTGCATAAGAAACTTGAGCTTGAGCTCGAAGGCTATGACAATGCTGCGCTCGCTCAAGACATCCAAAAAGTCGCTAGTTGGTACAAAGAAGCATTCACACGGATGAATGAAATGAATGCACCGACACTGCGTGTGACTGAGACAATCAAATGCCTTGATGAAAATCTCAATAAAGTCATCGAGAAGATCGAAGGAAAAGCAGTGAAGGGACCTACACGCATAAGGATGGGACGGCCGATCCGGACCATGACTATGAACATGATGCGGATACCAAGCGCATATTCTCCTGCGACACACGAGATCACGATAGCCAGTCCAGAAATATTTCCTTTGACCCAGAAGATGGCGCAATCTAGAGGATATTCATGGCGGCATGAAGCCAACCTTATCGCGTATCTCGCACACATGGAATCCGGTGATGACAGATTGATCGCGAGCGCATACAAATATAGGATTAGCCTTGAGATGTTCTGCTTAAAGACAGATGTCGACTCAAAGATGAAATTCCTTGAATTACTGAATCTCCCTGATGACAGAAGCAAGATGGGATCAGATCTTAACGGCAGCTCTGTAGCAGAACAGATGCAAAACACATACACGAACACGAAGATCGCTATCCTTGACAAGATCAATGTCAAGCCCGGTGAACAATTGCTCGCAGAGACCTTCATGGCGCTTGACAAGAAATACAGTGCTTGATTTCTTTATTCTTTTTTTAGAATTTTAGTTTATTCTAAGTCAGATATGCTTCCATGCTGAAATGGCCCTTACCATCGTCTCCGAATCTCAGATCATCCACAAAGATCTTATCGCCATCTTTCATCGCGTATGGAAAACGCGCGAATCTCAGGAACATATCCATGTCCTTGTTTGTTTTTGCGACTTCTTCTGCATCTGACAGAACTGCTTTGTCATAATATCTTATATCATCGAATCGTCTGAACTGCATGTCAAGATCCGCCGTCACATATTGAGTCTCATTCTGCCCGATGATGTACCAATTGAAAGGGTTTATGAAATCCGGTATCGCCACAGGATCATGGAATCCATTCTGTGTCGCGACATTGACTGCGGATGAATGGATGAATGCCTTGAAACCGAAGTGCACGAGCAGAATGGTCATCACGACCTGAGCCACTTGGTTCTGCCTTTTCTTTGTCATCATCGATATGATGAAGAACATGACAAGTGGCAGAAGGACAAATATATCGACAATCGGATTCATGTCAAGATGAAATTTTCGAAGCGAGAACGGAAACAGCAGAAGATCGCCCCAGGATCCGCTGACATCCAGAAATACATGCACGCAGTATGACAGGAAAGCGATATCGAACAGCCGTTTTGCGTATTTTCTATCTCCGCCTTTCAGTCTTGATGCCATGACTCGATAGATAAGGTATGATGCCAACGGAATTATGAATATCGAGTTCATGAACCGATGATAGACCATATAAGTGCCGTGACCGAATAGTCTGAGATAAATATCAGTGTCAGGCACGATAGCTGCGATAACTGAAGTCCAGATGACATATTTTCTGATGGAATGGAGCTTGAAGAAATCGATGAATAGCACAGCAAGAAGATATGCCATCAGGATATGTGTTATATTGTCCATCAAAGAATTTTAGAGTACTGGGTTTTTATAGTTTTGGGGTGTGGGGCATGAGAAGTATGTGGGCCATAGGGTAAGGGGTGTGGGGTGTGAGTATTTGACAACAATAAATCACCCACGACATAATGCCCAAACCCCAAACTTCACACACCAAAAGGTTTAAAACAGACTCGCGTGCTATAGTTGATTATGAGGGAAAAAGTTGATTTGCTGAATGGATCAGTCCATAAACAGCTCCTGAAACTTGCATGGCCTGTCATCCTTGGGATGTTCATGGGGACTTTGTACAATCTAGTGGATACTATCTGGCTTGGTCGTCTGAACGCCTATGCTGTCGCGGCAGTGTCTGTCGTCTTCCCGGTGTTCTTCATCTTCATAGCTATCGGAAACGGTGTCGGAATCGGCGCGACGTCTTTCATCGCGAGATACATAGGAGCGAAAAGACCCGGCGACGCACGGAAAGTCGCGCATCAGTCCATATTGATAATCCTCTTTGTATCTGTCATCGTCACTATCTTCTGCACCATCTTCGCAAAGAGCATATTCACCGGGCTTGGCGCCACTGACGATATCCTACCCTATGTACTAGATTATGGGAGAGTGATATTCATAACATCTAGTTTCCTTTTTCTGACATTCGTCGCGACAGGGATATTGCGTGGCGAAGGAGACACTATCACGCCGATGAAGATAATGGCAGCGACCACGATATTCAACATCATACTTGATCCATTCCTTATATTCGGGATCGGTCCATTCCCACGCATGGAAGTCTTTGGTGCTGCCGTGGCGACTGCGATATCAGGTCTGCTGAATTGTGTGCTGCTCTTCCGATATCTCTTGAGCGGTAAAGGGTTCTTCAAGCTTGAGCTTAAAAAATTGAGACCAGACTTTCCTTTGATCAGAAAAATCATCGGGGTCGGATTGCCTGCTACTATCAGCCAGATCATGGTATCAGGCGGGATGATGCTTCTCATGAGAAACGTCGCTTATTTCGGCACTTTCGCGCTTGCGGCATACGGCATCGGGATCCGGATGAATGGTGTTGTCGTGCTTCCTGCTGTCGGGATGATGAGCGCTGTGATGGCCATCGTCGGACAGAATGTCGGAGCCAAGAATCTCCATCGCGCTGAGAAGACCACTTGGACAGCGCTCTCTTTTGTCACACTGTTCATGTCCATAATGGCGCTGCTGTTTTTCTTCTTCCCAAGATTCTGGGTCATGATCTTCACAAGCGACATCCGTGTCGTAGAGATCGGGCACTGGTATTTCCGCATCATCGCAGTAAGCTATCTGTTCAGAGGCATGATGCTGATACTCGGTGGAGCCCAGCAAGGAGCAGGAGATGCTGTCACACCACTTGTGATCACTGGTATCGCATGGTTTGGGATCGCAGCGCCACTTGCGCATCACTTGTCGATCACGCGCGCGTTAGGGATCACTGGAGTCTGGTGGGGCATGCTTGCCGCGATTATATTCTCAGGTCTTGCTAATATCGTGATGTTTAAGATTGGCAGATGGAAGAAAGCGGAATTCAAACTTTGATCTGAGTGAAACGAGGATCCTTACTTTTAATCATGATATAGGTAAACAAAGATCAATCTTCATAGAACAGATTCTCAAGATCAACTTTTGGCAGGATATCATAGAGCCATGTGAAATTGTCACGCCAGCGTACGACTTTCCCATCGCTTACTTCCATGCCGAACGCAAGATCGCATTCTATGTGCTCAGATGGTCGACTGGCTGGATGATACAATAGCTGCGTCACATTTGGATCTTTGAACAGAGTGACTGGTGTCAATGGACTTGCTTTGAAATTATCCACATAGTCCTCTGGCAAAAGGAATTTCACTTTCCTGCTGCCCGCATCAGACTTGCACTTCTCAAGCAAAGTCACAAGTGTGCATAGGCCAGAGTTATTGTATTCGGGAAATGAAACACTCTCTACTTCTCTGACAACGCCTTTGTGCGACACCAGATGTATCGGCAGATCTATATCATCCATCTTATTTAGCCGACTGTATAACCAACCATGATTTCGGCTATATAATGTCCGATCACCTGAAAAATCGTGGAGCTCGAACGCA
>PCVE01000117.1 GCA_002762705.1 Candidatus Woesearchaeota archaeon CG11_big_fil_rev_8_21_14_0_20_43_8 | reverse complement strand
ACTTTAGATGAATTGAACAATGGTGAATATGGTGGGTTTACAATCCAGGAATGGTATAATATCTATAAAGCGACTTTAGATAATATGAAAGTAGAAGAAGTCGGAAATCTCTATAATACTCATGGGGTGGCTGGTGGTGAAGTGGATGCGCGTTCTGAACTTTATACATCGCATGAATATCGAAAAGGAAAAGATCTCATGCGTCATGAATACGGTACTGTTGCATATGCAAAAGGCAATATGGCACTCACAATGGATGCGAATGTCAAATTCGGTGAAGGCATGCGTTTTCCGAATAATCTTGCACGTTTCTTTGGGACTACTCTTGATCTTGTGTTCAAGTATGACTATTTCATTGATGTGACCGCAAGTGAAGGACATCAGTTCAGTTATAAAACAAATCATGGCAGAAAAGGCATCGGTTTCACGTATGAAGAATATTTCAGGGCCAAAGGCAATGAAACATTCACTCTCAATGTTTCATCTACTGAAAAAGAACTTTTAAAAATGGCTCTTGTCAACGCAAGACTGACAGATAATAATATTCGCCAGGAAAAAAAAGGGAACTCTGCTTTGGTATATCATTTCCAGGCAGAAGATATAGGTCCTTTATGGTACTATGCGATGCTTGGTATGGCTCGCACGGATTATAATTATCTATTTTACACAAACCAAGGTCCAGAATATTTAGATGTCCTTTTCGATGGATCGATAAGAGATGATTCAAGGTCATACTGGTTGCAGACAGATGAACCAAGGACTAAAATAGATATTCATTATGCTTTGCTTGGCGGATTCAATCTGCATGATTTTTTACATGGTGCGGTTGGTTTCACCACCTATCCCTATGATCAGAAAATCGGTGCATTGTGGACATTATCAGATATTGTCTCTATAAAAGGTACAATTATCCAGGATATATTTGAGACCCGTATGCGTATGGAAGCATTCATGCCGCTTTTTGGGTCTCAGATGGATCAAAGATCGCTTCAGGAATATTTCAAAGAAAGCACGATGTATCAAATAAGTCCTTTTCCTGTGAAAGTATCAAATGCGGAATTATTGAAAGGACGTGCTTATTCAAAGATGCGTGGCACATTCTTGTTCGCCGATATCGATGATCGTGATGCGAGATTCGGAGTGTTGCTTGGGACTGATAAGATGTTTGCAGAGGGGGGATTAGAGATCAACCTAAGTGATAATGCTGCGGGAATAAATCTTCGGACTGGTTTTAAGAATGTGAATATCATGCTTAGATATTCACCAAAGATCGATGATGAACATTTCATGAGTGGTCATTCTGGAACATTAGGGTTTTTTGGGGAATTCAATGACTATTTCTTCAATTTTTTAGCAAAAGGTCTATGGGCAAAAAGAGGAGACGGTATATTGTATGTGAACATGTCTGAAGTTCCAAAGGATGCAGTATACGTGACCGGAAGCTTCGGCGGCATCTGGTGAAAGGAAAGCCATAATAATCACTTGTCTTCTACTATTCTGTATGAAAGGACGATGCAGGGAATTGCTAAAGGGCTTGACTGGCAAGATGTATGTCAGATTCACACCAAGAGGCGCAAAAGCGATCAAAGCAGCGCTTTCTTTATGTTCAGGCTCAAAAGTGCTTTTGCAGGACATGGGAGGCTGGATGAGCTATCCAAAGGACTGCGAGAAAGCAGGGTTTGCTTTTGATTATATCAAGACAGATGATGGATTGATCCCTTCTGATGCCAAATTTCCGACAGGTTCTATATTGTTGATCACAAGCAGCGCAGGTTATATGGCACTTCAGGATATGGAACATATCTCTGAAAGATGTAAGACTGCGGGTTGCACCCTGATAAACGACGCGTCAGGAAGCATCGGCGAGAAAGAAGCGACTGTCGGTGATTTCATAATTGGCTCTTTTGGCAAGTGGAAACCGATTGATCTTGGCAAAGGTGGATTCATAGCTAGTGATCATGATCTTGAGATAGAAGATTCTGAGCTTGATTTTGATCTGTTGTTTGAGAAACTTTCTGGTCTCAAAGATAGATTAGATTTCTTGTACGGTCTTGCGTCAAAAGTGAAAGCCGATCTAAAAGAGCATGATATAATCCACAGAGACAGAAAAGGCACTGTCGTCTGTGTGGCGTTTGATTCTGATGAAACAAAAGATAAGATCCTAAAGTACTGCGAAAAAAATGATTATGGATATACTATCTGTCCGCGTAACATCAGGGTAGAACGGGATGCTGTCTCGATCGAACTGAAACGGATATCTGCCCAACAGATTTAAATATTCTAATAGATATCTGATCCTACAATGGGGAAGGGATCTTTAGTCGCGTTAGCACTCGCAGCAACTCTTGGTATTGGCTGCGGCACTGTTAAGACATCTGCGCCAGTGATAAGGCCTACGATAGTGCGACCGGTGAAAAAAGTCAAACAAACAGTGATCAAACCAACGGCAGTTGAAAAAAAGACTTCAGAAATATATGGGGATAAGATATTCTATGAAAATTTTTTTTTGACTGATGCAATTCTTAGCAATGATAAGATCGCTTTGCCATCTGATCTGGAGATGAGACTTAAGGCGAACTATGTTGATCTGGACACGATAAAGACAAAGACTTTTGACAATCTTGTCTGGCAAGAAGCCGCAAAGCTTGGCTATACACGAGATAAGATTTCTTCTATCAACGCATCTGAGGCGATAATGCTCGCAGTCAATCTAGTGGCAAAAAGATTCTCTTATGTCGATGTCGATAATGATAAAGAATTCCAAAGGATCAATGGGAAGATGAAGTCGCTTGAATTCTATTTCAGATTAGGCAAAGGCGAATGTCAAAGATACGCAAGTTCATTCATCTACGTATTTGACCTGTTCAAAGGGATAAACGATAATCTGAAAAACATCTATGCGACAAATCGGGATCTCGCCAATCTGAATCCACCCCATGACTGGAATGTCCTCGTGTTCATGCATAAGGATAAGATAGTGATATCCCATATCGATCCGACATGGTATGATACTGGCGGTGTCAAGGATCTTCAAGGTGAGAGAGGAATCCATGTTCCAAAGGACAGAGACTATTTTCTTGGAAAATTCTTTTATGACATAAAAGATTTCAAGTCAGCAAGACCGCATTTTGAGAAAGCTTATAGTACGATAGAACAGAAAATAATCGATTTCAAATCATCAAATCTGCATCCAGGTGATCCTATAGAATTCAGAGAGTTGGTGTCTGCAGTAGTAAAAAGACATAAGACCGTCCAAGCAAGGCTCCTTATGCGTCTCTCTCATAGTTCATCTGAACTAAAAGAATGGAAAGACACCATGGAAGTCATGAGACGATATGAAATATTGAAAACAGATGATTATAAAGATGATGTGCTGTATTTTTCATACAAAGCAGCAAAAGCTCTTGGTGAGACTAAGGCTGCCATGGGATATCGGTTTGAACTTATCACCAAATATCCAACGTCGACTTGGACATGGCTTTTGAGGAAATCTTTTGATTGAAGACCTAAAAGACAATCCGCGAGTTTATGGTTGCACAAAAATCATCTTCTGGCCATTATCAGACGATTATCCCTGAGATCATTCATTTTATCTACAATGCCTAAGTGAGGGAAAACAATATATATCCCTAAAGATACTCAGAATTCTATTCAGGAGGAATCAAGATGGCAGAGATACAATTTCCAAATTCAACAGATGAATGTGTATATTTCACTAATCGGACAATCGGTGATGGTGGAAAAGCCATCTGCTGGGTCTATAAACAGGACTGTCCCAAATGCGGAAAAGCGAAGATGGGAAAACCACGTGATGAGAAGACTGGAAAAGCAAAGATTCGTGCAAAGGAATATGTCTGTCCTGAGTGCGGAAACACAGTCGAGAAAGAAAAGTATGAAGAATCCTTAGAAGCCCAGATCGATTATGTCTGCCCTAAATGCAAGAACAAAGGTGGACTTATCATCCCGTTCAAGCGAAAGAGCATCCAGGGTGTCAAGACTTTGAGGGTAAACTGCGAGAAGTGCGGCGAGAACATCGACATAACAAAGAAGATGAAAGTTCCGAAGAAGAAAGGCGAACCTGATTTGGATGATGATTAAGGCATCAAGGTTCTTGTCCTTATCAAGTCATCTTCTCTCGAAATCCAGCCGTCCGGGCCAGTTCACAGCTTTATAGAATCTGCATATGATTGTGTCTATGTACGGCCGCTTCATGAATATCCTGTCAGAATAATGTAATAATGATAATGAGGCTTTCTTTGATATGGATCTCTTACCTAACAGCTTGTCATTCCTTCCATCGACATGTTGATAGACAAATATCGCGCCTCTTTCTTTGTCGATCGTATAACGGACATCGACCCTGAAATAAGGGACTGCGCGGATCAGACCATTGATGTGGCTTTTCACAGAAGCGGCCTCATCGTTATCAAGATGATACTCACGCGCGATCTTATCAAGATGATGTCTCACCTTTTCCATAGCGCTGCTTTTATAACTGGTATATGATCTTGCGACGAGTGTGAGCGTAGTGCCGGATGAATCCCTTCTGTCATATATGAACATGTCCCCGAATGTCGAGATGAACTTGAATTGTGTCTGTCTCATTACTCTTCCTAAAGGCATACTTGAATAATGCGCTAATGTCTGGTCGAGCGTCTCGGCCATAGCCTGTTTTGGTCTGGCAGAATGATCTATCGGTGCCATGGCAAGACTGATGCCTAATAAGATTGAGCATAATGTCTTTTTTACGATGTGGTTCCCCTCCATATAGAATAATCTTTGTTGCACTATATATAATTTCCGTGAGTTTTAAATACCCTTATGGCTTCACCAGACTGCAGAATGGCAGACAAAGAAAGAATCATCATAACAAGCGCCCTTCCGTATGCGAATGGCAGCATCCATATAGGACATCTTGTAGAATATATCCAGACCGATATCATTGTCAGGTTCCTGAAATTGATGGGAAAAGATGCAGTATACTGCTGCGCCGATGATACCCATGGGACTCCGATCGAGATAAAAGCGAAGCAGCTTGGGATAGCTCCTGAAGAACTGATAGCAACATCATCAAAAGAGCATCAGGAGGATTTTGCTAGCTATCACATCGAATTCGATTCATTCTACAGCACAAACAGTGCAGAGAACAAAGCACTTGCAGAGATGATATATCTACGTCTGAAAGATGCGGGGCATATCTATGAGAAAGATATGGAGCTCACTTTCTGCGAGCACTGCAAACGGTTCCTGCCAGATAGGTTTGTCAAAGGCGTATGTCCAAAATGCGGAGCAGAGGACCAATATGGCGACCAGTGCGAGAAATGCAATACTGCGTATAAGACGACTGATCTTGTGAAGCCGTTCTGCACGATCTGCAAGAACACGCCGATACGGAAGACATCGTCACATCTTTTCTTCAGGCTGAGCAGATTCTCTGATCAGCTGAGGGATTGGCTTGTATCCAACAAGAATCTCCAGATGGATGTGAAGAACCAGATCATGAATTGGATAAAGGAAGGTCTTGAGGACTGGTGCATATCCAGGGACGGACCATATTTCGGTTTCAAGATACCCGGGACAGAGAAATATTTCTATGTGTGGCTCGATGCGCCTATTGGATATATCTCCAGTTTCGCAAATTATAATAGTGGTGACATTGATAAGACCATCAATGAATGGAACGCTTCAAAGATAATGCATGTCATCGGAAAAGACATAATCTATTTCCATTGGCTCTTTTGGCCTGCTATGCTCATGGGCGCAGGGATGAAACTGCCGGATAACATCCTTGTGCATGGTTTTCTCACTGTGAATCATGAGAAGATGTCAAAATCAAGAGGCACTTTCCTAAACGCGAAAGAGTTCCTGAAGATGTGTCCTGATCCTGAATTGCTGAGATATTATTATGCCGCGAACCTGACCGATCACATGAATGATGTGGATCTTGATCTTCTTGATTTTCAGGAGAAGATAAACAAGGAACTTGTCGCAAATATCGCCAATCTGGTATATAGGACATTGTCTTTTCTTGAGAAGAACTTCGATTCATCGACAGTCGATGTGACAGATGTATCTTGTCTGGAATTATTGAAGAAGATAAAGATAGATTCAGACGAGACGGTCAAGCTATATGGTAGATATAATCTAAGAGAAGTCGTAAAGAAGATCCTTTACATCAGTTCAGAAGGCAACAAGTTCTTCCAGGCGAATGAACCATGGGCAAAAGTAAAGTCCGAAGAAGGGAAGAAAGATGCTCATCAGGTGCTTTCCACTTGTGTCTCGATTGTCAGGGATATCATGATATTGCTAAAGCCAGTCATGCCTTCGTTCGCTGAGAAGATTGGGGCTCAGTTAGACCTAACGCTTGACAAAAAATCACTGTCATCCGTGCTTGGCCCCCATAAGATCGGAAAGCCAGAGATCGTGCTCAAAAATATAGAAGAGATAAAACTGCCGACTGTGGCGCAGGCACCAATTGAATTTCCGCTCGACCTTAAAGTCGCGAAGATAATTTCAGTAGAAGACCATCCGGACGCTGAGAAATTATATGTCTTGCAGATCGACCTTGGGAAAGAGAAGCGGCAATTGGTCGCAGGCCTGAAAAAGTTCTTTTCAAAAGAAGAGCTCACAGGAAGAAAAGTGGTCATAGTGGCCAATCTGGAATACGCAAAGCTCCGTGGTGTCGAGAGCCAGGGCATGCTTCTTGCAGCAGAGAAGGACGAGAAAGTTGTCACATTGTCTGCGAAAGATTCAGTGCCGGGTGACAGCGTGGCTCCAAAAGGGATGGCTATGAATACAAAGAAGATCACATACAAAGATTTCATGAAAGTCAAGTTCGAAGTGAACGGCGGAAAAATCATATTCGAAAGAAAGGTCCTTGCGACAGACAAGGAAGATATCATCGCAGATATAGACGACGGCGCGAAGGTCTGTTAAGATATCCATTTCGGCAGATCCTGGTTTTGTTATTCTTTTATTTTCACTACTGGAAGTTCAAATTTGATCATGGTCCCTTTCTGATCCCCTTCACTCTCTGCCCATATCTTTCCACCATGCGCATTTATCACTTTTCTGCAGATAGTCAGGCCAAGTCCGCTTGTATGTTCGTGTCTTGCATAATCTGTCTTGTAGAATTCATTGAATATCTTTTCAAGATTATTTTTTGCTATACCTATGCCTGTATCCTCTATGGCCACAATGATCTTATCAGAATTGACTTTTATAGATACAGCCACTGATCCTCCCCGGTTAGTGAACGAGATGCCATTCGTTATAAGTCTTTTCAAGACATCTTCTATCTGCATTATGTCTAGGTTCACTTTTGGTATAGGCCCTTTGATCTTATTGATGAGCTTCACTTTCTTTTCTGCGGCAGATTCCGAACAAATAGCGACCACATCCGATATTATTTTCTCGATATCTTCTGGTTTCATATCAAATACTGTGAAGCCACTCTGTAGATTCAAAAACATGAACATCTCTTTTAATATGTTGTTGAGTGTATCTGTATTCTTGATGATTATCTCCAATGCTTGGCTAGCATCTTTGTTTTTAGCGACATGTTTTTTCAGGGTCGGCAGGAGGTTGATTATCGGTGTGAGCGGTGTCCTCAGATCATGGCCCACATGATTTATGAAGTCAGTCTTCTGATTCAATATGTTCTTCACTTTTGTTTCGGATCTTTTTCTAAAATCGATCTCTTTTTTGAGATTGGCATAAAGATGCACATTCTCAAGTGATATCGCCGCCTGAGAGCAGAGTGTCTTTAAGAGCCCTATAATTTCAGGTTTGAATGCATTGGTGAGTTCATTGTTCTCTATATATAATATCGCTTGCAGGTTATTTTGTCTAAGGATAGGTGAGCAGAGCAAAGATTTTGGTTGTGCCTTCATCACATATTCATCTTTTGTGTAATCTCCATTTTGAGACGCGTTCTCCAATATGATGTCTGTCTTCATACGTCTCACTAGATTCACGATTGGTATACATAGGTCCATTGAATGCGTCTCCAGAGGTGACATGGTTGTCAATATATTGTCTGTGCTGCTATCATAATGTGCTGATACTTTTGGTATTTGATTGTCAAAGGTTATCAGAAATGCTTTTTGCGCCCCAGAACTCTCCACAACCAGGCGAATAAGCTTGTCAAGAAGCTTTGGAAGCTCAAGCACCATCGAGATGCTCTGCGATGCTTGTATTATAGAATTCAGGTCTAGTGTTGACATTTTATTTTTCTGGTCTATCCCAATCTCTGACAGGAATGCTGGGTAGGTTTCAGTCATCTGTTTGGCTTTTAATTTGGCACCCCAACGGGTATATGTATCATATGCATCAATGATATATTCTCTTCCCTGTTCGATCTCACCAATTGACAGAAAATATTCCCCTGCGCATTCTTTGGCTATCGCAGAATCCCTGACAAACTCATTATTGATAGCTTCAGAAACAGCAAGGGGATATAACTTTTTAGCATCATCATTTTCATTGCGTACTCGTGCGAATTCTGCGCACATCAATAAATATTGATGCAGATAGTTCTGTGGAGCTATGTCTGCCCATTGTTTGTGCTTTTTGATCAATTTTTTGATCTTTGATGATTTGATGTTGCGTCTGTCAGATTGATTATTTTTTGTGATTCCTAATAACGACAACGCATAAAGAAAATTGTGTTCCTGTATTATGGCTGCCGCAAAATTCGCACGTACAATTTTATCGCATTCTTCTGCATGTGACAATGCTCGCTCTAAATTTCCAAGCAGGTAATTATGGGTGTTTCGCGCGAGATGGATGAATGTCTTGATCGGTGGAATATCATCTGCAAATGATTCTTTAAATATTTCATCATTAGCTTCATAATGGTGCTCATCTTGTTCTGTTTCCATGAATCGAAGAGCAAATTCCCTACCACACATAGTACCGTGTATTATTGTTATATCATTCATCTGATTTTGTAGTTTGATGTCTTTTTCACATTCTTCAGATAATTCTTCGAGTGTCTGACAGACAAGATATGCAAAAAAGAATCTAAATCCAATAGAACTTGTTGCAGTTGCAAAATCGCCCATTTTTATTGATAGATCGATCGCCTGATCGAGATATCTCTTTGCATCAATAAGTCTTTCACCCCATCTTGTCAGGAACGCGCCATCTTGCATATAGACCAAACCAGATTTGTTTTGGTCATTTGTCCGTTTCATCAGATCTAAGCTTAGTTTGCCAAAATCATATCCCTGTCTGTATCTGCTGAATGCACCTACAAGTATCGTTGCATATGCATTATATATCGGGGGAGAAATTCCCGTATTGCCGTGTTTTATAATTAGTTTAAAAAGTACTACAATGATTATCTGGTATAGATTTATGTCGATTTGATATGATGGGTATAATAGATCTGTGAGCAGATTTTCGACCAAAATGACACGTTTTTCTTTTAATGTTGGAAGATTGTTGAAGTATTCGATAGGTTTATTTCTATATTTATGTTTAAGAAGCAAGATTTGCAATATGGCGTAGAATCTGTTTGGTTTCTGTGATAACTTGACACCCAATAATCCTGCAGAGTTTATTCCCAAACAGATTGCGTCTTTAAATCTATTCTCATGAGTGTAGATATTTATCTTTCTATGGTGCACATTGGCTAAGTCAAGAGTATCTTTTACATTTTTTTCAATCATATTAAAGATTCTTTCGCCTTCTTTAGGGTTGTTATTTATGAATTCACTCTCCGCAAGTTCAGAATAAGTAGTTTGTGAAAATTCATACTCTGATTCCCAGCAATCTGTTGGCAGAAAATTGATGCATTCTCGGAAATATTTTCTTGCTTCTGCATATGCACTCGCCATCTTTGCGTTTTTTCCTGCTAAAAAATATGTTTTTGCATATTCGTGCCTCTCATGTTGTATAATCGGTTTT
>PCVE01000072.1 GCA_002762705.1 Candidatus Woesearchaeota archaeon CG11_big_fil_rev_8_21_14_0_20_43_8 | reverse complement strand
CCTTACGGCTTAAGGACTCTATATTTTGAACTTTTCTACAAAGCCGCCGGAAACTATATCCGATGACTACTTTGTTCTTCATCAGGACATCGATCCCATACTTGTCGAAATAATAGACCCAGTAATCATTCAATGGCTCCATCTTGTCAGGCTGGCCGAAACGCTTGTATACTTCCTCTTTCTTATAACCGTATCTTGTGGCTCCAGCGAGATTGCTGCCAAATCCAGGAAGCACAGTCATCCTGGTGATAGAATCATTCTCGAGGTGGATAATCATTGCAGTGAACTCGCTATCAAAGATAGTCTCATATTCAAGATTCACAATATTTCCCGGGAATGTCTGGAAACGGTCAGCATTCCCTAATCGATCCAATACCTGTTGCATGGAATCTCCAAGCATGATACCATCTATCGACACGATATCGCTTGTGGTCGGCTTGCCATCTGTGAAGATGTCATTTCCCATAAGCTCGATTATTGCAGGATCACTGTCTGCATCCACAAAGGTGTTGTCGACATTGATAGCCATCCCAGAAGGTCGTGACCATTCAACCATGCTCACGCCAAGCATGATGATGACCATGAGCAGATACACTGCGAGCATTCTTTTTACCATTTTCAGTCCAATAGAGGAAATCTATGCAATTTAAAGCTTTCGCAAAACCCCACACTTCACAGCCCACAGCCCATAGCCCACACCTCACACCCCAAAAATCTAGTAAAGCTTAAATATCCCCTTAATATCCCCTGAAAAAAACCCGAAGGGTGAAAATATGCCATCATTGGAACTTTTGATAAACGAGAAGAAAAGTGGTCCGTTCGGTTCAGAGCGCGATCTCAGATTCAATGTCGAATTCTTGAACAAGACGATGATCCTGATGGAAGGCGATAATCTGGTGGGTTATTCGTTCGACAAAGATAGCGGAGATCTTGTGAAAGTGTTTGATTCCGCCTCGACTGATCTATATGATTTCACGATCGCACCACAGGGTTATTTCTATGATAAGAAATCCGGCGGACCAAATAAGGACTGGGCACAGACTTACGTCAGGAACGCCTATAATTGGGCAGATACAATCAAAAAGAATATAATCGCAAATTCTCTGCATGGAAACTCTTATGAACAGAAACTGTTCCGCCAGACAATAGACCGCATAGTCGATAGAAGGTGCGATTTCTTCAAATTACATGATATCAACGAGACAAGTGGTTATACTCTCCCAAATATAAACCTGAAAAAAGCGAAGCATAATTGGCATCAATTGAAAGGTGATCCATCGACCCTTGTATATATCGCAGCAACGAATGATACCAAAAAAGTAAGGCTTCTTGCGAGGATGGTTGTCGCACAGCAGCATGATATGGTCATCATCACAGGCACTATTGAAAAGAGCAAGACCGCGATCTATACAGCAAGCATAAAGCTGCCGATCGAATCAGGGAGATTAAGAGATTGGATGTATATAATAGATAGAAATCTCCAGTTCAATGAGAAGAGTGTAGAACGGTTGTTCACATCATCCTGAAAATCATCTGCTGAGCCATTGCGATTCATCAGTGGATAATTCTAATGCTGCCATGATTGAATCAGATACTGATTTATTCTTTTTGCACATAGCCCGCACGTATGGTAATATATCCTGCCGCGCACGTCTTACAGAGACATGGCATCCATCAGCGATCTTCGTCGAGATCGAATCTCTCTTCTGGTTCATCATCTTCGCTTTCCACATCTCAAGGATCCTGTCGGGACGCGAATATTTTATCTCCGCAGGATTACGTTCATCTTTTGAGACGGCGACACCAGCGCTCATGAGGGGGCCTGCTGTAGCAAGAAATCTCCAATGCTGTCTTCTTCGGATACGTCCAAGAAACACATCAGCACGGGAAAGATAGTCATATGCGCGCGCAAGCGACGCGGGATCCTTGTATTCTTTTGGAAGGTTCTCGTCGATCCACATCATCTGTGCGTTTATATCTTCCTGAACATTATAGAATGCTTCCTGCACAATCGATGGGTCTTTCATCTTGAAGACACGCAAAAGCGCCTCTTCGATCTTCTCTTTCTTGATACGTTCTCCAAGCATATCGAGATCAGCCATATTGAGCCTTTTTGATTTCCCAGCTATTGTCTGAAGATCGTTTGTCGCAGCCCGAAGATCCCCATCTGACTGCCGTGCTAGCTGTTTCACCGCGCTCTCATCAAAATCGATACCCTCTTTTTTGCATATGTCAATCAAAGCTCCAGATATCTCTGAATATTTCAAAGGCATGAACTGGACTATGTCTATCTCTTTTCGAAGCGCAGAATATTTTTTATCATATGGGTCATCACAAGTCATGATGACTGGGAAGACTGAGTATTTCAATATCCTGACAAGCGCTTGCACACCACCACGGTCTTTGTTTCCCGCAAGACCGTCGATCTCGTCTATGAGGATGATCTTTCCAGTTCCAAAAAGTGACATCTGTCTTGTTGCTCCACCGACAATCGATTCAATAGCGTCTTTATTCCTGCTATCAGATGCATTTATCTCGACAATCTCAAGGCCAAGATCATCAGCGAGCGCATGGACTGAACTTGTCTTCCCACAGCCTGACGATCCATATATCACCATGCCTCTTTTTTTCTGTTTCTTGTATTCAAGGACGAAGCGCTTCAGCTGTATAAGTGGATTCTCTTGTCCGATAAGATCATCTGATCTTTTTGGAGCGTACTTTAATGTCCATGGTTTATCCATTGTAAATGACCTAATTTTTCCTGCAGATCGACTTTGCCTGCATGAATAACAGCAGGTATTCTCTTCCACCCGCTTTCCCATCGGTGCCAGACAGGTTAAAACCACCAAACGGCTGCACATCAACAAGGGCGCCTGTGCATTTCCTGTTGAAATACAGGTTGCCTACGTAGAACTCATCCTTTGCCTTTTTAATTTTTTCTTCATTATTGGTATAGACTGCGCCAGTGAGGCCATATACTGTGCTGTTTGCTATATTTAGCGCATCATCAAAATTCTCCGCGAATATGATCGATAGGACCGGCCCAAATATCTCTTCCTGCGCAAGCCGCGAGTTCCAGGGGACATCTCTAAAGATCGTTGGATAAATGTAATAGCCCTTGTTCTCATCACCTACGCCGCCTATGATCAGCTTACCTTCGGTCTTGCCTATCTCGATATATGACATTATCTTGTCATATGCTGCTTTGTTGATGACTGGACCAAGATAATGGGCCGGATTGTCCATCGGACCGATGGTTATGTTCTTAGTCTTCTCGACCAGTCGTGCGATGAAATCTTCATATACTTCCCGAACCACGATCACGCGTGAGCAGGCAGAACATTTCTGTCCCTGATATCCGAATGCTGAGAGCATCACTCCTTTTGCAGCAGCATCAAGATCGCATTCGTTATCGACGATGATGGCGTCCTTGCCACCCATTTCGGCAGTGACTCTTTTTATCCATCTCTGTCCTTCGTGGTTTTTATTGGCTTTTTCGGCGATACTAAGTCCGACCTGTTTTGATCCAGTGAATGATATGAACCTTATATGTGGGCTATTCACAAGATATTCTCCTACAATCTGTCCGCTGCCTGGGACAAAATTGAGCACGCCAGGAGGAAGTCCTGCTTCAGCCATGATGTCAGCGAACATCGCACCGATGATAGGTGTCTCTGATGCTGGTTTCAATATGATTGTGTTTCCGGCAGCGATCGCTCCAGCAGTCATCCCGACGAGTATCGCACATGGGAAATTCCAAGGTGATATCACAACACCTGCGCCAAGCGGCAGATACACAAGCTCGTTAGTCTCTCCAGGTACCTGTGTCAACGGACGATTGGCTGACCACCTGATTGCCTCTCTTGCATAGAATTCAAGAAAATCGATCGCCTCTGCGACATCTGCATCAGCTTCGACCCAACTCTTTCCGGCTTCATAGACCATCATCGCAGCGAGTGTGAATCTTCTCTCTTTCATTATTGCAGCTGCCTTCAATAGATACTCTGCGCGTCCTTCAGCAGGGATTTTTTTCCATTGGTGGAATGCTCCCCATGCAGAATCGATCGCGCGATGCGCAAGATTAGGGTCGGCCTGGCTCACCATACCGACGATCATGTTCTTGTCGCCAGGATTGAATGAGACAAGGAAATCACCAGACTCGATACGTTCTCCACCTATCGTCAATGGATACATCTTGCCGAATGTCGCCCGCGTCTTTTCAAGGGCATTGTACATGGCCTGACGATTATTGTTATCAGAGAAATCTGTGAGCTTGCAGTTCTGAAATATAGGTATCATCTATCATCACCTCTCCCATCCCATACTAAGCTTGTCCTTCAATTCCCTTTGAAGAACTCTTTCTTTATCTTGATCTCATGCACCACTCGTTTGTCGAATTTTCTGCCTCTTGGTATAGTCCTTCCGATTATTGTTACGTATGGGACCAGCATCCCTGAGTTCAGCTTTTTCCCAAGGATCTCTTCGATCTGGAATATTCCGGCAGAGTTGTTCATCTCGACGATGACTTCGATCGGGGTCTCACGTCCTTTCTTGATTATGACATTCTCTATCGATACTGCAGATACTGAATGTATGTCGACTTTGCCGAGATTGAATGACGCACGTCCTCTTCCCTTTGTCATGTCTGTCCCATCAGCGAGTGTGAGTATGCTTCCTTCGATAGTCAATGATTGATAGTTCTCATCATGAGTCAATATACAATGTAAGATGAACCCCCTGATGATGGTTCTTTTCTCTATCGATGGATATATCTCAGGCAGTACCTTATCGAGCAATGGCACAGCTATGGCGACACTGAAACGTGGGTGCCGTTCCCTGTGCACCTGGTTGCCGAAATCATGCATCACACCAGCAGTCAGGATTATTAAGAACGCATCATCGATATCGCCACCCTGATCATTGACTATATCTGGATACATCTTGCTTTTTATGAGAAGATCGAGTATCTTCATGGCATTCGCAGTCATTATCAGGCTATGAACCCGTCCATGGTCATTATATTTCAGCTTTCTTACTGCGATATAATCTGCCATCTTCCAATTAGCGTGGATCTCTTTTGATCTCGAAAGAATCTCCCAGATCTTCTTGGTCTTTGGATACTTCTTGCAGTAGCCTTCGATTATCTTCTTTGCAGCTGTCTCAAGAAATGAGTAGCTCCTTGGAAGTGTCACATCTATGCCTTTCATTTTCCCCTTTTAAATAATGGTTCAGACCGTATATAAACGTTTCGGTGGCTGGCGTTTTTGACCAAAGCACGCAGCAAAAAGAAGCTTTTTATACTTTCCAAGGCTATTTCATGCATATATGGATTATTATGATGTATTGGGTCTTCAGCCAGGATGCAGCATCGAAGATGTGAAAAAGAGGTACAATTATCTTGTGAAGGCGTATAGCCCTGATGAGAACCCAGATACAGAGCTAGCCCAGAAGAAACTTCTTGAGATCAATGAGGCCTATATAATTCTTAGTGATCCACGCAGGCGTGAGAAATATGATTATCACCTGATGCATGAGAAAGTGATGAAGCAGGCCTATGATATGAAATCAAGCCCTGATGAGATCCCATTCCTTTTTGATAAGCAGAATAAGAAAAGACTATCAAGTTCTGATAAAAGGCACATGTTCCTGACTTTGGTCTATCTGGTGGCATCAGCGAACATCGCTGCTGTATTCTATTTTCTTGCGAAGTACGTAGTGGATGTATCAGATTCTGCAGAACTTAGCCATTCATTTGATACACATATCGGGTGGATGATGGTCATTGTAGTCGGTTTTTTCTTCATAATCATAAATGCCCTGATGAAAGGATATCTGAAGACTGGCGGAAGACAGTATTGATCACATCTTCTCTGGCGCATCGATCGACAGAAGCGATAATCCATCTTTCAGCACGTTGCCGACACAGAAGACAAGCAATAATCGTGCGTCAGAGAGCCCTTCTTCTTCGCAGTTGACTTTATGGTTATGATAGAATTCATTAAATAATTGAGATAGATCGAGCAGGTATCTTGCAATCCTGCTTGGATTGAGTAATGCCGCAGATTCAGACACTATGTCTTTATACGTGGCAAGATGTGATATCAACTTCTTCTCTTCAATCTCTTTTAGGAGCGACATATCGACATTTTCTGTGATCGTCTTTTCGGATTTTCTTATTATCGAGCAGATACGCGCATGCGTATATTGCACATAAGGTCCTGTCTCTCCTTCAAAAGATATCGATTCTTTTGGATGGAACACGAAATCTTTTGCCGGATCATATTTTAGGAAGAAGAATCGCATAGCGCCAAGGCCAATCATCTCTGCTCTTTTTTTGATTTCTTCTTCTGAGAGATCTGGATGCCTTTTACAGATCTCTTCACGAGAGAGACCAATCAATTCATCGATGAGACCATCTGCATCGACCACTGTGCCTTCTCTTGATTTCATCCGTCCATGTGGCAGATATATCATGCCGCTTCTCACGTGTTTGCAGGATCTGCCCCATGAGAATCCAAGCACTTCCATTATCTTAAATATCTGCTGGAGATAGAAATTCTGTTCTGTCCCGACGAGGTACAATGATCTGTCGAATTCGAAATCTTTGTATTTGTGATATGCGAGAGCGATATCCTGTGTGCTATAGATTGTCGTCCCATCAGCCCTTAGGATTATTTTTTTAGAGAGGCTGTATTCTTCAAGATCAGCATAGATGTTGCCGTCATCATCCTTCTTCAGTATGCCTTTGTCAAGTCCATCGAGCACAAGTTTTTTTCCATCAAGATATATCTCGCTTTCAAGATAATCTTTTTGTGTGTTGTAGCCTATCCTTTTCAGGGTGATATCCATCCCTTCTCTTGACCAGGCGTTCATCTTTTTCCAAAGATCCCTCACTTCAGCATCTCCTGATTCCCATCTCTGGAGCAATGTTTGCGCCTCTTTTTCAAGTCCAGGGTCCTCTTCTGCCTTCTTTGCGAACATCACATAGTATTTTCCGATGAAATAATCGCCTTTCTCACCAGCGCTCATTGGCGTCTCGCCATCACCCCATTTCATGTACGCAAGCATCGACTTGCAGATATGGATGCCTCTGTCATTCAGCAGATTGACAACGATCGCTTCATTTCCTGTCTTTTTTAGGATGTTTGCAAGGGCCATCCCAAAGACGACCAATCTCACATGTCCAAGGTGGAGCGGCTTGTTTGTGTTCGGCGACGGGAACTCAAGCATGACTTTCTTTCTGTCATCAGAAGAACCATAATTCTCTCCCTGTGTGAATATCTCTGTAAGCACGCTGTCTGCGAATGCATCTTTTTTCACAAAGAAATTCAGATACGGGCCGATCGCCTTTATCTCATCAAGAAGATCGGTCTTCTGGAATTTATCTTTGAGATCTTCTGCGATTGCGTTAGGCGCTTTCTTCATGGTCTTCGCTAAAGCGAAACATGGGAATGCGAAATCTCCGAAATTGTGCTCTTTTGGTATCTCTATCATAGACTCAATGGTGTTCTCATCAAGGCCTGTGGCCTCTGCAAGGTATCTGATCACTGCTTGTCTGAACTTGTCCATAGGAGAGATGGATAATCTATCTGAAATAAAAAGATATCTATCTCTTGTCTTGCACAATGTTTTTAAATCCCCAGATAACACATTCCCGCGGGCGACATCTATATATATAGAATACGCCTGAAAGGATATAGAGGGTGAAAATATTGACTAGATTCATAGTTATCGCTTCAGGTAAAGGTGGGGTCGGAAAGACAACCACTGCAATCAATCTTGGAGTTGCGTTATCGGAGTTTGGCAAAAGTGTCATCTTGGTCGATGCAAACCTGAACACACCAAATGTTGGCCTGCATTTAGGTACTCCTATTGTGCCTATCACGCTTCATGACGCATTGAAAGGAAAACGAAGCATATTAGATGCCGCATATCTGCATCCTTCTGGTCTTCATGTGATCCCGTCTAGGATATCGATAGATGAACTAAATTCAGTGAATCCTGAAAGGATGTCGATAGTGATCCCGCAATTGCACGGAACCACCGATGTCGTCATACTCGACGGCGCTGCTGGTCTTGGGCTCGAGACACAGGCCGCTATGCGTGTCGCTGATGAGATGCTTGTGGTCACGAACCCAGAGATACCCGCAGTGACTGATGCTTTGAAAGTGATTAAAGTCGCTGAGAAAGCAGGATGTCATGTCACAGGCATCATATTAAACAGGATCCGTAATGATGATTTTGAGATGTCTGTCGAGAATGTCGAGAGGATCCTTGAGAGACCTGTGTTGATAGCCATACCTGATGACCACAACGTAAGAAAAGCTCTTGTGCTTAAGCATCCAGTGGTGTATACGCACCCAAAAGCGTCATCCAGCCAGCATTTCAAGAAACTTGCCGCGAATCTGCTTGGCGAACGATATGATATGCAATTAGAGAAAAATGAGAATAGTTCCATGTTTGTGAAAGTGCTCAGGAAATTAGGATTGAGATAAAAATGCCATTTGATGATTATCAAAAGACGATCAAAGAAAGAAGCAGCATGATAAGCGGCAATCTAAGGGGGCCAATCGCGCTGACCAAGAAAAAAGACATTGTCCGAAATGAAGATTATTCTCTGAAGAAGGATGATTCGTATGAACAGACAACTTACAGTTCGCATAGGTTCTTATATTGGAGTGGTCTTGCATTCATACTTGTGATCAATTTCCTTATAGCTATCATCCTGCTTCCGTTGATATTGATCCTGAAAGGGTACATGATTTATTTTATCGTTGGAGGGATAGGGATCCTGTTCGGTGTGATCTTCGATTTCCTGATCAGGGACCTTGAACATCTTGAGAAAAGGCATCATCTTTTCGCAGCGACATTAATCCCGATCATAGGCATCCTAGACCTTATGATCATCAACTTCGTGTCAAAGAATCTGGCCGTGATATTCAAAGTGAAGATATCTCACAATCCACTGGTTGCTGGAAGCGTATATATCCTCGCGTTCATGATACCTTTCGCATATTCTCTTCTTATCCGAAAGGATGTCTGAATGGCTTATCATTGGTCTTTATCGATAGATTTATATACTCCCCCTCAACCTCTTTATATGAATTTTTGTGAGGTGTATACTCATGGAAGCCATGAGACCGCTTGATGCATTAAATTTAGCAAGGAACAAGAAAGTCATGATCGACCTGAAAAACGGGAAGCAGATACTTGGCACACTGAAAGCGTTCGATATCCACATAAACATCGTCCTTGACGATGCTGAGGAGAGAGAAGCTGGAGAGGTCAAGAGGAAGCTTGGAAAAGTTTTCATCAGGGGCGACACGATAATTTTGATATCTCCACAATAGGTGACTGAAAAATGAAAGGCACTGCCTCAATGGGTAAGAAGTCTGGTAAGATAAACCACATCCGCTGTAGAAGATGCGGAGGTAGTTCATACCATAAGAAGAAGAAAGTATGTTCTTCATGTGGCTTTGGAAGGACTGCTAAGATCCGTAAGTTCGGATGGCTCAAGCTTCGGAAGAGAGAGTAGATTTCTTTATTGAAATTTTGATCTGATTATTCTAATCTGGCTAAAGTTAGCTATGAGATCTGATTCATCAACTGTTCACAGCTCGCAACTCTTTTTAGCAACCTTTATTAATCCTTGATTCTAATCACTTTCCACTTCGAGGGGAAATAATTTTATGAGGGTCCTAAAAAAAGCTATCGCAAGTGTTGCCGCAGCAATGTCGATCGGAATAGCAGCTCCTGCGTTTGGAGATCCTGGGATGGATCTTTCAATGAGAGAGAAGAAGATCAATCTTACATTGTCTGAAGATACTGCTACGGTTGAGAAAACGATAGTGATTCCAAAATCATCTGGCGATGAAGGACCATTATACGATAATATCCCTTGGCTGGTCGGTTCAAAATTCGGATTTTATGGAAATAT
>PCVE01000057.1 GCA_002762705.1 Candidatus Woesearchaeota archaeon CG11_big_fil_rev_8_21_14_0_20_43_8 | reverse complement strand
CAAAGAATAAATTAGATTAAATCTCTATCTCTTTTATCTCGCCTGCAGAAAGTGTATAGCAATCATCATTGAAGCATGCCTTGATGCTTTCATCGATCGCATTCTTTATATTTATCTTCTTGATATCAGATTGTATTCTATAATCCCCAGGGCCAAAAAACAGCAACGTGAGATCCTTTGATTCTTTCGGAGCGGTGATATTGATCTGGTCGCCATCTAAAGAAAATTGGACTTTTTCCCTGAGATCCATCCAGGAATCAAGCTCTGTTGCGCTCATCAGTCTGTAATCTTTCACGATAGACCAGAAATCATCAAGCGAACTATATGTCTCATTTGTGTACATGTAATAATATAATGACACCATCAGATAATCATTGAAACTCCTGATATAATGGATCTCTTTCTCAAGCAATGCTTTTGATTTGAATGATTTCAACGCCCAGTTGTCGATCAGGCTTAAAGATTGATCGAATCTTCTCAATGTGCCAGGATCGGTTGTATCACCCACATTGCTCACATAGATATCATAATCAAGATCCTCAAGGGCTTTTATCGTGTTCTCATCTGCAGAATAGAATGGCGGAATGAAACCAGATACTGTTCGGTTTGTCAATTTGCTGATTATATCGCGACCATTCTTTATCCTTGCTTTCTGTGTCTTTAGGTCACCTTTGAGTTCATCATTATGCATCAGGCCGTTCTGCAGCAATTCTCCGCCATAATGTTTCAGATAATCTAATTCAGATATCTCAAGGGAAGCCATCTTTTGCATGTGCGTCGGGATGATCGCAAGCGATGGATAGGTATCATTGAAGAATCCCTTCATCCATCTATATTGCTCTTCATCCCAGATTCCATCCATCTCATCATTCAATGATGGGAAATCTTCAAGGATCAATACCATCGGAAATTGATCCTTTGGGAACTTTGACAGTTTCACATCCTGTATCATTCCGTATTTCATGAAGAGATCTGCTTTTGATAATCTCGTATAATAATCCTCTTTCGTGAATATGTAATAATAATCTCCGTTGAAGTTCTTGTTCAGGACCAGATTGTTGTCAAGCAATATCTGCGACATCATGTCCTTCATCTTAGAGTTGCAAGAATCGTCATCTTCTTTGCAGGGGAATGCTCGCGGCACCATATAGATCGCGCTGTAATCGTATGTCTTCAGCGCATATTCAAGGTCCTGCATGCTGTAATATGCTGGGATGATCTTATTGTCGATGAAGACGCCGATCAACGGATCGGTAGTTATCACTGTGCCAAGCAGCGGGTGGTTATAAAGGAACTCATAGTTCTCTGTCACTATGGGTGGTTTAGAATATCCTCTGTAATTGGTGATATCTTTATTCTCAATAGACTTGATGTAAGACATATGAAGTAGAAATATGAGAAAGACAATGAGCAATACTTTTGATAGTCTCCCTTTTCGGACATATAACATCTGTACTACTGTCGTGATTCCATATGCGGCGAATATGACAACAAAAGGCAGGAATGACAACGTATAACGATATTCCATCCTATTTAGTCCAGTGAAATATATCAGATATACAATCAATGTTATGAGCAGGAAAAACCACCCATGTCCTTTATCTTTTTTATCTTTTGACCCGACCACGATGCATATGAACACGCCAAGCAAGGCGAAAGCAAGAAGCGGGAAATCTTTGTACATCCCGACAAAAAAGAAATCTCTGCTCGAATCATATAGCCACAAATATGTTGAATTGATCAAATTAGATGCATATATCAATGGCCTAAATGTCGCATGATACCAAGAGGATGTCTCTTTCTGATAATAGATGAAATTGAACACAAAAAATGGAAGCACAGTAAGAAATGATGAAATAAGAAAACGGATGCCATTGAAGAAGATGATCTTTCTTTGTCTTGACCGTATGAATATGGCGAATAGGAACACGCATACACTTATGACAAAAAGCGCTTGTGGGAACCTCGCAAGAAAGGCGAGCCCGGCAAAGACGCCTGCGAGATAATACTTCTGTTTCTTGTATATGCACCAAAAAGATAACAGCACAAGGAATGTCGACGGGATCTCTGTCATGATATATGAGCTATAAGTGAAGAAGACAGATGTCAATGATATAAGGAGAGCAGCAACGATCCCAGTCCACTTGTTGAATATCTCCTTTGCCAGGAAATAAGTCATATATATCGTGCCGCACGCGAACAATATCTCGAGCATTTCGTAGATGAACATGTATGAACCAGTGATCTTCCAGAAAAACCCGAAGATCAATGGGATGAGGATCGGTCTGAGTGTCTCAAGATATCCACTATTTCCAAAAGACCAGAAAAATTTGCTCATGGAGATATACACAGCTTCATCCCAGATCGGATAATGATATCTGGATGCGAAGAGGAATAGTTTTATGAGAAAGAACAGAAGGGTGATTATATAGATTGATCTATTATCACTGATGTGCTCCCATATCCTCAAATACCATTTGCTTTTCATATCAGACATCTCTCTTTGTTCATCGAGTGTTCGCATATTAATCTTGAGATCTTCTCTTTTGAATAGATCCCTTCATAACTATTATCATCTATTATCAATGTAGGTAATTTTGTGACATTGTATTGTGTCATGAGGATCTTGACCATCTTCTCTTTGTTCCACATATCCACATCTATCGGGAATACAAGCAATTCATCTTTCAGTTTTTTCTTGAAATATGTGAGCACAGTACCTTGATTTGGACATACATCGCAATTATCAGTCGAGTAAAAATATAATATATTTATAATATCATCCTGACATGTCTCTTTCACTCTTTTTGAGAATAACCAGTATCGTAAGTTATCGAGGGTATATGTCTTCTTGATCTTCTCATATTCAGCGCTGTTGAAAGCGCTACCTTTTTCATATTCCTGCACTTTCTCAAGAGAGAACGATAGATCCTCGATGCTCTCTTCAAGCGCAATTCTCAGGATCGGGCATGATTTGCTGGTATCGTCAAGCCCGCTTATATAAAGATATTGCAATTGAAGGCTTTTATAATCATCCTGCTGGAAATATGAGCTCTCTTCCAGGTATTGTAGCCTGCTGAAATCTAGTATCACACCAAGGCTGATCCCAAGACTGAATATCAGGAAAGTTATGACTCCGACAATGAGGTATAATCGTGTGTTCAGGTTCCTCTTGACTTTTTTCATATGATCACCATTTCTGTTTTTTGCCAACGATGACTTCGACGCAGACTCTTATCGCGATGAAGCTAAGGATGATGAAATATATCATGAAATAAGGTATAAGATGTATTTTTCCATCCTGTGAGACCTTGTCTTGCGTCATCCTGGCCGATTTGACCATCAATATCATCGCCCCAGCGAACAATAGGTACATTATCAATCCTGCCCCGATATCAAAATCAAGGATATTTATCGAAAGTCTCATGTTCTGAAGATAAGGCAATATATCAAATCTGATCAGGATCAATTGATGTATCTTCTCGATTGTTGGCTTCAAAAAGAACCATCCAAACGATAGCATCAGGAGTCCCGCGAGAAAATAAGATACCAAAGTGAATGGCATCTGGAAAAAACCAAAATCCCCATATTTTTTATTGAAAAGTATCTTTTTATAATTGAACAATGTCAGCAAAGTCCCTTTGTACCATCGGTTTCTTTGTTTTTGCAGGTCTTTAAGATTATTCGGTGCGACAGTATATACAAGCGCATCGCTGCATTGCCTTATCTTATAATGTCTCTCTTGCAGCCGGTATGCGATCTCTTGGTCTTCGACAAGAGAATTCGTGTCAAATCCACCAATCTTCTTGATATATGCTGTCTTATAGGTCGAAAACGGTCCCGGCGCGACATAATTACATTCTATATAACCCATGAGCTTTATGATAAGCATCGCGCTCATATATTCAAGTCTTTGGAATTTCTGCAACCAGGTCTTTGGTTTGTAGACTTTCATCACTGGTGTGAGTAGCGCAAGGTCAGGTTCAGCCTCAAAGCGTGCCATCATGTTTCTTAGGGCATCTTTATGCACAAACGAATCAGCATCAAGGCAAGTGAAATATTCTGTGTCTATCTTTTTCAATGTATTGTTCAGCGCATTCGCTTTGCCTGAGTTCTTTTGATAGATATGCTTGATATCAAAATCTTTATGTGCTCTGATGAATCTTTCGGTCACTTTTTTGGTGTCGTCAGTCGATCCATCATTCATCACAATGATCTTGAGCATCTTTTTAGGGTAGTTCAATGAGATGATCGATCTCAATGTCTTGATTATTGTCTTCTCTTCATTATATGCAGGGACTATGATTGTGACTGTTTTTGGTTTCTTTAAAGTAAATTTTTTACTCAATTCTTCCTTTAATCTCTTGTTGTTCGTCAGATAGAAGAGCAGCCAGAATATACAGAAGTAAAGACCAAAAAAGTACGCTATCCATATGATGATCCTGAAGACCATTTCGGCAATTTCCATCTAATTCCTCTCAAATATCATTTATTTTGTATATCTCGACCTTATTGTTTTTAAATATATCTTTGAAGATCTCACTATTTCTGAGCAGGAACAGCATGCCTTCTTCTTCTTCTCTGCTCCATACTAAGCCATTCTTCATTTTGCTGTCGATGAATAGATACTTTATATCATGTTTTCGCATCAATGATAATACGACTTCAATATCACGTGATGCGAAGATCTTAGCAGAATCATCCAAAGCATTTTGCATCGCAAGTCTGTTCTTGCTCGGCACCGATGTGGTCAATGCATTTTTTCCGCCTATCGACTCTATCCAGATACCAATTGATTGATGACTTAATACAGTGCCTGGCTCCTGTCCTTTCAAAAAGGACAAGGCTTCGTACATCTCTTTTGAAGGGTCGCTCTCTGTGATCCTGTTGACATAAGCGAGTGAAGAGAACACAAGCCCGCAAGCGATGATAAATATAGTCAATTCTCCAACGAGTTTCAAGTTCCAATCCATGTTTATTATCGAGATGAACCCTATCCCGATGAAGATCGCGGATATGATATAGATATAGATATTGATCTCATAGCTTGCGCCAAGCGCGAGAAAGAACAATATGAGCAATAATATATAGATCGGAAAATATCGTGAGCGCATCTTCCAGGTGACGATGATGCCGACGAAAAGCAATAACAGATCGAATATCCCGAATCCGAATGGACTTCCAAGGTCGCTCACCAGATTTTTGAAGATGCCAGATACATCTCTATCTTCTGTGTTTGCGTGTTGATTACTTGTGTTATATGGTGAAAGGACATAGCCAAGACTTAGCAATGCGATGAAGATGATAAGGAACAAGGTACCCCTCTCTTTTTGTTTCATATATGTGAAGATCAATAAGAAAAGTATTGTGGTGATTGTGCTTAGCCATCCAAAACAGAATATGAGTATCCCTATCGGGATCGCAAGATACTGCCAAAAAGTATTGGTCTTTGATACCAGATATATCACAAGTATGTTCAGGAATATGAGCATCGAGAATATGTTTGATGTCGAGAACGTATAGATAAATGGGGGCGAGATAATCAATACAACAAGGATGAAGAAAAGTGTCGTCTCTGTGAACCTGCATTTCCTCAGGACAATATATGCAAAAAATAGAGACATGAGCCCAAAGACGAGCGGCAACATACGTGACGCGAATGCATCGGAAGTGACCTTTGAAAAGGCATCCAAAAGCAGATTATATGGATTTATCTGCCATCTGCCATATGATGATGGCACAAGAAGGTCTTTTGCATCTATATCCTTCGTGATATCCATCTGAAGATATGATTCATCACCAATAAGTATGCTGCCTGCTTTATGCCATCTGAGAAGATGGACAGAGCATATCACCATCAAGGCAAGAAACATCAGACCCATGAAATATCCAATTTTCTGGATCTTTCTTTTTTTGCTTATTTTTCGTGCATGGATAGGTTCCATTTTTTGATCCTCAGATTATACATTTAGATTCATATATCTGGATGACTGAATCATAGACCAACTCGAAGCATCTTTTGTCATTTACATATTCTAATCTTTCGATCTTCAATATATTTTTTGCATACGGCGAAAAGAAGATGTAATCTATGTTGTATTTTGTAAGCAATTCAATCGCTTCAGTCTCATAATGTGTGGTATAGATTGTTTGTATGTCTTCTACTATTTCATCTATGTTATCTATCAACAAGTAATTTGTGTCTAATAATATCTTCTTCTTCGCGATCGCTGTTATCAGATTCCCTTCCTCTGGCAGACCAAGGACGATTGAATTGTTCTTAAGGTTGTCTTTCATCCACATAAGGCTGATCATAGTATCATGATCAATGCTGTTGTCGACAGTATTTTTTGCATAGCTCAATGATGGCATGATAGATGTGATGCCGATGATCATCAGGATCAATATGAATGGGATAGCATAGAATCTTGCGAAGCTTGTTTTTTCGATGTATCTGAATATCCCATCATAAAGTCTTGCAGCTAATATAGCAAGAGTCACTCCAAGATACATAAGGCCGATCTCAAGCGCGATGAGGCGTAGATAAAGAAGTATGCTTGTGACCAAGACAAGAGATATGAACAAGTATATCTTTGTATTTTTTTCAACAAATATGGATTTGTATATTACGATTATGCCAAAGATCACCGGCACCATGCCTATATTGTAAGTGGCTTTGAGGATATTTGTGTCTGCAAAAAAATTATTATAAACAAAAGAGGGGATGTTTTGCCATATAATGGCAGGTCCATATAAGAAGAAGGCATTTTTGTAGAACAAGATGATGACCCATATGATGAATAGTGATGAGAATAATATGAGCTCTAGTTCTGCTCTTGGTTGCCTAATCTTTTCCATTTTCACGAGCAGCATGTATAATAAATATACCGGGATCAGGATTATAGCTGAAGCATGGATGAATGGAAGGAGCACCAGTATGGCAAGATAAAGATATAAGTAAATATCTAGCTTTATCTTGGTGAAGCAATACATCACAAAAAATAATGCTGGAAGCGCCAGGCTGTGTGGTGTTGTTGTATTCAATGCGCTTTTTACAAATAGGATGGGCATAAACGCAGTCAGGATCGAACTGAATAGAGCTGCGCTTTCGCTGCCAGTCAATTGCTTTGCGACAAGGAACACTATAAGTACAAGCGAAGAGCCAAGTGTTGCTGATATTATCTTTCCGGCGAGGCCGATTGGTATCAGATAGCTTATTCCTGCAATAAAATAATAGAAGAGCGGTGGATTCACTATGAATGTATTTTCGTCTTTCAACGGGTCTTCAAGAAGGGGGATTCCAGTGTTTGTTATTGAATCTATCTCACGTATTGTATAATACGACTTGTCTGTTGAATAATAAGGCGTCTGGAAGGAATAGAACAATCTAAGTTCGATAGTCAACACTAAGACAAGTATAAGGATGATATGGCTAATCCTTGGTCTGAAACCCATTACCTAAACCTCCATATATTCTAGAAATAACAGAATACCTTTAAAAAACTATTGCAAAAAGAAAAAATCAATATGTCTATTGTGCTGTGTCAGCTTCTACGACTTCAAGCGTGACCTGGGCTGATGCTGGTGGCTGTGCCACTTTAAGCGTGACTTTTCCGCCTCCATTCGAGCCAGAACTTCCGTTTGGTACACTTGTAAAATCATCATAAGCCGAAGTGACAAGGACAGTGCCTACAATCGATATAATCATCGCAGCCACCACAAGGGCAAGCACGATCTTGTTTGAAACTTCTGCCATCTCTTGTCACCTATCAGCTATAAGCTATCGCTAATACCGTCATCGATGCCTCTTTGACACCTGCAGTCGCGTTGCTTGGGACAGTCACGTTCAGGCTGATGTTGCCTTTACCAGCGACACTAAGGTTATTGATGATCCAGGCAGGTGTGGTGGATTCACCAAGCTCTACAAAATCGGTTGGACAGACCTCGCCGCTTTTTTTGGTGCGGTTGCATCTCACAAATACACATTTTTTATCGTCATCTGCTGTTCCGCCGCAATTAGACGCTCCATGGCCTTCTGGGAAAAGATTGAGGTCATCAGGCCCATATATACTCACATTGATCCTGACAGAACCATCGTTCCTCACTACGAAGAAATCTCCGTTCGTGCTTAGTTGCTCGCTCCAGTTCTGTTGCATTACCTGCATAGTCCCAAATTCAATGAGATTATCTGTAAGATTGACAAATGCATTCGAGGCGACTGTCAGGTTGACAGTACCGACATCAGTGCTAGATAATCGACCAGTCACATCCATCAGGCCTTCCATCTTCTTGACGCTTACAAGTGTGCTTAAAACAGATATAGCGAGTGCCGCAACAACAAGGATCGTTAAGGTTCTGCTTGAGATTTCCTTCATTAACATACACCTCTTTGGATAATATAATCATCATTCAATTTAGTTGGATAGCCCATTACCTCTAACCTAATTCATAGTAGAATAAAAAGAATGTTATAAATGTTTCGAAATCCGTTAGATTTAAGAACACAAAATAGTTAAATTGTAAGTGGCCACCTTTAAAACATGAGGTACTACTTTTACAGAGTAAAAAATCCTTTGGATTGTCTTGTTGATAAAAAAATCAAGATAGATTACACACCAGAACCTATAGGGGATGGCGATATGGTTGTCGCTTTCTTCGCAGGTTCGCTTGAAATCATCGGCCAATTCAGAAAAGAGGGCGATTTTTTATTGCCAATCAATGTTTTTGATAAAAAGCCAGACATACGGACTTTTTATGATCGACTTTCTTTTGTAGAATTTGTCTCGGACCGTACATATAAATTGTTCTCAAAAAAAACAAGAGAAGTAAAAAAAGAAGATTTTGAATTATTCAATCCTCTATCTTGATGCATTGCTTTGGACATTGCACTTCACATGATCTGCAAGCGATACATTCGCTCTCATTCTTCACAGATATCTTCTTGTCTGTCTTCTCAAATACTTCCATCGGACAGACTTCTGTGCATGTGCCACATAATGTGCAATTCTTTGGATCAAGCTTCACTTTTGGCATCGTCAACACTCGTATCTTCCAAAACAGCTTCTTCTTCTTCTTCTTCTGGTTTTGCTTCTTCTTCAGAAGTCACTTCGTCTTCTTCAGTGATTGAACTGTCTTCGTCCTCATCTTCAACTTTCATCTGTTCTATCTTTTCAAAAGTGAGGATGTTTCTGTTCTTGCGTTTGTCTTCTTCAGTCAGTTCAAGTTTTCTGATTTCGCAGTTCTTCAATGGATAGATGTTCCTAAGTTTCTTTGCGAGTTCTTTTTGGAGCTTATATCCCACGATGTCTGCGACAACATCTTCATAAGATGTGTTGTTTAGATATTCCACGAGATTTCTTCTAAGAGCGCTTCGTAGATCCCTTTTTACAGAGCTTCTTGTATTTGCGATTGTAAGCATCATAGGTTTAATCCTGACAAGACGATTGTCTTTTGTCTTCGCAAGGAAAGATTCATCAAGTCTGTCTTTTGATCTTCTCACTCGTCGTTTGATCGCTGAAGGCAAAATCTCAAATTTGATGACTTCAGTTATAGCATGGTGATCTTTATAATCGATTATCTTGAATGCGATCTCGGTATCTTTCTTTTTGATATCATTTGTCAGGGCCATCATGTTCTGTGTGATGGTCTTTCCTATCAAGTCTTGCGGATTTTCTATCAGTGTCTCGCCAATCAATGCTTCTCTGAACAATTTTGTCGCGATGATCGGTTGCCATTTCTTTTTCTTCCAATTGTCTACTGTCTTTGTAATCTTTCTCTTTGCCATTATTTCACCTTCTAAAAATGAATATCTCTAGTTATAATACATAGAAACTAGTTCTATACAGAGCGGTACTGGTTTGGTAATGGCTATCCTTTTTAAAGCTTTCGGATATAAGGGTGCTGTAGAAAGTCATCTTCTCTTGGAGATATATGTCCCTTTTTTAAGCTTTGAGCACCCTGCCCTATGGTCAGCGTGCGCTGTTTTGCCCTGTCTGTCAGACCTTATATACATG
>PCVE01000113.1 GCA_002762705.1 Candidatus Woesearchaeota archaeon CG11_big_fil_rev_8_21_14_0_20_43_8 | reverse complement strand
CTTTGAAAAATAATCCCAAGAATCCACCATGACCTCCACCCAGATGGATATCAAATGTTTGACACATCTCATCAAGCAAGTGCACGAGTTGCGCTAGCAACTGGTGCTCTGACAAAGAGAATGACAGATCATAGATGATTCTGGTCCTGCTGCCACAAAACCTATATATACTAAACAATATCCACTTTCTGGATACAAACGGAGGAGTTGACATATGGCAAGGACTGATATCACAATCGATGAGATGACTGCATTCTGCAAACGTAAAGGCATAGTGTATCCAACTTCAGAGATATATGGCTCGATGGCTGGATTTTGGGATTTCGGGCCTTATGGCGTTGAGATCTCGAACAATCTAAAACAGCAATGGTGGAAATACCATGTCCAGGAAAGAGAAGATATCGTGGGTATCGATGGCGCGATAATCGCCCACCCAAAAGTCTGGGAAGCCTCAGGCCACGTCGGCTGCTTTGCAGATCTAATGCTTACATGTTCAAAATGCAAGGGCAAGGTACGAGCAGATACATTCATCGAGGATTCGCTGAAGATCGCAGCTGATGGCATGAAATCAGAAGAGATAAACGATGTTGTCAATAAAAACGGACTGAAATGTCCGACATGCAAAGGCGTTTTTGAAGAAGTCAAGGATTTCAACCTGATGTTCACGACAAATGTCGGACCAGTGGTGGATGAGAAATCAAAGGCTTACCTGCGGCCCGAGACAGCGCAGCTCATCTTCAGCAATTTTCGGCTTGTTTTCGACAATGCGAGACTAAAACTTCCTTTTGGGATCGCTCAGATCGGAAAATCATTTCGAAACGAGATCTCTCCAAGAAACTTCCTCTTCAGATGCAGGGAATTCGAGCAGCTTGAGATTGAATATTTCATCCATCCAGACAAAGGCAATGAATGCCCTTTTATGGATGAGATACTTGATCATGAAGCTTTCATCTATTCAGCGGACATGCAGGAGAATGAAAAGCCAGCAGAGAAGATGAAGATAAAAGATGCGATCGAGAAAGGCATCATGACGACGAAGTGGCATGCATACTGGCTCGCAAAAGAGCACAAATGGTTCGTACTCATGGGAGCTGATCCTGATAATTTCAGGCTTCGGCAGCACCTCTCAAAAGAGAAGAGCCATTATGCTGTCGATACATGGGATCTGGAATACAAGTTCCCATTCGGTTACAAAGAACTTCTTGGCATCGCGAACAGAAGCGATTTCGATCTCCAGCAGCACATCAAGCATTCAAAGAAGGATCTTTCGATATTCGATGAGGAATCAAAATCGAAAGTCGTCCCTCATGTGGTCGCAGAGCCTTCTCTTGGTCTTGGCCGTGCGTTCCTTGTGTTCATGTTCGACGCATACGATGACGATAAAGATAGAGGAAATGTCGTGCTTCATCTCAATCCACGCCTCGCTCCATTCAAGGCAGCTGTCCTGCCGCTGGTCAATAAAGAGAAGATACCTGATGTCGCAAGGAAGATATTCACTTCATTGAATAATCTCTTTCCTGTCATCTATGACAAGAGCGGAAGCATCGGACGACGATACGCAAGGAACGATGAGCTCGGCACGCCATACTGCATAACTGTCGATTTTGAATCCATTGATAATCATGATGTCACAATAAGGGACAGGGATTCAACAGAGCAGAAAAGGATAAAGATAGATGAGCTTGAAGAGACTATAAGGAAACTAGTGATCGGAAAGATCACATTCAAAGATCTAAAATGATATCGAATATATCACAGCAGGACTTGCATATCCATACTCGTTTTTCACTCTGTGGAATCATGGAAAGCCAGCCAGATCTCTATTACCCATGGGAATTATCAGAATTCAAGAAGAAGATCCCTGTGCTTGGTGTATCAGATCATTTTCATTTCTGGACAGACAGAAAGGATTTCGAAGGTGAGATCGCAGAGATCAAGAGACATGACCCTGATATCCTTCTTGGTGTCGAGGTTGATTTTTGCAAGGCGATAGAAGATATAATACTTCCAAAAGACCTCTGGTCAAAATTCGATTATATACTTGGTTCGCCGCATAATGTGTCGACTACATTCGTGCGTCACCCTGCAAGACCTGAGCAGTATTTAGATGTCGTGAAGACTGTCGGCCTAAAGAAGTTCATATCGCTCAATGTCCAGGACCACATCTCTTTATGCGAACTGCCTCACATCACAGGTATCGCACATCCTTTGATAGTGCCGGTGCATCTTGGGCTAGTGGATAAAATACCGCATGATGATATCGCCTACATCTTACAGACCGCAAGAGATACCGGGACATGCATCGAACTGCATAGGCCGACGATCGAGCGGCTCAAGAAGGCTGGCAATATGGAATTCATAGATAATCTTGTTAGGACAGGCATCGAGATCGGCACGAGATTCACTTTCGGAAGCGACGCTCACAACAAGGCTGATATAGGCATGCCCGCATGGATCGAAGAATATCTTTTGGGTCTCGGACTTGGTCCGGAGCATCTGTTCATCCCAAGAAAGAAATGATCATTTCCCCAGATACTCGCCGCAGTTCATGACATTCTTAATGACTATCTCATCTGGCTTTGAACGTGAAATATCTTTACAGACAATCTTTCCAAGACCGATATTTTCATCTCTTGAATTCTGCACAAGGCAGAGTCCTGTCTTCACCTGTGCTTTCGAAATTGATTTTTTCATGAGATCGCGCTTGCATACAAACAGCCATTCACCATTGCTGTCGACAAAGATTTTTTTATCGCTCTTTTTAGCGACCATTTCAAGAAGCGCGAGGCTTGGCTTGAACACTCCTCTGGAACTGCCAAGAAAAACACCGACAGATTCGGCTTTCACAGGTATCTTGTCTAGAACTTTTTTTGTCTCTTCTGGCACATGATAAAAATCGTTGCCTGCTTTCACTATATTGATATCAAGCCCGTCACAGAAATATTCGATGAATCTTTTAATTTCCATTGTGGTCCACTATCAAAAGATCGACATTGAATCTTTGAGAGAGAAATTCCTGCAATCTTTCTTTCTCTCCATCGATATCCTGCTTGTCGACTTTCTTCTTGAGATCGATGATCTCTCTCTCATTACGATCCAGTTTCTCATCCATATGCTTGAGCTTGTAGCTCATCTCTTCAAAGTCCCGCATGGCGCTGCTTAGCTGTATCTTCCTTTCAGCTTCCATCTTCTTCTCAAGAAGGGAATCATGTGATCTTTTGGTTTCTAAAAAGAAATCCTTTCCAAGAGATTCGATGAGTGCGATCACTTTTCCGTCATTCTTCACGTCAAGCTTTCCATTGCTAAGACTATCTTTTATCCTACCAAGTACGTCGAGTATCTTCAAAGAACTGTCTTTTTGGAGGGCGCTTGCCGGATCGTCTGAATAAAGCGATGCAAGATCTCCATTCTCGATAGCAACATGCGCGAATTTCTTGAGCGGCCTAGATAGCGGTGACATCTTCTGTTTCAGCAGATCCTTCTCTTTCTGCAACGCTTTCTGTGCCTTGGCACGCGTCTCTTCAAGCGCAAGCACTTCTTTGTATTCTGTGAGTCCTTTGAATCGTTCTATCGCAGCCTGAAGCTCATCTCTTTGTTCTTTCTCTTTTATGAATGCATCTTTGTGCTCTTTGAGTTTCTTGTATAACTGTCTTTCCAGATTGATCTTCGATATGAAATCATCGATCTTAGCTTTTGATGCATCTATCATCTCAAGCTCGTCTGATTTCGCTTCAAGCTTATTATGGATGCTGTTGATCGCATCGACAATCTTTTTCATGACCGCATTTGTCGCGTTGACCTCATTTCCGAAGAATTCCATCAGCACATAATTGCTTTTTGCTGTATTTTTCTTAAGATTTTCAAGGGAATCATTCATCTGTCTGCAGAAATCCATGACTGGCCTATAAAGGAATTCTTCAGGCATCTTTGTGTTCTCCATGAACTGTTCATGTTTCATGATGAACGCTTCACGGTTCCCCTGCATCAATTGAAGCGCTTTAGGCGGGATGTTCTCATTCTGCAGCTTTGCGTCTTCGATCTTTTTTAGACATTCTCTAAGTCTGTCAAATGATTCTTTTAGGTCGCTGATTATGTCCCTTATGTCACTTTTGACTTTCTCGAATTTATATTCAGTATGCTCTTCAATCCAACTTTTAAGAAGTCCTATTTTCACTTCTACTTTCTTGATCTCTCTTTTGGGTGGTTCGCCAACAAGCATCCTAGTGATCTTCTTTAATAATCCCATCGCAGTCTCAAGAACACACAAATTATATAAAAATGTTTCTTCACCCTAGTTGAACATGCAGATAAAAGGTAAAAGACGACATAAGAGAAAACCAAGCAAAGCGGTTGGAAACGCGAAGACATTAGTCAGCAGGCTTTTTTCAATGGCTGATGAAGCAAATGACCGGTCTTTGGCAGACAGATATGTCCAGATTGCGAGAAAGACCGCGATGAAAGTGAAGTTGAAACTGGATTCCTGTTTCAAGCGTAGATATTGCCATAATTGTCATACTTATCTTAGACCTTCTGTCAATTGCAGGGTGCGATTGAGAAAGAACATGGTTGTATATTACTGTCTGGATTGCAAGCATTTCAATAGAATAGGCTACAAAAAAAAGATTCAGCCCTGAAGTTTCATGATGGCTTCTGCAAGATCCCCTTTAGTCTCTTCAAGTGCTTCTCGTGCTTTCTCTTCAGAGACAGATGCCTGATCCATGACAGTTTTTACATCTTCTTCATTGATGTCTGGTGTGGTATCAAGCGATCTTTCTTCTGCAGTGCCCATGATCTGCCAGGTCTCCTGACCCATCATGTTGACTTTGCTGACCTGCGGGTCAGCGATGACTATCTCTTTCTCAGCAGTGCGGATGATGACTTCGACAGCTTCTATCTCTTCTTGCTGTATGCCCATGCGTTTCATGGCCTGTTTCATCATCCTTGGATTCATATTTGGCATCATATCAAAAACCCCCTGATCAGAATTATCCTAGCATCCCAAATGTCCGTGATCCGAACATGTGCAGCAAGATGACAACGACCATCACCATAATAGCCAGAACTATGACTGTACCTGGAGAGATAGCGATCTTGCTTCTGTATTCATCAAAATACCTGATAAGCCCGCCCATTCCTGAGGGCATCCTAACATTTTTTCCGCCTCTTGCCATATCAATGCAGATGGAGAGGAATGTGATATATAAAATTTGCTGTAAATTGGGGAGAATTTCATAGTTAAATTTTTGAAAATGTTTATAAATCACATATTCTTTGGAAGAAACCTGGGAAAAACAATAGCGATAATCGCATCTTAGTATCTCAATATTCGTGCCGCTTGGACCGTTGATTGGTCTGATTCTTGGAATAATATCATTGAAACGGGCACCATCGGACCCTACATGGATAAAAGGCCTGTCAATTGCATCGATTTGCCTTGGGGCTGCATTGACCCTCTTTTTTGTGTTGCCGGTGACAATTGGTCTTATCATGGGTTTTATGGATCCAGGAAAAGATCCAAGCGTTGAATCATTCAGCAAATTTTCTTTGATGGGTTTTGGCATGTTCTCTCAGATAAACAAGACAATCAATATGTCATTGCATAATCAATTGGATATATCTGCGGTTCCATTGATATTAGGATCAGATACAGTATCAATCAGGAAAAACACAATTGGTGAATTATATTATGCGTATACGACGACAAACAAAAGAAACACGTCTATTGAAGTCGGATGCGGCGATGATTCTGGTTGTGGTGGGAATGATATTGTCATCAAGATAAATCCATTTCCTCACTATGCCGGAGATAGTACTGTTGAAAAATTACTTATCGGTGTGCAGAAAGTGGCAAAAGTTGAAGAATTTCCTGTTGAGGTATCATTGATTGTAGACGGAAAAGAGATTTCTAAAAAGCAATTCATCCTAAAAGTAAAAGAATAAATAATGGTGTTTATTCGGGTTCGGTCCTATTGGTAAGTTCTCCCCTTAGGTCCTTTGCATAGAGCTCTCTTGCCTCATCCTTCGAATAGTTGCTCAGAAGCCAGGAAAGTTTGATAAATGCGGTCTCAGGCGGCATATCGCATCCATCTCCGATGATGCCACATTCATCCTTGAGCCGCCTTGCAGGCGCATACACATTCATCGATATCCTGCCATAGATGGTCTGCGGCGCCATCGCAAGAACAGTTCCACCATTGTTGAGGCTCTTCAACGCATCGAAGATCTTTCCATGTTCTTCTGTCTTGTCATCGATGACATTCACAGGAGCTTGTCCGAGCCCGGTGCCTTCGATCACGAGCCCGTCGAATCCTTTGAACATCTCGAACTGGAATGCATGCATATTCGTGTGCACTTTCAGAAGAGCGGTCTTGACATCCTCTTTGAACGGCATGATATTTAATTTGTCATCGCTTCGCTTCTTGTAGTCAGTCCTAAAGAACTTGATGTTCTTCGACGTGAAATCCACTTCTGCGAAAGGCATGACACCTATCGGTTTGAAAGTGTCTCTTCTGCTTGTGTGCATCTTCCTGCATCTTGTGCCAGGGAGTATATAACAAGTATCATCATCCATGGATTTATGCATGCAGACTGCGACTTCAGAGAAATCGCTCTGTGTCATGAAACTTACAGCGGTTATCACATTGACTGCTGCATCAGATGAACCGCGATCCGAAGAGCGCTGGGCACCGACGATCAGGACGGGGATCGGCAGCTGGTCAAGCACAAAAGACAATGCTGCCGCAGTGTAATGCAAAGTGTCTGTGCCCTGCGTCACTATGACTCCTGTGGCTCCTGCAGCGATCTCTTTTGCTATCTCTTCTGCGATTGTGTTATAATGCGAGAAACGCATATCCTCAGACCACATGTTCGATATCAATCTTGAAGATATCTTAGCGATCCCCTGGATCTCTGGAAACATCTCGATGAGCTCTTCAGGTGTGAATCTCGCGACCACACCCCCTGTCGCATAATCTACTTTAGAAGCGATGGTTCCCCCAGTATGTAGGATAGATATCTTTGGCAGATCATCTTTCTGTTCTACCGCCGGTGTCTCTTTCTCTTGTTTTTTTTCATGCTTTTCGATCATAGAAATAGATTCAATCCTCTTCTTGTCTATGCCTATGTTGTATCCGCTGGCAAGTTTTAGGAAAATGGCATCTCCTTCCTGTGGCACATAGTTCCCTTTGAATGATCTGTCTTTTGTCTTGACCTCTATCAGGTCTCCTGGGCTTGGATTGTCGAATGTCATTATAGATTTGATTAAATGAGAATCTGTATAAAAATCTTGCCCGAAATCAGGCATGGGACAAGATCTTGCCATCAGCCTAAAACCCAAGAATGACATCACGACCCGATGCCTTTAAAAACCATTTCCCTTTCCTTATATAATCATGGTACATGAGCTAAGTTCAGTAGATATATCACATCTGGTAAAAGAGCTTAAGCTATCTTTAGAGCAGGCAAAAGTGGATCGTATCTATCATCCACAAAAAGAAGAGGTCTTGATCCAGTTCCATATACCAGGAAAAGGGCGGAGGATACTTCGTATATTATTGCCGATAGTGATGTATCTGACAGACTTCAAAGGGAATATGCCAGACAAGCCGAGTGGATTCTGCATGTATCTTCGAAAGCATCTTGAATCATGCCGTTTGCAGTCTCTTCGTCAGGTGGGTTTCGAGCGTATCGTCGAATTCGTGCTTGAGAAAAGAGATGCTGTGTATAAAGTATATGTCGAGTTCATTCCGCCAGGGAATGTAATAATATGCAAAGATGATAAGATTGTGTCACCTCTTTACCTAAAGATATGGAAAGACCGCTCGATAAGGCCTGGTGTGAAATATGAATGGCCATCAAGAGAGCACAATGCATTCGATGCGGCTCCTGTGACGATACGCGGGCTTCTTGGAGAGAAAGAGCTAGTCAAGGTGCTCGCTATAGATCTTGGCATGGGTGGCCGGTACGCAGAAGAAGTATGCACACGAGCCGGGATAGATAAAAAATCAACGGATCTGTCAAATGAAGAGATAGACCGAATTATCATTGCGATCAAGGCTGTGTTTGATGCGAAGCAGCCATCAGTGATATATAAAGATGGCAAGCCGGATGATGTAGTTCCATTCAAGCTTGCAATCAATGATGGTCTTGAATCAAAAGAGTTCGGCTCTTTCAACGAAGCGCTCGATTCAGTGTTCACAGACAAAGAGATATCATCTGCCGAGGATGAGCATGTGTCTGCTAGCAGGACAAAGATCGGGAAGACCGAACTGATACTAAAAGAACAGGAGAAACGGCTTCATGAACTTGAAGAATCAGTCGAGACAAACAGACGCGCAGGAGAATTGATATTCGAGAACTACCTGCTTGTGCAGGAGATACTTGAACAGATCACGAAAGCGAGAAAAGAGATTGGATGGAAAGAGATAAAGAAGAAACTCAAAGGCCATGCGTTGATAAAACAGGTCAATGAGAAAGAGAGCAAGATCACGATCGTGCTAGGAGACTGAAATGATGGAAGGAAAAGATTTTTTCATGGGAAGATACAAAGAGATGTGCGGAGAAGAAGTGCCATCCATCACTGAGAGGAAATCTATCCGGGTCAATACATTGAAGATCGATGAAGCCACGTGTGTCGAAAGGCTCAGAGCGAAAGGAGTCGTGCTCGAGAAGATATCGTTCACAGATAATGGATATTGGATATCTGATTCAAAATTCTCTTTGGGTTCCACACCAGAATATCTATTGGGCTTGTATTATCTGCAAGAGGCGGCAGCCCAGGTGCCAGTTAGACTTCTAGCTCCACATCCAGAAGATATTGTGCTTGATATGTGCGCAGCACCAGGCGGGAAGACTACTCAGATAGCGCAGATGATGCAGAACAAAGGGACAATCATCGCGACAGAACCTAACCGAAGACGACTTGATTCTCTAAAGTACATCCTGCAGCGCATGGGTGTATCGAACACACTTGTCTACAAGAAAGATGGACGGGATCTTTCAGAGCTCAGGATGAGTTTTGACAAGATACTTCTTGACGCACCTTGCTCAGGTAATTTCATATCTGACAATGAATGGTTCAATAAACGCGATATGAACGGGATCAAGAGATGCGCTGAGCTTCAAGAGCAATTGATATCAAAAGCCGCCGCTATCCTGGATAAAGACGGGATATTGGTGTACAGCACATGCTCGATGGAACCAGAAGAGAATGAATCCATTGTTTCACATGCTGTCAATGAGTTAGGTCTTGCGTTATGTGATATCGATCTTCCGTTATCAAGTCCGGGAATAACTTCATTTCAGGGGAGAGATCTGACGGGCATGGACAAATGCAGAAGGTTCTGGCCGCATAGAAGCGGGACACAAGGATTCTTTGTCGCGAAACTACGAAAGTTATAACAATACCTTTAAATTATATTTCTTTCCACTTAATAACCGGAGGCATCATATTGAGACAAATATTAGTCATCATTTTTATCATCGGTCTTCTGTTCATGGGCTGTGGCACTGACGAAAAGACAGCATCTATAATAAGACCAGAGAAAACAGACATAAACAGTCTTGATAAAGATGTCCAGGAACTTCTGAGCAGGAACGATAATTTCATAGAACCAGATCCGACTCCGTTTGAGAAGATAGGAAAAGCTCTTGATGATAAGATGATAACAGAAGAAGAATCAGTCATGCTCACTTTCCTTGCGGCATTCGATCCTGACAATCTGCCGAAAGAATACAGTGGCGTTATCCCAAGTGGCATGAGCGATGGCGCGCTCAACGAAGCCGAATGGTGGCTCACAGATAATTGGGATTCGTTGCCTGATGCATCAAAAGAGAAGTTCGAACCTTTCTATGTTGTGCCTGATGATCCAAAAAGTTTCTTCAATCCAGATAACAAAGACAAGACAACTGCGATGCTGAAAAAACTTGAGATCATCCCTGGTGTCAAAGCCGAGACGGGAAGGCAGGCGATAGAAGCCATCATATCGACATCACCGAACAGAAAAGTGGTCATCGTATATGAAGACAATACCGCACAGAAGCAGAAGGCATTATGGGTCAATGAATCTATCCATAAAGCCTGGCCGATGTACAAAGACCTT
>PCVE01000008.1 GCA_002762705.1 Candidatus Woesearchaeota archaeon CG11_big_fil_rev_8_21_14_0_20_43_8 | reverse complement strand
GGACATATATCTCCAAGAGAAGATGACTTTCTACAGCACCCTAAAAACCCTTATATTTATATAATACTAATAATACTAGATTCTATACGGGAATTACGGGAACAAGAAAATTTTGCTATCACAAAATAATTCACGAAAACTGCAAAATTTTCTGTGGAGATAAAGTTCAAACTTTATCTACCAAAATAAAAGTGGTGATCAGATGAGTATAATGCTAGTTTTCGTATTCATAGTTCTAGCAATAGCTGCATTTATCTTCCTATTTAAAGTCACTAAAAAGCTACTTAAAGCCGTTCTTGGCATATTGCTCATACTTTTTATGGGTCTTGCGTTCTGTGTATTCATTGTGTATCAAGATATCGATACAATAAAAGACAATATGCAGAAGACACGGCTCTACTTGCTCCTTAAAGATGATTCTATAAGCGAAGGATTCTATGTTGCGCCAGATATAGCAGATATCAAATCAAAAGATGAATTCTTCAATACAGATGTATTCAATCCAAAAGAAGCTACAATATTGACTGGAGAACATCTGGCTGAGCTTGATGCTCTGTTCATGCAGGATGCATTCAAACAGATGCTTGGCAATCATTCACGGATGTACGTGATAAAAGAAGATGCATTCTATCAATCAGTCAATAAGACATTCACATATAAGATGCTAGATGCCATAGACAATGATGTAGGTTTCATACTTGATTCATACAGAAAAGGTCTCTTATCCACATATCCGATCACACCATTCTACAAGATGGTCGCGATTGTACCCGAGTTCATATTCAATTCATTGATCACCACAGAAAAAAACAAGTGAAAGCCATGGAATCTCGTCCATGGCATGACGAGAAGCAAAATGAAGGGCTTCATTAGAGTTTGGATTATTGGGATTTTTCTAGCTTTAGCTCTGACTCCCTTCATCTTCGCGACTGGCGAAGCGATGAATCTTTCTAATCCTGGTGTGAAGAGTCTGTATTCTGATTGGATATATAACGGAGATTCTATAGATGCGAATGGAAAGATCATTGAGATGACAGCAGGCAGCTCTGGAGATTCAGTATACTTCAAGTCAGACACATTCGCCAAACTAGTCAGGATAGATGACTGCAAGATCGAGGAGACATTCGGATTATGTGTCGATGACATAAGTGATACAAAACCAAGACGAAAAAGCTATGTGAGAATCTACGAACTCAGATCTTATGTCATAATCAATAAGACACTCTCCACAAATTCGCCGTTTCCAGGTGAAGAGGTCGAGATGATCGTAAGAGCTACCAACAGCGGAGCCGTAACGATAAATGTACTGGATATGGAAGACAGCTTTCCAAATGAGATCGAGCTTTTAGATGTCAGCTATCCTTGCAAAAAATCAGGGAATATGGCATTCTATAACGGAAAACTTGGTCCTGGCGATTATGTGCAATGCACATATGAACTGAGACCAAAAGATATGATCTCACTCACACAGAAGACACATCTGAACTACTTTGATGGCATCGATAATATTGATACATATGTGGGGGAGACCTTGATAGATGTCGACTTATATATGACTGCTTCTATGAAATTCAACACCACGACACCGACAGTCAAAGATCCAGTCCGGCTCAACATCACATTCGAGAATAATTATGAGAATGATACTTTAGATCTGATAGATCTTGACATATCTATCCCAGATGAATTTCAGGTGACTAGCACAGATGAAGCATTCACCAAAAATAAAGACACATATGTGCTGAACAAAAAATATTCCATCCAGAACAAGATATCATTCTTATTCTATCTATACCCGAAATTCACTGGAGATTATGTGGTCTCTGCCAGAGGGACCTATGAGATAAGCAATATAGAGAAGACTTTTGAATTGAAGAAGACTCTGACAGCAGATATCAAAAGCTTGAGCATATCCTGGGATAAGAACAAAACAACACGAGAATCCCACGAAGATGAGAAGATCACTGTATGGATAACCAATAATAACACAAACACCAGATATGATAATATCAAAGTGGATTTCAAGAACAATGGCACGTTCTATCTGTCTGGAGTCGATATCCAAGAATTACTTCCAGGAAAATCAAGGAAAGTTATTGATACAAGTTTCATGGTCCCTGATGTGAAGACCAGTAAAAAATATGATATAAGCATGAATTTCTCATATGAGACTGAATTTGGAGAAGAATTCACAAGCACCATCACTAAAGAGATTGTGGCGATCCCGATCCCGGCCATGACGATGACTCAATCTGTCTCAGTCCCATCCCTGTTTCCAGGTAATATCACTCAGATATCATTGAAAATAAAGAACAATCGCCGCGTCAATCTTGAAGATGTCAAAGTATCCGATGACATACAAGGGTTAGAGAAGATCGGGAAGAACAGCCTTTTGATTGAGACATTCCCTGCAAATTCAGAGATCACGACATATACTTATCATATCATAGCACCAGAAGTATCTGCACGAACGACATTCAATATCACAAGCTATGTGAAATATCAGAGAGCAGGCTTCAATATATCTGAAAATAAGACCATCCCAATCATTGTTAAACTAAAAGATGAAGAGACGAAAGCGAAAGATGGATCCATTGATATTGATAGGACATTCGTAAAGACAACCGCCAGTCTGAGAGAATACATGCCCGCCACATATGAAATCTACAACAATGGTTCCATCAGTCTTGTGCATATATCGCTTTCATTCCCGATACAATACGAATTTGATACTGTTGAAAGACAGAGTTATTTCATCCCGTCTTTAGGCGAAGGAGAGAAGATAGTGCTTCCGGATTTTGTATCATATCGACCAAAATTGAATGGCACATTGTACTTGCTTCCTGAAGAAGTGACTTTTATGGACGCAGATGGAAATGAATATTCCACAAAAACAAAGAACACCACCCTGACCATCTCGAAAGACTTTGAATTCAATACAGGGGCTGTACTTGTAAACATCACATCTCCAAAGAGCACATTCACAGGAACCCCAACATTGTTCAATATAACACTTCAAAACATCGGTTCGGAGCCAGTATCTGGCAAACTTGATGATGGCAGCAGAGATTGGGATACGACAGTCAGTGCTGAGACCAAGAAACTGATACAATACTATGTCACATATGATACTGCGGGGACATTTGATGTGACCCCGGCAAGTTTCAGTTATGTCATTGATGGAAAAGAGCATTTCACAAAAAGCAAAGCCAGGACAATAGAAGTGATGGAAGCCAGCATAGAGACAGATACCACAGATATCACCAACAGATCTGAGATCGAAAACAGATCATCACGCGATGAAGCAAAAAATACATCACAAAACAACCAGACAACAACAGACAAAGAAGACTCAGTTAAAAAGAAAGGGTTCTTCTCAAAGATGATAGAATATTTCGTATCATTTTTCAGGTAGACAGGATGAAAAGATATATACAGGACAAACGATTGTGCTTGTTGCTACTGATAGTCCTGCTTTCATGCACCGCTTATGCTGCTACAGACATATTGACCTCTGATACTTATGTATATGATCGGGAATCAATAAATATCGAAGGCACTACATATAAAATGCTCATCGATTCACAAAATGAAGGAGAAGATATCGCATTCAAGGCAGGGGAAAAATATGTATGGGTAAACGAGGATAACTGCAAGATTTTCAATTTCAGCAGAGTATGTGTGAGTGACACAACAAACATTTCCACAACAGGTAATAAATGGAGAGCAAGGGTCAAGATATATTCATCAATGCCGAATATAACTTATACCCTCAGCATCAATGATGATACTTTGGTCGAAGGACAGGAAGCTACACTGACAGCAGTAGTGACAAACGCCGGCACGAATAAAGCGACCAATCTCACATTCTGGCTTGATTTCCCAGATAGCATAACACTGACAGAGACAGAACGTTTGATACTTGAGGATAATCATGCATATTACATGGCGGATTTCGATAAAGGAGAAAGCATGACATTCATATTGAGCTTCAGGCCATCATATGGCTCAAACAACACAATCACACCAGGGATCTCATATTATGACATTAAGGATAGGAAAAAGACCATAAATCCAACGCCTGTGACGTACACAGTCAGCCGTTTCTGTGACTACAACGTGACATTGACAAAAAATCAGATGGGCATCGATGACATAGCTAATTTCACAGTACAAGTATTCAATTATAATTATTCAAATATAAGCCTCGAAAAATTTCACATATATGTCCCCGAAACATTAGCTGTCGATGATTATTCAAAGGTCACACAGAGAACTTCACGCGATTATTATTTCACTGGTTACGTCGGATGGAATCTAACCCGAAAATTTTCAATATATTTCACAGCCAAAAGACCAGGTGAATTACCGATCAACTTGTCATTTGATTGCAGAAGAAACAATGAAGACATAGTAGTCACAAAAAAAGAATCCATAGTGGTAGATGTGATTGAAAAGGACCTTATAATGGATTCAAATTTCAAAGAATCTATATCTGGTGAGTCCAGTTCAGAGAAACATTTTGAAGTCAATCTATTCAATCCATATTCAAGACAATATGTGACAGTCACATCAGTCAACATCACATTAGGAAATAAGACTGCTTATTATCCGATCACAAATATTATGCCACCCGGAGTGAAGAAAAATATCATAAACACAACAATAGTGATGCCAAAGATAAAAGAAGATAAAATAGTTCCCATGGGATTGATTATCCGATATAAAGATGATTTTGATAATTACCATCTGATCGACGTCAATTATTCGATCAACGTATATACATTCAATCTAGAATTATCGCAGAATATTGATAAGAAGACTATCTATTCAGGAGATACCGCAAATATCGCAGTGATATTGACGAACAACAATCGTAAGGATTTCACTGGATTGAAGGTGTATGATATGCTTGATCTGGTCACCAGCAGCACTCCAAATTCCACTCTTGACCTGTTGGCTTATAAGACGGTCACAGCATATAATTATACTGTCTTGGCCCCCTTTGTGGATGAGAAGACAGAATATCCAATAAAAACAATAGTAGAAGTCACTGTTGAAGGAAAGAATAGAGTCTACACAGATGAAAATATAATAACTGTGCTTCCAAAAAAAGAAGAGAAAGAAGAGACAGAAAAGACATCTTTGCTAAATGATCTTATCGGAAAGAAAAACGAGACCGATAAAAAAACAAATTCAACGATCACTATCGCAGATGGCGCTGCGAAAGAAAAGACAGCATTGACTAGATTATTTGAATCAGATTCATTGAATATCGTACTTCTTGTGTTGATATCTATACTAGTCATAAGCGCAGTATTCATCCCTAAACTCAGTTCAGCCATCAGACGCAAAAGTATAAGCAAAGCCATGGAAGTCGCGGGGATAGATCAACCACATGCAGATAACACCAATTTCATGACAGCATTCCATCCCCAATTAGAAGAAGTGCGAAAAGCGATACTCCGAGCCAAGATGATCACTGATGACAGACCAGATCAACAAAACCAAAGCGATCAGATGCAGGTAACTGAAAGTATGACAAAAGAACCGCAAAAAACTGAAGAGAGAAAGGATGTAGAAGAATCAAAAAAGAACGACCATGATGATTCGTCTATTGGAAACAATGAGAACAAATCACAAAGTGATGTTGATGATATGCTTGCGAAGATGCAAGGCAAGATGTGAGAAAACAAACTTTTATAAACTTTAATTGAAATAATCAAAACATAAAAACTAAGGGGTGCATAATATGCCAGTCAAAGTGAGTATTGAAACAGATAAATGCATCGGATGCGGAGCATGCACATCTTGTGATAATTTTGAGATGACAGAGATCAACGGTGAACCAAAAGCAAAAGTCAAGAAAGCGACACTCGATTCTGCCGGATGTTCTCAGGAAGCTGCTGACAATTGTCCTATGCAATGCATCAAGGTTGCATAGAAAGAATCTGCTTTTCCACTATTTCTTTTGTTTTTTTGCAAGTTGCGAAGATATCATCCAGATCAGGAGTCATGATGATCTTATGTGTATCCATAGCATCACGTACCAGACGAGTTATATCAAGAAAACTTATCTTCTCATCCAAGAACGCAAGGACTGCAACATCATTTGCGCTGTTGAGAACGGCAGGCATAGTCCCGCCGATTCGACAGGCTTCATATGCATAAGCCAACGCAGAAAAACGTCCCTTGTCGATCTCTCTGAATTCCAGTTTTTGCCCGACAAAATCGAATTTGGGGACATCCAGATCTATCCGATCTGGATAATTCAATGCATAGCAGATCGGTATCCTCATATCCGCAGAACCCAATTGAGCGATGATGTTCTTGTCGATGAATTCGACCATAGAATGTACAATAGATTGTGGATGCATTATGGTCTCTATCTTTTCGAGCGGCAGCCCAAAAAGATGCTTGGCTTCTATCACTTCGAATCCTTTGTTCATCAGCGTCGCAGAATCGATAGTTATCTTCTTCCCCATACTCCATGTTGGATGATTGAGCGCATCGCTGATAGTGACATTTAAAAGTTCGGCAAAACTCTTATCACGGAATGATCCGCCAGACGCAGTGATTATAAGACGTGATATCCTATCCATCGACACCCCACCGATGCATTGATGTATAGCACAATGCTCCGAATCGATAGGGATCACAGGAACTCCCATTTTTCTTGCCATCGTCATCACGATCTCTCCAGCGGCGACAAGCGTCTCCTTGTTCGCAAGAGCGATCGTCTTGCCTGCCAGAATCGCTTTTATCGTCGGTTGAAGCCCGACATTCCCGACAACGCTGGTGACTACTGTGTCGACATCAGACGCCACAGCAGCCCTTATCAATCCTTTTTCTCCCTTCTCGACATCGATCCTTACCTTATCAGAGAGAATATCAGCCTTCGCTTCATCGACTACACATACAATCTCAGGAGAGAATTCTTCGATCTGACGCATCAGACAGTCGATATTTTGATTTGCGCTAAGAGCGAACACTTTGAATCTCTGTTTGTTCTTCCTGACAACATCAAGTGTCTGTGTCCCGATTGATCCTGTCGAACCAAGAATTGATAATCTTTTCATCATATTGCATCCCCAACATGTTAAAATAGTGTAGGAAATATTTATATATTCTCTTAAGATCATCTATCTTATGCTTGAAGAGCATCTGGAAGGGGATCAAAACAGCAAGACCGATAGATTAGTAGAAGCTATCGAAGTCTACTATAAAGAGATGGGTATCAAACCTAAATGGTATGAACGAGTAATATATTCACTGGAGAAAAGATTCAACCCAGAACAACGAAAGCATCGGACCAAGATGGGTCGTTTTGTCGCAAAATACTTGATGAATCCTTTCCTGAAATGTCCGACTTATGCTGCTGCTGGCAGCTTTCTTCCAGGTGATAAGCAAAAAGAGATCGCGAGGCATCTTGATTTCAACGATAATAAATTCATGCCATACTCATTGACTGGCGCGTATATCTATGAAGCCCTCAAGTTCAAATTTGGACATTGGCTATCATATCTTCCATTCTTAGGTGCGCTCCCAGAAGTTGCAGGAGGAACAGTCATGGCGTTCTCTGTGATCGGCGCAATCGCGATAACCGGCAGAGCGGCTTATGTCATCGGCAAAAGAGAGCCGATCGCATCTCTTTTGTGGTTTGAGATACCATATAGGATGTTCAAATCTGGAAAAGCTCTGATAAAGAAGAACCTTGGCAGAAAAAAAGTCAAATATCTTGAGCTGGAACAAGCGATCAAAGAGCAAAGATCATTGCCATATCTTAAAATAGAAGAAACAAAAAATCACAGAAAAGAGATCTATATAATCGCTGATCACAAAAAAGATTGATCACATGATATCTTTATCGACACATTTACAAGGATTGAAACCTTCTTTTATAGCTTGAGATATATTCTCGAATTTGATCGCTTCCTTCTGATTGAGCCGATTTATCCACTTGCATTCCATTGTATGGAATTTGGATGAGAATGGACTCGCGATATATTTGTATTGCTTTCTCTTTGTTGTTTTTTTGGTCTCCACTTGCTCGACAGCGAGATTATCAGTCAGGTCGATAGTAGAATCGACATCCAATGAATCTATGGTGACTTCTTCGATACCTAATGATTCTACAGATGCCTCTACCGATGGTCCAGCTTGTGTTTCTATAGATGTCTCTACTGGTGCTCCAGCCGATAGTCCATCGATATCGCTCTCATAATATGTGAAATCTCTTTTCTTAATGATGTCATCATATTTTTTATCAAGATCCACATCAGGGTGCTCTTCAGATAATTTCCTGCTCATCTCACGCAATCTTTTCAGATCATCATCATTATCATAATATGCTTCTACAGGGACATTGTTCCTTTCTTGTTTGTCTTCTTCTTTGTGATCCACTGCTTTGCTTCTTGCGATAGCATCTTCAATCTTTCTTTTCATCAGGTCCCGGTCTTCATCAAGGACCCCTAGAGTCTTCCCCTTCACCACACTCTCAACTAATCTTTTTGAGAAATCTATCTTCTCAAGATTGAAATTATCAAATATCAACTTGCCATCATTCAGATGATCGAGCGCGATGATATAACCACCAGATGCAATCACCGTGATTATGATGATTATGGGGTGCGGAATAAGATAGAACAGATAAAGCGCATTTATTATATTGGCAGCGAAAAACACCGTCCCAAGCCTCCAACCCCATGAGCTGTTTAGCCTTATGCAATAAATAGATATAGAGACAAGCAGCATGAAGAAGATGATGACATATAATTCTATCGCAAAGTAGAATCCAGGAAGTTTCCCCATAAGGATGATGGAACCAAGAATACTAAAGACCATCAAAGTCAGCATCAAAAAATACTTTTCCCCACGCATTAATATACCCCCAATATACTCATTATCCTATATCAAGGGTAAGATCAGATAAATATAAATGTTGGCTTTCTGTTGACACCGTATCATTTTCTGATCAGAAATTGTAGATAAAGAGATTATATCGTTTCTATGAAAGCAGCTATGATTATAAAGCCAATAGATATTATAAACAGAATCAATGAATCCTTCAGCACTCTTAGCGTCCGTCTGTCATTGAATCCATGCCTGATCAAAGCGACAGACATTATCCCGCCTGCCATCGCCGCCACGAAAAAACCGAAGAATTCCGGTATCCCATGAAGGAGGATCTGTCCAAGCGACACCTGAAGTCCGCCGAAATATGCCTTGATCACACCACCAAATGACGTATTCGTAAGAAGCCTATGCCCGGCTTCCCCGATGAAAACACCTATTATCGAAGCATTCCAAACAATGACAAAAAAGGGCACCTGCTCCGAATATGAATGACGTCAGGAATATGAAGACATTGATTATCATGTTATTTTTCAATATATGCCCACGCAGGAAAGAACGATAAGGCATGACATCACCGCCAGTGACGATCAATGAAGGATTCTTCTGAGAGCCCACATAGATCACGCCTTCAGACATCCCATCATTATTGATGTCCTGCGATTTGCAGAGATACGAGAATGAATCCTTTCCCACATATTCTTTCAATGTGTCAAAGACATCCGGCCCGCAGCCGTCCTTGGCATGTCTTGTTGAGAATGTCGCTTGCGCTCCAGGTCCCTGCAGGTCATGGAGTGTGTTTATCTGTTCGGAGAATATGCCTTGAGACACTATAGTCGGCAGGAAAAAGAACCATATCGAGAAACTGATGATCAGACCCAAAAACAGGTAAGTATATGCCTTGAATGTGAAATGATGCCTAAACAACCATCTCTTTTTCTCATAGACCGATTCATCATCTTCTATCAATTTGATCATCAAAGGCACTAGCGGTATTATCGTGAAAGTGACTATCACAATAGAGGCATAACGTGGGAATATTTTCATAGACAGAAGCACTGCGAGAGTAGAGAAGAAAAGCCCGCAGAAGAACATCAGATGAGGTTTCTTCTCGATCTTCCTTGGTCCAAATAGCAGTTCAAGAGACATATCATATCATTATGCCACAGGGCACTTTTATATCTTTCCTACTGGCATCCAGTGAGCAGGCAAAGACATATAAAATACTGCGTGATACCATCCACCATGGACAAGGACAATATCAGGCTAGAGAATCATGTACTCTTGTATAAAACGACTGGTTATAGTTTAAGGAAAGATGATAAAGGGAAATCCAAGCTTGAGAGACTTATCAAAGATTCTGATCTGCCTGACAACAAAGCAAAAGCATTGGAACTGTTTTATGATCAGACAAGAGATATATTCTGGGGACCTGCATATAGACCGACTAAAGCGAGGACATCAGTGAATTTCTATATGATCATCGGAA
>PCVE01000071.1 GCA_002762705.1 Candidatus Woesearchaeota archaeon CG11_big_fil_rev_8_21_14_0_20_43_8 | reverse complement strand
CAATCCTGATATTCATCAGGATTGCTAGGGTTTCACATTAGCCGTATGTAGGTTCCATGTCTTGACAATCCTGACTATCTATCAGGATCAATATCTAGCACAGTCTACAGTGCTGTTTTGAAAAGAAAGATAGAAAATATTGAAATAAAGGCTTATCCGATTGCACGTCTGACATCAGAGACTTCGCATGAGCTGACTTCTTCCATCTCTGCTATCTGCTTCTCAAGTTCTTCTGTGGAACCTTTCGCTTCATTCATGACAAAGATGAGCTTAAGTGCGACAAGGCCAAACGCGATAGGCTCTTTCTCTACTTTGCCTACTTCGCCGCCGAAGTCTTTTATCATCTCTGTAGCCTTTGTCTCGACGCCTGAGAGATCCACTTCTGGGCTCTCGGGCATGATCGTGAATGTGATTACAACATCTGCCATTTTTCTAGACCTCTAATTTGGACCTTCAAAGCCGCATCCGTGGCATTTGTATTTTGAAGCGAGCTCTCTGCAGTGTGTGCATCTGACAATCTCCACTTCGCCGCATTTTGGGCATTTGAAGTGTGTTGTGCCAACCATGTTAGTGACTCTTCTCTTGCAACTTGAACACATGATCTCATCTGTCATTGTATTAAGACCTCCTTAAATGGGATATCCTCATGGAAAATGACCCCCCCTTTAAATACTTTTTGGGCGCGATGCTTATAAAGCATAGTCCAATCTCCGCAGTTATGTGATATCGTTCATCGCGTCGATATCTCTCCTAACGGAAAATACCTCGCAGTTGGACACAGCCTTGGCGGTGTCGCGATCTATAGCATCAAAAGAAAGATTGTTGACTAGAAATTGTTAGGGGTACAAAACGTATTTTTGGTATAACACTCTGTAAAAAACCATGATCACTTCTCAGGTATCTTGTTGATATAGAAATACATATTTCCCCGTTCTTGCATGTGGTGTCCATAGAAATGTCTGCCTTCTGTCTGCGGAAGGCCATAATGTGGTACCGTGACAAGTCTTCCTTCTTGCTTTCCAAATCCTGCCTTGAATCTTCTAGTAAGTCCATCTATCACAGGTATCTGCAAGTATCTTTGAAAAAAAATTTTTTCAAGTGGCTCTTTGATAAATAAGTCATTGCCCTCTCTTCTGAAGATATCATGTTCTTTTATCACGATATCGATGATACCAACAGTGGTGCCGCGCCCAAAACAAAAACTCCCTGTCCTGAACTCACCTTCCATGACTCCTTTTGGTATCTGGATGTAATGGAGCATAGATGGTGTCTCTCTTGGGTCTGGTTCGTATAACTTGCCGCGTAGCACATCTTCAAGCGTGAGGTCAAGTGTCCCAAGATGATGCTCTTCTTCGTCGATCTCTTTATCGTAGCCGGACTATCCTGGCGGGACACTGCCGAACGCAGAACGGATGAGGCATCCGAGGTCGAATCTGGTCGTATAGTCATATTCGTACCGTCTGTCAAAATCTATCAATGTCTGATACGCCTCAGTGATCTCTTTTAGCTGTCCATCAGTCATCCTGTTCTCGAGGTCAGGATGCAGGCGAAGCATCTGTCTTTGGTATGCGCGTTTTATCTCTGCGCGCGAGGCATCTCTCTTTATCCCAAGCAAGCCATAATAATCTTTCATATCAGAACATCCTCTCGATGTCATGCTTGATAGAGAACGGCAGACGCGCGCCGACTACCTCGACTATCTTCGCTGCGGCGTAAGAAGCGATGTTCGCACACTTCTCAAGTTTGTACCCTTTGCATAATCCATACAGGAAACCTGCAGCGTACATGTCGCCTGCGCCGGTCGTATCAATCGCTTTTACCTTATGCACGTCCGCATGATACACTTCAGCACCTTGCTTGACAAAAGAACCTTTGTCGCCATATTTGACGACGGCTATATCGCACATCTTAGATAATCGGTTCAATGCGTTTATCGGGCTCATCTTCAAAAGACCGAATGCTTCTTCTTCATTCGCGAAGACGATGTCGACATAGTTCTCGATTATCTCCTTGATATCTGTGTTTGCCCTGAGGACAAGATTCGGATCAGCCACGTCAAGCGAGATCAGCACGCCATTGTTCTTCGCGATCTCCATAGCATGGAAGACTGATTTCCGTATCGCCGGTACCTCGAGCTGATAGCCGGTGATATGCAATATCTTCGCTGATTTTATGTGCGCTTCATCAAGCGAAGAATGTTCAAGCGATGTGGCGACGCCAAGGTGTGTTGCGAATGTCCGCTGTGAATCCGGAGTTATCAATGTGATCGCTGTGCCTGTCCTGCCAGCGCCTTTCACTATCTGTGATGCAACACCTGCTTTCTTCATCAAGTTATGATAATTATCTCCGTGCTCATCTTTTCCTACCCGGCCATAGAACATGGCTTTTCCACCCATATTCGCGATACCAGCCATTGTATTCGCTACACTGCCACCAGGGACTAGTTTGAGCTCATCAACGTCAAGCGCTTTTAGCACTTCAGAAGATTTATCTTCATCGACCAGGTTGAAGATGCCTTTCTGCAGGCCAAGAGCAAGTATCTTCTTCTCATCTACCTGTGTCAGTATGTCCATCAATGCGTTTCCTATACCTATCACTTCATGTTCCATTGTGAGAATTGTCTAATTGTGGCTCTTTTTATTTTTTTGGATACGCATCGTAGTCTGGCATCATATCGACTCAGTAATTTTATATATCTTCTGAATATTCCATTTGAATATGTGTGAGGGCAAGGGGTTGCAGTTGATATGCCTTGAATTAGATACGCCGTCATCAGTTATAGCTGATCGATTCGAGAAAAAATATCCAATCCAACGGTTCAGCATCCCAAAGAAGCATATAGTCGGGCGTGATCGTCTGGCAGAGATCGTCGAAGGGGCGTTGCCAGATGAGATCAAGGATAATGGCAAGCGGACGCTGACACTTTATGGACATAATGAGTTTCATCATTATACATATGGCCTGTGTCGAGCACTCGTAGAAAGAAGAAGCGAGCATTATAGCTATATACATATTGATAATCATCATGATGAAGGTTATGGGGACCCGTATAAGTATGCTGGGATGATCGGTTGTGGAAAGTTTGTAAAAGAGCTAAGTAGATACGCAAAAGGCGGCGTCTTATCTATCGGCAGCTATTTTTCATATCACAATAGCATAAACCCGATTGGGATGTGGCTTTGGCCGAGGTGGAGACTGAACCATATCCTGCCAAAGCTCGCAGAGGATGTCTATCTGTCTATCGATCTTGATGTGATGTCGGAAGAAGAGGCATCGACGGGTTATAATTCAGGGAGCCTCTCAAAATGGAAGCTGCTATCTATCGTGAAGATGATACGCGAACAGAAGAATATAATCGCGGCCGATATAAATGGTTTCAATCTTGAAGAATCGGAATCCGTGTTGGCAAAGAAGACACTCGATTTGTATGAATCTGTCGCAGAGGAGATGTTCAGTCTGCATTTTGGATAATAACCGGCTCTGTAGAAAGCCATAATGTATCCAGAAAACCATTCTTTTCTTTATTTTGAGCAGAGCACCCTAACCCTTGTGGGTTAGCGTGCGCATTCCTGCCCACACTTGTTCATCTTTTTGGAACTTGTGCGGTTTTAGTCTAGATCGGGCATGTGAAGCAGAGAATCGTCCGGTCCCGAAGGGACTGGACTCTTCTAAGGCAGACATCCATGCAAGAAACTGATCCGGAGAAACCAAGGACATTCTACCAAGACATGATAACCACATATTTTATATACCTGTCATTTTCTACTCCTGCAACTATGGCACAGGAGATCAATGTATCGGATTACAATCTAAAAGAGATCGAGAGATATGTCTGGGAGATGAAGCAGACTGGCGAGATGCGCGTCCCGGGACGGATCTATGGCGACAATCAAATAATCGACGGGCTCATCGAAGATGTAAAGAAAGGAAAAGACTGGAACGCGCTCAGACAGATCAGGAATGTCGCGTGTCTTCCAGGGATCCAGAAGGCATCGCTTGCGATGTCTGATGTCCATCCTGGATATGGTTTCTGTATCGGCGGCATCGGCGCTTTCGATATGCAAGAAGGCGTAATCAGCGTTGCTGGTGTTGGTTTTGACTGCAACTGTGGTGTTAGGACGTTGAAGACACAATTAACGCTCAAAGACATACTGGATAAGAAGAGGCAACTCGCTGACGCTCTGTTCAGCAAAGTCCCAGCAGGGCTTGGTGTGAATGGCGAGATACGTATGCATCCTCCTGAGGTGGATGAAGTGTTGCGCAGAGGTGCGAGATACGCAGTCGAGAAAGGATATGGTTATGACAAAGATCTGGAATATATAGAGGAACGCGGTATGATCACTGGAGCGGATCCAAAGAAAGTCTCTGATAAAGCGAAGAAGAGGCAGTTCCGGCAGGTCGGAACGCTTGGTTCTGGCAATCATTATCTCGAAGTGCAGTATGTCGATGAGATCTTGGATGGGGCTGCAGCAAAGGCATATGGGCTATACAAAGATCAGATAATCGTCTCCATTCATTGCGGATCAAGAGCGCTTGGTCATCAGATCGGGACAGATTATCTTCAGGTCCTTGATGCTGCGAGCAAGAAATATAACATACCCATCATGGAACGAGAACTTGTGTGTGCGCCGATAGACAGCGAAGAGGGCAGGAATTATCTGTCTGCTGTGAACTGTGGGATCAATGCTGCTTTTGCGAATCGTCAAGTGATCTCTCATCTGACAAGGAAAGCGTTCTCATCGGTGTTTGGAATGCCTGAAGAGGAGATAGAGACATTCTATGAGATCGGTCACAATACCGCGAAGGTAGAACGCCATGCTGTCGACGGAAAACAGAAAGATCTTTTGGTTCTTAGGAAAGGCGCGACAAGAGCGTTTGGTCCTGGGAGAGACGAAGTTCCGGCGAAATACGCGCAGATCGGCCAGCCTGTTCTCGTCGGTGGGACGATGGGCACTAGCTCATATATCCTTCATGGCACTGAGAAAGGGATGCGTGATACATTCGGTTCAGCCATCCACGGGGCAGGGAGGCTTATGTCTCGGGCAGGAGCTATAAATGATTTCAAAGCAGATGATCTAGTGAGGGATCTTTCCAAGAAAGGCATCATCGTCATGGGTCATAGCAGGAAGGGCCTTGCTGAAGAAGCGCCTGGTGCCTACAAAGATGTCGATGAAGTGGTGGATGTCATGCATGTCACCGACATAGCGAGGAAAGTCGTGAAAGTCAGGCCGCTTATATGCATAAAAGGCTGATCAATCGGGAGATCAGTGGTGTCGTGGCGGAGCTTTATCCAGGAGTTCATGCTTGATCAGGTCGAATTTGTCTTTTATATGTCTGAAGACCTCTTTTAGCACGGCGATATCTTTCTCTAAGTGATCATTCTTCTGCTCGAGATGTTTTACTTTCTCTTCTAATCTGTGAAGTTCACTTAAGCTCATATTCCTCGCCATACTTACTTAATATCTTATTTGAATCCTCTACAAAACCCATGACATCTGACATGAGTCTTTCAAATGTGCTTTCTAATGTTCTTTGTCTTGTCGACAGTGATTGTATGCGCCTTAGAAGCATCAATTTCTTTGTATAGAAATATGCTTTTGGAAATATAAAATACGCGAGTGTCGCAGCGAGCGCAAGTACAAATATCGCGATCAGTCCGACGGTATAATTGGTGGAACGCATCTCCTGCATCGTCAGTGCTCCGCCGTCTTCTTCATTCAATGTGATCTCTTTCTTTTCACTGAGTGTCTTTTCTGTATATGTCACTTCAAGTTCCAGCGAATAATCTCCCGGATTCAGTTTTGATGGGTCATACATCAGAAGAAGGGGCTCAATTTTGTCTGGGAGTAGGATGTATTCCGTCTTGTATTCTCTTATGTCGACAACATTGCCGTCTTTTCTCACAAGGAGTCTAGGGGATATCTTCTCGACAGTGTTTCCTGTGTTCACCAGACTTATGTTCAAGTATACGGGTGAGTTGACGCTGTCTCCGATCACATCGAATTTATCAAGCGAGAGCTTGTGGAGCTGTGCACCCGGTATGGAGAACGTCAGTTTGAATGAATCGAGAACCTCTTTGCCATCAGAGATGGGTTGCGTTTCTAGCGTATGCGCTCCGATCGGTATGCTTTCGTCGAGCTTCATAGAAATCTTCACATTCCTGCTTTTTTTTGGTGGGATTTTGAAGAATTTAGGTTCAAAAGAGACATACTTATCGAGATACATCGACGGATATGCCAGTTTCATCTCGATGCCTTTCTCGACGTTCTCGTTGTTTATCAAAGTCAAGAAGAAGGTGTAATCTTTTTCGAATTGTATGCTGTTCAGATTCGCTTTTGTTGGTGAAATCTCGACGGCGAGAGATGGTGTGATAAATATCATCAGAAAAAAAACAGTATATATAATACTTCTACCTCTTTTTTTCATGTAAGTTCCACCAATTCTCCCGACTATATATTTTTTATTAAGGTGCTGAACACTATATAAAAGTTTATCACTACTGTGGCATAGGGTAAAAATTCAACTTCCCCATTTGGCATTCTGCAATAGAAAGTTTTAAATATGAGAAGAATCGTAAAAACTCATTAGTAAACTGGTATTTATAAAAAAAGAGGATAAAAATTGGCTAACCCCCACAGAATAGCAATAGTATTGTTTTTTCTAGCGCTTGTATTTATGCTCTTCTCGGGGATATCTTGTGTGACAGCACTTGATAACCGCATCAATATCACAATAACTGAATATGTGGATAAGAATGTTAGCTATGGAAAAGATTTTGTATATAGTGATAATGTGGAGTACTATTTCATCACTGGTTTCATCAATGTCACAAATCCAAGCAATGAAGCGGTATATGATATATTTATCACCTTCTTGAACACAAATGACCTTCTTGGGAATGTGACTTATCTTGGTGGAAGGAACGGCACACATTATAATGGTACTGCTGGGGAATATATCACCTTGCATATCCCGCAGCTTCGTCCAGATGATAGCACTTTGTTTAATTATACTATGAATTCAACATCGATCTCTGAACCATTGAATATGGAGACTGAATACAATCTTGGCGCGAATAATTATTATTGGAGAAAAGTCCTTGCGGGAGAGAATCTGACTATCCGTCAGAATATAACTAACGAGTTAGATATTGTGATGAGTATAACTAATATCAACATTACTATGCTGACACAGGGAATATGGTGGAACAATTCTGTTTTGCATAACTTCACATTCGAAAAACTTATTACCTCAGGTGATTGGGCAAATGTGACTAATGGCACGAACCGTACATGGAACTGGGTGCCTAGTGGGGGAACACTTGGTCCATTGGATGCAGTGAACATAACTTATGTGATTCAAGCCCCGAATATGGTCCCATCATCGCAGACTTATCTTATGCTAATTGAACAATTGCAATATGAAGTTCCGTATGTCGCTTCGAATTTGACTCTCTTTTCTGTACATGCATCATCAAAATCAAATTTCTCATTTGAAAAAAGGATCGCAAGACCATCTAATAACAATAATGATCATAATGTCACCTGGGAGATAGTCCCCCATATAAACACACCTTATGATGTAGCATATAATCTGACAAAAGTTTCATTTTGGGTCACATCAGATCTTAACCCCAACAATCTCACTACTGACTCCGTAAATCCTTCAAGGACACTCAATTATACCTATCTCCCATATGCAGAAGTGAATTCTACGCAGGCATGGGATCCGGCAAATTATTGGTATTTCAATTACACTGATGGTTCAGGCGGATATCCTCCCCCTATTGTCTGGATGCGTCCAGAATACCACCTAATCAACGATGGTCGGGGACAGATAACAAACCAGTCTTATACTTACAATGGGACTGATATGTACATGAAATATGTCTATGTTGTCGCAGGCTACTGGCTACAGGTCGAAAAAAATGTGACCAGCGTCGCAGATGATCAATATCGGATTTATATCGATGTCAAGAACATCGGCAATGGTGCGACTCCACAGAATCTGACTGTGACTGTGTATGATGTGATCCCTAATGGATTCTATAACAGTTCAGCGATGATTCCTGTACCAAGCGCGAACCAACCAATAGTCGGTGCTTTCAATGGGACTGCCTATCAATGGGACATCCCTCCAAAAGGCGAACTCAATTCGTCTTTGTATGCGAGAGGCGACCTAAATAATTACGATAAGTGGAATGCGACATATCTTGTGAATGGGACCGGTGATTATCGTGTGACTGACCTATACATAATCGGCTTAGATCCGCGGCTTGTCGATGGGGCATTTGGCTCTCCGTTGATCGCTGTCATGAGTGGATTCCAGACCTATAGCAAAGAGATAATGTATTTCAGCATCGTGTTGTTCCTTATCATCCTAAACACGACCAATCTGCTCATATCAACAAGGATCAATCGAAAGATCGATAAGCATGACATGGATGGTGGGATGAGCAAACTCGAAGCAGACGTAAGAGAACTTAAGGACCGTATCACAAAAAGGAGAAAAAAATGAATACGGATTATAATCGGAAAGCATTGCTTTTGACAATCATCCTGATGGGGGTTTTTGCGGTCCTATCTTTCTGTATTTTCTCTGAGTCAGTCAATGCAGAAGTCAGATTGAATGTCTCCTTCACTGAATATGTGACTCGTAATGTCTCTTTCGCAAAGAACTTCACTCTTGAAGAAGATGTGGAACTAAACACAATAATCGGTTATGTGAATGTAAGTAATCCTAGTAATGAAACAGTCTATGATATCTTCGTCGATTTTCAGAATACTGCGAACATTGTCGGTAATATGACATGGATGTCTGGGCGTAATGGGACGCAGTATAGCAACACTTCTAATATTGCCACATTGCATATCCCTGAATTACGTATGCATCAGTCATCTTTGTTCAATTATTCTGTGGATGCCACTATAGAAATATTGAATCTCACGACAGATTATTCACTCAATACTTTTTCAAGAAAAGTTCTCGCTGGCGATAACTTCACGATACGACAATATGTCACAAACCAGTTATCGACGACGCAGCAGGCAATAAATTCCATCAATATCACGATGGAGACACAAGGTGTCACGTATAATAATACTTGGACTGAAAATTTTACATTCGCGAAACTGTATACTTCTGGTGACTGGACAAATGTGAGCAATGAGACCAATCGCACATGGCATTGGACACCGAATGGCGGTATTCTCCCTTATCTGGAAGAGGATAATATCACTTTTGTCATAAGCACGCCAGCTTCAGTCCCAAGCAGTTATACTTACCTGATGCTCAAAGAGACACTTGCGTATAGTGCTAATACCGTCGCATCTAATATATCTCTTAAGAATATCACCGCGAAGATGAAAGTGGGTTTCAATGTGACAAAACAGATCATCCGGCCTTCGAACAATAATAAAGATCATAATGTCACATGGGAATCTGTCGCAAGAGTAGGTGTGCCATACAGTGTTTCATATCGTCTGAAAGAAGTTGATGTCTGGGTGACCAGCACTATCGATCCGAATGTTATTGTCAATGATACTGTGACAAATATCCCTCTTAATAGGACTTATAAACCCAATTCAGAGATCAATGAGACCCTACCTTGGAGCAATGTTGGTAGTGAATGGATCTTCAATTATACTGATGGTTCTGGCGGATATCCTCCACCAATTGTCTGGATGAAGCCAGAATATGAACTCATGTTCAGAAGATCGCAGATTGTCAATTACAGTCAGGTAAGCAATGCGACTGATCTTTATATGAAATATATCTATGTGATCGCAGGATACTGGCTTCAGATCGAGAAGAATATCACAAGCATCGGAGATGATGAGTATCGGATATATATCGACGTAAGGAACATCGGCAATGCGGCGACACCACAGAATTTGACAGTCACCGTGTTCGATATGATCCCCAATAATTTCAAGAACACCAGCATGACACCTAATCCTGTGCAGTCACAAGATGTCACTGGTTCATTCAATGGCACAGTGTATCAATGGGCGATCGACCAGAAATCACCTAGCAACGCGTCATTGTATAAAAAAGGCGATCTGTTGAATCGAGATAAATGGAACGCAACATATAATGTCAGCGGTTTTGGTGAATATCAGGTTTCACAATTATATATTGTGGGCTTAGACCCACGACAGGTCGATGGGGCATTCGGCTCTCCTTTGATCACGATAATCGTCGGATTGCAGACTTATAGCAAAGAGATCCTGTATCTTGGCATTGTCCTGTTCTTGGTCATATTGAACATCACAAATCTGCTTGTATCCACAAAGATCAACAGGAAGATCGATAAGAAGATACCATTTGATGCTCATAAATATCATCAGCTACGAAAAGAGATCGAGCATCTGAAGAACCAGATTAAATAATTTTCATTTATTTCTCATTTTTTTATCAATCGGGTCTGGTTCTGTATAGTCCCGAAACTGGGTAACATCGACCAATATTCTGAAGAATAGAAATTTTCTCTCTGTTTT
>PCVE01000119.1 GCA_002762705.1 Candidatus Woesearchaeota archaeon CG11_big_fil_rev_8_21_14_0_20_43_8 | reverse complement strand
TCGCGCAGAAACCTTCGAATTCTGCCTTGATACGTTTCTTCGCTTTCTCAAAATCCTCAAACTGCAGAAATGCTTTCAGAAGAGATTCATGTTTCAGTTCCTGCTTCGCGAATTCGCTAAACAGATCCTGGGTATTACGGGTCTTCGACTTGCCAAGCAATTCCATATAAAGATCATACGCTTCACGTTCGAGCTTTATCGCCCGACCAACATCATGCTCAAGATCAGATCTCATCTTCTCCATCCTCTTCGACCTGATCCGGATGAAACAGCTTCCCATGCTCACGCAGAAGCAATCTTTCATGCTTGTTCTCTTCTTCTTGCAATTGTTTTAGAAGCCGTTTCAGGCTAAGAGACGCAGTCCTTTCGATCAATGCAGCATACAGTTTCTGCGTCGCCACCTCTTGCTTTATCGCGATCTCAAATCCTTTTTCCAGATCACTTATATCATGGAACGCATCAAGCATGCTCGCGACATCGAGTTCGATTATATAATCACGATACTTCTCTTTTTTCACATCGTCCATGTCTTTTCCAGTGCGGACGCATTCTTTCAGCAGCTCTTCATGCTTCAGCTCTTCGACTGACAGCTCTTTGAAGAATGTCTTGCAGTTCTGTGTCTCTGCCATCTCAAGTAGCTTGCAATACATCTCATGCTCTTTTTGCTCAAGTTCGATTGCTGCTTCAAGCACTGCGATCATTTCTGGAGTCATAAGATGTCTCTTGGGATAAAGAGTTTATAATTCTTGTTGAACCATCATAACACACACACCACACACCACAACTCACACCCAATAGCTCATAGCCCACAGCCCATACCTCATATTGTCGTAACATTTATGAATCTCGATAAAATCCATCTAACCAGATTAAATTATTAGGAGGGATCATTATGGAAACATTAGTGTATGGTGCAGGTATGATGGGAAAAGCAGCAGTCTATGACGCTGTCAAATTTGGTGTAGATAAAGTACATATCGCTGATTGTGATTACACAAGAGCTGTCGCTGTCGCTGATTTTGTCGATCCAAACAAAGTTATCCCACATAAAGCAAATGCTACTGATTTCGATGGCAATGTCAAATTATTCAAATGTAAAGATGCGGTCCTTGGCTGCACTACTTATCAGCACAATCTTGAGTTTGCGCTCGCGGCGATCGCGGCAGGCACGAATTTCAGCGACCTTGGCGGCAATAATACTGTCGTTCAGAAACAGCTCAAGCTGGATGGTCAGGCACAGCAAGCAGGATCATTGATAATTCCAGACACAGGGTATGCGCCAGGAATGCCGAGTCTGATCATCGCAGACGCAGTGAATCATTTTGGGCATCTCAAATCATTCTCTGCAAGAGAAGGCGGGCTTCCTGTGATTCCAAAGGGGTTTCTAAATTACATGATAGTATTCTCAGCGACAGGACTCGTGAATGAATATATCGAACCAGTCATAAAGATAACAGATGGAAAAAGAGAAGTTGTCAATCCGATGGAAGGCTACGAATTCATTGATTTCCCATCCCCATTCGGAAAAATGGAAGCATTCAACACATCTGGTGGTGAATCGACAATACCTTACACCATGATAGGAAAGGTCAACAATTTCGACAACAAGACTATCAGGTATCTTGGACATAGAGACATTGTCAAGAACCTTCTTGATTTCGGCATGGCAAGCGATGACCTGCTCAAGGTCGATGGCAAGATAGTGCGGCCAAGGGGGCTTCTTGAGAAGATGCTGATGGAACAGTGCGGCTATGAAGGTGATGATGTCAGTCTATCAAGATGGACTGCTGTTTCGACAGTCAATGGCGTCGACAAAGAAAGAGTCTATGAATGCATCGACTATAAGGATCATACGACAGGACTCACATCGATGGCACGTATGACCGCGTTCTCTGCGAGCATCATAAACCTGATGATGGCAAGAGGAGATATCAAGCAGAGAGGCGCGATACCACAGGAGACCTGCGTCCCGACACAGGAATTTATCAAGCAATTCCAAGCACGGGGAATCAACCTCACTGTCGAAGAGCGTCTTGCCAAATAGAGATGAATCAAGCTGACTTGTTGATATTTTTAGAATTATTTTTTGGAAGAGACGACCTGTTTGAAGATCATGAAGACCAAAGGATCGTATTTCTTCTTCATCTTGGTCATCTCAACTAAAGCCTCGCCGACTTCTTTTGGAGAGAGCACATTGTTGTTCTCATCAAAGCTTGGCCTGTGTGTCATGGCATCGAAATGATCTGCGACAGTGACTATTCTTGCACATAAGGGTATGTCTTCTGCCTTCAATCTTGTAGGATAACCTTTTCCATTGTATGATTCATGATGATAAAGAATGCAATCAAGGACATCGCCTCGTTGAGAAAAAAAATTTTTCATCATCTCATATCCATGCTGTGAATGTGTCTCGATCTCTTTTCTTTCCCATTCGCGCAGATTGGATCTCTGCACAAGCATGTCATCATCAAGACAGAGCTTTCCGATATCATGATACATCGCGCCATCAAGCATATCTTGTTCACCCAGATAATCTAATTCAAAACAGATATGATTGAATCGTCCCATGTCTCCGTTGAATATACCAACGACACGTTCTATAAAAGAAGGTCCAGCATGACAATATCTTTTAAGACCATGATAGACCTTCAGAGAGAGATCCGCCACTTCATGAGAATGCTGAAAAGTGCTACTTCTTTCTAGCTTTAATCTTTCCAATTCAGGAGTTATAGTATACGATGTTACCCGTACCATTATGGGGAATGGTTCATGACTGGGTTTATAAACCTTTCGTAAGTAATCACTGAACCATACTAACAAAAATCACTCTTTCTGAAGCTCTCTAAGCACACAAACCGCACTATCGGCTAAGGCATAAAGATCATAGCCGCCTTCAAGCACATACAAGAGCCTGCCAGAACAGAATCTTTTCGCAGTGTCTTTAAGCAATCGGGTTATCTTTCCATAGCTGGCCGTCTTAAGCATCATATCAGTCAACGGATCAAGACGATGCGTATCAAACCCTGCCGACACCAGGATCATATCTGGCATGAAAGATTCGATCGATGGGATGACTTTCTCAGACATCACACGCATATAGTCATCCTCACCGCTCCCAGGTGGAAGAGGAATATTCAGGGTCAGACCGACACCATTTCCATAGCCAATCTCAAGATCCCTACCAGTCCCAGGAAACAAAGGATATTGATGTATCGAGCAATAGAAAACCTCATCACGTCTTTCAAAGATATGTTGGGTCCCATTGCCATGATGAGCGTCGAGATCCAGGATGAATATCTTCTTCAGATCATATTTTTCATACGCATACCTCGCCCCGACAGCGATATTATTGAAGAAGCAAAAACCCATGGCGCCTGATGCTTCAGCATGATGGCCAGGCGGTCTGCATAAGGCAAAAGCGTTATCTGCTTTTCCAGACATCATAAGATCGACAGCAGAAAGGACACAACCAGCCGATGCGATCGCTGCCTTTGGCGTATCATCTGAAAAATAATTATCTTTAGTCAGCATCCCGGTGGCATAGATAGTGTCTTTCTTTTCCAAGCTATCAAGCCCAAACACAAAATCGATGAAATCTTCCTCATGGACAAGCTCTAGCTCCTGCCTTGAAGCTTCACGGCCAGGTGATTTGATAAGGATCAGATCTTCGTCATCAATCTTTTTAAGTATGCTCTCAACCCGACGCGCGTTCTCCGGATGGTCCGAATCATGATGCAGGACATGGCATTTAGAATATACAATCGCAGTGCGCATTATCTGCCCCTCTGAGTGTCATAAAGCTCTTCTACTAAAGAGATATCAGAGATATCATCACTGCCGCGATCCTCACGCAACCTCACAAACCTTGGAAATCTAAGCGCATAACCAGAAGAATAATTTGTGCTCCTCTGGATCTCTTCGTATTTTATCTCGATGACTATCTCAGGTTTCACTGTGACCTCTTTTCCTTTCTCCGATGTGATGAGTCCATTAAGCAGCTCAGTCATCTCTTCATATGAAGTGCCTTCCTCTTTTTTCTCTTTCAGTCCAGTCGACACCTTCCCGATATCAATAAGATTCCCATCTTCGTCCTGGACTGCGACAGAGAACGACGTAAACCAACCGGATCGTTTCCCTTCGCCCCATTCTGCGCCGATAATGACGACGTCAAGCGTCTCCATGACTGGTTTTATCTTGACACCATATCCGACCCTTGCGCCAGGCTTGTATATGCCATCCAGATTCTTCATCATTATGCCTTCGTTCCCCATGTCAAGAGCCTCCTGATAGAATCTCGAAGCAACATCGACATTATCAGTTACAAGCTGCTCTGCAAGAGCGATCTTCCCAGGAATCTCTTTTATCAACGACGCGATCATCTCACGCCTCTTCGAAAAAGGCGCTTTCAGAAGTGTCTTCCCATCTGCATATAATACATCGAATACATTGATGACCACTGGTATGTCCAGCTGGATCTGTTCAAGATCATACTTTCTCCTTATACGTTTTGATATCTTTTGGAAAGGGAGATATCTTTTTGTCTTCTTGTCATAGCCGATGATCTCTGCATCCAATATGAAATCTGTCTTCTCTGTCGAATCGAGGATCACTTTAGCGACATCAGGAAATTGCTTTGTCACATTCTCAAGCCTGCGGGTGAAGAAAGTGATATCGTCGCCAGCACGATGGATCTCCATACGGAATCCATCATATTTGTATTCAAGCGCGGCAGGTTTTCCGACGGTCTTGAAACCATCTTCTATATCATGGGCTTTGAGATACAACATGAGATTGAGAGGTTTTCCGACTTCAAGCGAGATCTTCCTTAGATCCTTTAGACCATCTCTTGCCGCTTTTGCGACTTTCGCGAAATCATTTGTGATATCATACGCCTCCTGCACTGCTTCGACTATCGCATTATAGATCTGTCGAGCGGAATCTTTATCCTTTGGAAGGATGTAGTTCTTATCATGAAGGTCTAGCTTGTCGATGTTGTCTGACTCTGCGATGACTATCTTCTCTTCCTTGAGAGCATTTACCATATCGACGAAACTGTTGTCGACGCTCTTCTTGCATGAGAGACAGAGTTTTGTGTCGGGCATCCATCCACCGCACTCTGCGCATTTATAGAATATGCCAACAACTTTTGGGAACATCGCCCAGACTATCGCGTCTCTAAGAGTACCTACACCGACACCTACCCTAAGATCCTCAAGCACAGTCCTGACGATGTACTGCGCCTCATCTGGTCTTGCCGACGTCAAGAGCTCGGCGATCAATTGCATCTTATGGTTCACGCTCTTCTGGCCTTCGATCGACGCGAGCTTGCGAAGATTGGAGAACACTTTTTGGATCGTAAGTTCCTGTGAGAATAGAGTCACCTGTTTCTTTCTTGAGATAAAGTTCGATGCAGTGATCCCAAGGTCTCCTGTCTTTTTCCATTCATCTTCTATCTCATCTGCAGAGAAACCTGTCGCGAGCTTTATCGCTTTGATAACAAGCTTCGCGGCCACACCGATCTTATTGTCATCATAGACAGGGAACACTTTTCCCTGCAAAAGAAGCATCAGCATGTCAAGGTCAGTATCGCTTGCTTTCTCTATCAATTTAGCCACATGATACGTCTTCTCAAGCCTTTTCGAAGTAGAAGAAAGCTTCCCATATACATTGACAAGATAGCTATAATCCATATGAAACCCCCGGGGAAAATAGGACAGAAAGCAGTATAAAAATGTTATTGAAAAAGAGCATCTCAAGATGGAACACATGACATCGATACAAAATTGATCACAGTCTCAAGATACTCTCCTTGATCTCATCGGCGAACTGGATCGTGACTGGACACGTCATGTCAAGACCCAAAGGAGAGATCGATATCTTTTTCTTGACAATCGATGCGATATCTGTCCCTGGATCGAAATCATCTTTCCAAAGACCAAATCCAAAACAATACTTCCCATCTCCGCGATCAGAGAAAGAATCATGATAATGCTTTCGGCTTAGCCGAGTCACTTCTATACCTTTTATCATCTCGCAATTAGGGACATTGACATTTAAGAAGACATCTGGATGCAATGGCAGATCTGCATGACGCTGCACAAGCCGCTGCATGAAGATACAGGCATTATCGAATCTTGGGTCCTTTGGATCGCAGACAGACACTGCGATGCTTGGTATGCCACGTATGCTTGCTTCACGCGCGGCAGCGGCAGTACCTGAATAGAACACATCAAACCCAAGATTAGGACCATGGTTTATGCCAGCGACAACAAGATCAATTTTCTCTTTGACAAGACAATTCAGGGCAAGCCTCACACAATCAGCAGGAGTCCCATCCACAGCGAATATACCCTCAGATATCTTCTTGGTCATAATATCCTTAAAAATAGTGATGCCATGCCCTATCGCGCTCTTATTCGCATTTGGAGCGACTATCGTGACGCAAGCTATCTGACTAAGTGCAGCGTATAGTTTACGGATCCCCTCTGCTTCATATCCATCATCATTGGTAAGCAGGATATGCATATGATAAAAACCAAAAATCATTTATAAAAATGTTTCGACGATCAATCAAACAATCTCCGGTTCTTGTATAAATAATGCAATCCAGAGAACACCGACATCAATGTGGCGATAAGAAGTATCCAATATCCAAAATCAAGCCCGAAGATAAGCCAGCAGACAGCGATGATCTGTGTCACTGTCTTCAGTTTGCCAAGATGTGAAGCGCTTATGATCTTAGATTTGGCAGAACCGATAGCCCTAAGACCCGTGACTGTGATCTCACGCGCGATTATCAACAGGACCATCCAGGCCGCTGCCTTCCCTGCCGCATTCAGATACACAAGAGCACTAATCACAAGAAGCTTATCTGCGAGAGGATCCAAAAATTTTCCAGTCGTCGTCACCTGACCGAAGCGTCTGGCAAGGTATCCATCGAACATGTCTGTCAGAGAGAGTATTATGAATATCAACGCGGCGACATGGTTCATACCCATAGTGAAATAGAACAGGAATACTGGGATAAGTATTATCCGTGCATAGCAAAGCATATTTGGAAGGTTCATTATTAGATATAAAACAGATCAATATAAAAAAACTATCATTCACTCACCGTCATATTCAACCAAAGAGACCACTTCATATTTTGAAAGCCGTTTTCTTCCTGGAAGGAAAGAGAGCTCGATTATGACAGCGATACCAGCGACGATCCCCCCAAGCCGTTCTACCAGCCTGCATGTCGCTTCGATCGTCCCGCCTGTCGCAAGAAGATCATCGATGATTATCACTTTTTCACCTTTATCTACACTATCAGTATGCAATTCAAGACCATCAGTGCCATATTCCAGCTGATATTCTTCTTTGATCGTCTTATGAGGTAATTTCCCTGCCTTCCTCGCGGCCACAAAAGCGCACCCCAATTTGTATGCGAGCGCGGCACCGAAGATGAATCCTCTTGATTCTATGCTGACGATCTTGCTTATACCTTTGTCTTTATACTGGTCCGCAAGACGATCGACAGTGTGTCGGAATGCCTCTGCGTCTGCTAGAAGTGTCGTTATATCACGATACATGATACCCTGCTTTGGAAAATTCGGAATATCCCGTATCTTTTTTTTCAAATCCAAATAAATCACCTTCTTTATTTTTTACGCAATGTGATTTCAATAATTGATACCATGACATCTCTTCCTTCTCGGTTCTTGAAACCCTCTGAATCGATGTTCACAGTAGAGATCTCTATTGTTCCATCCATGAATCTTTTAGATATGACTTCTGCAATATCTACGGCCCGTGAGATGAATTTCCCTCTCGCTTTCAGAATCACTTCATCGGCGCCTTTTGTCGTGAATTGCATGACAACACCAGTCACATAGTTCATGAATGGTTTGCTGCCGATAAAGATACAGTTATCTTTGATATCTTCTGCGATGTCTCCTTCTGTCATCATATCCCCCCAAAAAATATTATGTCCAGAGGATCCATACAAAGATCTCCAAAAAAAAGAGATTTACAGAACCTCGCGGTTCTTGATAAGTCTAGCACAGTAACCTGCGATGACATTTCGCAGTTTCTTTGAAGATGTGGTGCTGAATCGTTCCACAAGTTCTTTGTTCTTCTCAAAATTGTCAGTCAGGTCATCACCGTGAAGAGCCATCAAGTCCTTTGTGATGCTTTTGATTTTTTTTGTTTTTATTCTTCCCATCTTATCACTTTTAGTTGATTGTGACTTTTGTTCCCAGTGCCTGACCAGGAATACCGGTCTCAAACTCTACACGGACTGCGCCATTTCCGCCATGCACTGCGATTACCTTGCCTGCAAGCTCTTTCTTTGCCGGGCTTGTCCATTTGACGGATTTTCCGACTAGTTTTTTCGCTTCTTCTTTTGTCTTGCAGCCATCTGGCAATATAACCAGATGATTTGTTCTTTGAGTATGTCTTCCTCTCCTGAAATTGACTACGCTTCCTTGCATCTTATTCACACATCTTAATATTGGTCAGTAGGCAGGAAATTACTTCCATTTAAAAACTTTACTAATTCAGCAGCCGATTCTGGCATTTTGAGGGTCATTTATAACAAAAACTTGTTCAGAGAAATAATTAGCGAATCCTGACCGCACCCTGAAAAGGTGTATCCACGAAAATGGCCTTGCATTAAGCGTGACTTACGATAGAGCATTTTTAAGAATATTTATATATTTAAGTATAAAACACTGCTTACTTTTACATTCCATAAATAAAGGTGAGTTAATTGGAACAAAAAAAATTAGATGCGATAATATTTGATGTGGATGGAACACTGACAAACACTGCTCCAAGACAGGAACAATGGTTCAAGCATTGGTCGGAAGTAAATAATATAACCTGGCCATTTTCAGATTTTGATGAATTTCTCACAGTATATAACGACACATTGGCACGAAGCGAAAATGTATTGGATGGTGTTCAGACCTTCTATGATTCCGTAGGATTACCATGTAATATGAAAGATAGAAATCATCGTGTCTGGCCAGCCTATGAAGCCTTCCAGCACGATAATCCGACTGGCTTATATGATGGGATCAAAGAAGCGGTGAGCACAATACATGAATTAGGTTCATTGACAAAAGACTCATCAAATACAAGAAGGATACGTTTAGGTATTGTCACAAATAATCTTTGGTCTAGCGTTTATAGAGAGCTCCTTAAAGCCCAGATATTGCCGTTTTTTGATGTCCAGGTGGGAGCAGAGATGCTTGATCTATATCATGGTTATTCAAATGGCAATTCATTAAAGAAACCAAGCAAGATATCTCTTAATATCGCATTGGATACCCTTGGCGCAAGAGGCCAGCACACCATGCATGTCTGCGATACAAGATATGATTTGCATGCTTCTAGAAATATCCTAAGGACCAATGGAAATCATGAAAATCTGATAACCGTCGGGGTCGCATGGGGATATGAAGGCAAGGAGAAACTGTCAAATGGGATTGAGTCTCCTTCTGGCGAAAGACATAGATTCGATCACATCATAGATGAACCATCTGAATTGGTCCCTCTTGTGAAAACATATCTTGGCCAGAAATAGACAAGCTAAAATCGTTTTTAGGACAGGGTATTTTTTGGATAGAAATCAATTCTTAACTCTTTTTTTCACAATCGTATCTTTCATCGGGATTATGATTTCAACGCATTCATTCCACTGGCTTATCTGATTAGTGTATCCAGACATTACTGATTTCTGCTGTGCTATTTTGAGATAGAATTTAATACTCTCAATTTTTTCTGATCAATATCATGAAAACAATAAAAGAGATTTATGATCTGTTCCTGAAACAATATGGACCGCAAGGATGGTGGCCGCTGATCAGCCATAAAGGGTCGAATCCCACAAAATCCGGTTCAATAAACGGATATCATCCCGGCGATTATACATTCCCAAGGACGAGGGAACAGGTCTTTGAGATCTGTCTTGGCACCATATTGGGTCAGAACACAGCATGGCCAAATGTAGAGAAAGCTCTTCTGAACCTCAATAAGTTAGATGTGATCGATCCAAAGCGATTGCTCAGCCTTGACGAAGATGTCTTAAAAGATGCGATCAGGCCAGCTGGCTATTTCAACCAGAAAGCGAAAAAGCTTAAAGGGTTCGCGAAGTTCTTTCTCCACTTGCGGGGGAGAATCCCAAAAAGGCAGGAATTGTTGGATATATGGGGTATAGGGCCTGAAACAGCAGATTCTATGCTTCTTTATGCCTTCAAAGTGCCAACTTTTGTTATAGATGCCTATACAAGGCGTATTTTCGCTAATCTAGGTCATATTGATGAGAAGGCCGATTATGAGCATATCAAGGCTTTATTTGAAAATAATCTGAAATCTGACCTTATCATGTTCCAGGAATATCACGCTTTGATTGTCGAGCACGCAAAAACTGATAGAAAGATAAAATCACATTCTGGTGACTTAAGAATAAGGAATAGACGCAAAACGTCATAGAATATAGATTCTAAAAACCGGCTCTGTAGAAAGTCTTGTCTTGATCACCGATACCAGATCTTTTTCATATCTCCGCTTCGCAGAGTCCCGGACCGCTTAAAGCGGCCCGGA
>PCVE01000028.1 GCA_002762705.1 Candidatus Woesearchaeota archaeon CG11_big_fil_rev_8_21_14_0_20_43_8 | reverse complement strand
CTTTAAGCGGTCCGGGACTCTGCGAAGCGGAGATATGAAAAAGATCTGGTATCGGTGATCAAGACAAGACTTTCTACAGAGCCGGCCATAGGGCATTAATATGCATCATGGCTTCAATGTATTCTTAAACAGGTCATGACATCTGCCATTCGAAGAAATAAGACTCTGTGAATCCCTTGTGATATCATTGCCACCAAGATCAGTGACAATTCCGCCAGCCTCTCTCACAAGCACTATCCCTGCGGCAAAATCCCAATAATTGAAACCCGCGCCTTTGTAATAGAGATCAAGTTTCCCTTCGGCAAGCTTCGCCAAGTGGAGAGCGCTTGAACCATATATTCTTATATGCCGCACCTTATCTGCCATGTGCAACAAAGTATTGAAAATCACATGTCTTGCTTCTATTTCAGTAGTTGTATCCGCAGAAAGAATCATATCTTCAAGACAAGCCTCAGAAGACACAGATATCTTCTGATCGTTCAAATATGCGCCTTTTCCTTTTTCAGCCACATACATCCGTTTAAGATGCGGTTGATAGATCACACCAAGCACGAGTTCACCTTTATGTTCAAGAGCTATCGAGATACAATAATCATCAAGTTGCTTGAGAAAATTGATAGTGCCGTCGATCGGATCTATGACCCATAAATAATCCGAATCATGTTTCTCATCACCAGCCTCTTCAGATAAGATATCATGGTCTGGAAAATTCTCCCGAATCATGTCAAGGATTATCTTCTCTGATCCAACATCAGCTTCAGCCTGTACATCAAATCTGCTTTTCATCTTATACTTGATTGGTTTTTTTATTATCTCAAGTAGATAATCTCCTGCTGATCTTGCAGCCATCAGTGCTACGTTTTTTTCATCCATATGAATCACACTTCGACAATCGCCTTATCAATTTCTATCTTATATCATGATGTCAGATCACTGACGCTTTTTTATCAAGTATAATAACACCAACATAACGCCGATCGTTAGAGCCATGTCAGCCACATTGAATATCGGCCAGAACCCGACATCAATAAAATCGATCACGTGACGGACGAATATCCTATCAAGCAGGTTACCTGCAGCTCCGCCGAAGATAAGCCCTTTTGCAAGAGTCATCATCGGTTTGTCTGATGATTTTCTCAGAAGATATACAAGAGCGAAAAAAGCGATTATACCCAGGATTGTGAGGAGCAGGCTATGATCTTTCAATATGCTGAACGCACCTCCGGTGTTTGTCGAATATCTAAACTTGAACAACAAGAGATCGACGATCTTTCCCTGACCAAGATACTCCTTTGCGAGCATCTTCGTGATCCTATCGATGACAAAAACAAGCAATGCGACTATGACAATGACCCTCTCTTTTGTTGATATGCCCGCCATCAGTTTCTTGGCCATAGTGTTGTCTTAGGTGTGGTTATATAAAAAATTACTTATCAGAATTGAGCTTTCTTCCTATCCGGTCAAGAAGTTCTCCATGATGGGCCTCAAGATAATCTGAAACTTTCTTCTCAGCTTGTGGATCTACAATATAATCCATCATCACAGCAGAATCCATTATATTCATCAATATCTCTTCACGATATCCATCAGAGCTCAGATCGAAATATATCGCAAAGGACTCTGGATCATGAAGATAAAGATCTATGTAATTGATATAAAGATTTTTCTGGCCATATCTGCAAAGATAGCTGTTCAGGCCAGTATCCTGCTTTTCTTTTGGCATCTTCGCTATCTCCTCAAGAAGCATCTTCTGATGATCACTCTTCCGACCATCAAACACTGCTTTGAAAAGACCTGGCCTCTCATTGTAAAGATCCAAAAACAAGCTCATCTCTTTTTTATCTGGAAGCCTCAGGGCATTGTAGAACGATAGGTCTATCTCAGGATCAATGTCTTTCGCAGGCAATGTCTTAGTGAATTCTATTATATCTATGAGACGGGCATATGCCTCTCTGGCATTGATCGAGAATCCACGATTCTCATATTCTTTCCGTTCTATCTCTTTATGTATCAGCACTCCAGGCATGTTTCCCTTCTCAAGAGACTGCCTGTGCGTCTGAAGCGCTTTCTTGAATGATAAAAGATCTTTTTCTGCCAAAAAGTATGCGTGGTCTGCCCGCTGCACCCCATCACCAAGATATTCTTTATAGAGCATGACTGACCGATCCACATCGAATAGCCTCATAGCCTCAAGGGTCTTCTCATCTATACCTTTGTAGATCTTCAGAAGATCTTTTTTCTCATCAGCGCCGATCACAGCGAATGGAGAGACCAGGTCTGAATATATGGTCTGTGTGTGGTCAGATATGCAACTGCTTCTGGAGATGAATATATAATTCGCACCTAGATCAATTGCCATCTGAAGCTCTTCTTGTCTGATCCAAGCCTGATTCGACCACCTGCCATGCGAACGGCATAGTGGCATGCCTTCCTCATCAGTCATATGAACATAGGCTGCGTCTTTCAGATAGACGGGAGCAAGGACGCCATCTATTATCTTGATCTTCCCTCTTTTAGTCAGCTCTTTTGCCAGGATAAGCACTGCTTCTCCTATCTCCATATCTGCCACCACCTCTTCCTGTGATCGAAAAGACCAGGTATGTTCCTTTTGTTCATGATATTTGTCGGAAGATGCCCACATAACTTAAGATATTTATCGACTGCATCCTTCAATTCCAATCTATCCAGTAGACCGCATAATCTTGAATATTGAAAAGCGATTCCTTCATCAAAGATGCCTTTCGATGACAGGACAAATTCGACACGATCAGGTTCGGCAGCGAGTGTGAATGTCCGACCAGATATATTCTCTTGAAGACTGAATTCATATCCATAGGAACGAAGCGAAGCATATGGATCACACTTGATCTCTTTTAGAACACCTTCAAGCGATGCATACTCGACATACATCTTACCCACATCAACAATCAATAACGACAATGCATTTCCTGGAACAATCTCCATCTTTTGTTCCAAAGAGACATATGGCTTCTCCTTTGTAGCTGCAGGAAAGAAAGCATCGACAAACAGCAGAAGATCTCGTGATCGTTTATATAGGCTCAATATGCGTTTATCTGATCCTCTCAGCTTCATCTTATAGGACCTAACGAAGCTATTTAGCCGGTATCCCCCTTCCGAATGCTCCACATAAGACATTGGATTTGTCATTATTAGTAATTTTTTAAAGATTTGCAAAAACCTTTATATACCAAACCAATCTCCTATAGCTCCAAGTGGCGCCGTAGCTCAGCCTGGAGAGAAGGCCAAAGTTTGCCTTTCGGGCAATTAGAGCGCAACGCTCATAAGATTTGAGCGATGAGGAGTGATCCGATGATTATCCTCTGATTGCTGAGAGACGTTGAGGTCGGGGGCTCGAAATGGGTCTTGAGGCGTGAGGTCTGTGGTGTGAGGATAACTCATACCCCAAACCCGATACCCCATTACCCACGACTGTCCCCTCGGCGCCATTTTCTTTCTTACACAACATTTAAATAAGGATTTCTGTATTTTAATGATACCATGAAACCGATAGTTATGATAAACCTAAAAACCTATAAACAAGGCACTGGTAAAGAAGGCCTTGCGCTTGTGAAGACAATAGCAAAAGTGGCAAAAGACTATGATGTCGAGATGGTCGTATGTTCACAGATGGCAGACATATGCAGACATTCACAGATCTGCGCCTGCGAATCCAAGGAAGGCGGATGCACTGCTTTTGACAGCCTAGGGATTGAGATATATTCTCAGACAATCGAACCGATAAAATTTGGATCGAACACTGGCCATGAACTACCAGAGACAATCAAAGAAGCAGGCGCTGTTGGTACGCTACTGAATCATTCTGAACATAGAGAAAGGATTGACCACATAGAATCATGCATATCAAGGGCAAGAGAAGTCGGACTCAAGATTGTCGTGTGCGCGAACACTGCGCATATAGCAGAAGCGATCGCTGCTTTCAGTCCGGATTTTGTCGCAGTCGAACCGCCAGAGCTTATCGGCGGTGATGTAAGCGTCTCAAAAGCGAAACCTGAACTTATCACTGACACAGTCGATAAAGTGAACCTTGTCAACAAGAATGTCGGTGTGCTGGTCGGCGCTGGCATCAAGAACGCAGAGGATCTGCGTATCGCTCTGAAACTTGGTGCAAGAGGAGTTTTGCTGGCATCAGGCGTGGTCTGCTCTGCTGATCCAGAAGGCTCCCTAAGAGGATTGCTTGAAGGATTGAAAGGATAAAAAAATATCAGGCCCATACTGCGAGCAATGCGCCCATCAATACAAGAGATACCAATTGGAATCCATTGTTGATTAGATAAAGCTTAACAGATTTATTCTCCCAAAGAATCATTCCAAGGGAATTTGTAGCAACAAAACCCATCCAGACCAATATCGCGATCATGGCACCGCCGCTTAAGTTCCATACACCCACATATACAATAAATATCGAAAGGACAAGGCTTGTGACGATCGCTGCCAAAAAACCAGCGATATAGTTCTTTCCCATGCCTTTTTTCTTAGCTTTCTCAAGGTCTTTGTGATTTATTCCGGTAAGTCTCATCCACGCTTTTCCAAAGAAAGCCGGAGAATACCATAGCGCACCTAGTGCTACTGACAATGCTGCTGCGAATAGAACTGCGATAAAATTAATTCCTGCAAGACTCACAAAAATCACCTCTGACAGAATCTTAGATTCAATGATATATAACCTTTGTGGCATAATCTTTTTAAATATCCTGGCATTCAAAGCGTTATAAAAGTGTTATAAATAGATATAAAGGTGGTAAAATGTCATATATGTCAATACAAGAAGCGATGAACAAAGGCTCAGGAGAAGTCAAGCTCCATGGCTGGGTCTATCGAGAACGTAAATCCGCAAAAGTCGCGTTTGTCGTGCTTAGAGATTCTACAAACATAATACAATGCGTCATCAAGAAAGATGCTGTCCCTGAGAAAGTCTGGGATGCAGCGATAGATTCGCCGATCGAGACGTCTCTTAAGATAACAGGCGAGATCAAGGAGGACGCACGGGCGCCGACAGGATTCGAACTGGCTGTCACAGATATGGAAAAAGTGGGCGTGTCAGACACATACCCAATCACAAAAGACCAATCGACTGAGTTCCTGCTCGATCAGAGGCATTTATGGATAAGGTCACGAAGGCTAACTGCAATAATGAAAGTGAGAAGCACCGTGTTTGGCGCGATCCACAAATTCTTCAGAGAACGCGCGTTCCATGAATTCGCCCCACCGATACTGACACCTAATGCGTGTGAAGGCGGATCGACATTATTTGAGGTCAAGTACTACGACCAGAAGATGTATCTCACCCAGAGCTGGCAATTATATGCGGAGGCTGCGGTGTTCGCGCTTGAGAAACTCTATTGCATCAGCCCGTGTTTTCGGGCGGAGAAATCAAAGACATCAAGACATCTGTCTGAATTCTGGATGGCAGAGATGGAGATCGCATGGGCAGGACTTGATGATATCGGGAAGGCAGCCGAAGAGCTTGTGGCTTTCATCGCAAAAGAAGTCATCGAAAAGAACGCAGAAGAACTGAAGATACTTGAGCGAGATGTCGAGAAACTCAAAAAAATCAAGGCGCCATTCCCACGGTTGACATATTCTGAAGCGCTGAAACTCTTAAAAGAGAAGAAAGATCTGGACGTGCCATGGGGAAAAGATCTTAGGACTGTAGAAGAAGACAAGCTCATGGAACTATATGAGACTCCTGTGATTGTGACCCATTATCCAAAAGAGACCATGGCATTCTACAAGCCATCTGATCCGAACAATCCAAAAGAGGCGCTTTGTATGGACATGCTTGCGCCAGATGGATATGGAGAGATCATAGGCGGCTCGGTCAGAGACACGGATCTTGATTCATTGAAAAAAGCGCTCGAGAAAGAAGGAGAGAAGCTTGAAAGATACGAATGGTATCTGGATCTTAGGAGATATGGCAGCGTACCGCATTCGGGATTCGGTCTTGGTGTCGAACGGGTCGTCGCATGGATGTGCGGCATCGACAACATCAAAGATGCGATACCATTCCCAAGGACTATGATCCGGTTCAGGCCATAAGTGATTCAGATGACGAAAGTGTTGTCTGTCTTTGGAAACATGCTCGAGCTTGACGAAAGTCCGCTCCGGACAGCAGGCGGTGGACAGCCAGCAGATAATGGAATCCTTAAGACAAAGAAAGGCTATTTTGATATCAAAGAAGTCGTGAAAAAAGATGGAAAAGTGTATCATGTCGTCGATGGTGCTTCTTTGGAAGCAGGGGATGAGGTGGAAGTCGCGCTTGATGAAGACAGGCGCAAGAAACTCACACGCATGCACACCGGTGAACACATCCTGTTCCAATCGCTGAAAAGACAATGCCCAGATATCGAGCTTGATAAGATCAATCTGGATGAGAAAGAATCATCGCTGTTCGTCGTCGCAGATGACTTGTCATGGGAAAAGATCTTCACTGCAGAGAGTCTTGCGAATGATACGATCAAAGCAGGCATCGCTGTCACAGAACAAAAGATCTCTAAAGATGATGCGAAGGCACTGTCTGATCTTCGGATAAAGGCAGACCGCATCAAAGACGATTCTGTCCGTGTGATTGACATTGATGGATTCGATAAAAGCGCATGCTCAGGGACACATTGTGATAATACTTCTGAAGTCGGGATTGTATATATCTCGCGCTTCAATTCGCTTGGCAAGAATAGGTATGAGGTCCGCTTTGTCGTCGATGACAAAGAGATGTTCAATCACGCGAGACTTGCGCGGGAGACAATGTCATTCCTCAATTCTGAACCAGGACGGTTCGTGTCGCAGATCAGTAAGATGAAAGATGATCTTGATGAGATGAAGAAAAGACTCAGAGAGCTCAGCAAAGACTCAATCAGGGTGCTTTCTGAAGAGAAAGTCGGAGATATCCTGCTTCTGTATGGGACTTTTGAGTTTGTCGACAAGAAGCAGTTGATAGACAGAGCGGCACTTGCAGTGAAAGAGAATGAAAAGTCAATAGCGGCCTTGGTGAATCTCACTGAAAAACAATTGATTCTTGCGGTCTCGGAAGATTCCGGACTTGATGCGTCAGCGATATTGGATATTCTCATGCCGAAGATCGGTGGAAAAGGCGGCGGCAAGAAGAATTTCGCCATGTGCGGGTTCACAGAAGGTAATGCGATCATCCACGATCTAAAAGAAATATTGATAAAATTTAAATAAGATACAGTGCCTTGGATACTCCATTATGAGAATAGGAATACTTGGCCCGACAAAGATCGAGAATTTCTGCAGGCTTAAAGGTATCCCTATGGATTATTTCATAAAATCACTTGAGTTTCTGGCATCGCATTTCGCGGTCTCACCACACACATTCTATATCGTGCCTGACGTCGATAGCACAGCATATCTATTTGCCCAGAACTACAGGAAGAACGATGGACATAACGTAGTCGGTCTTGCGCCGCTCGATGATAAGGAATTCGGACATCATTGGCTAGATCTGAGCGTCGCTACAGAGACACATAACACAGGCACATGGCGAAACACTCCTGAAGAACTTGTGAAACAATGTGATGTCTTGATATGCATAGGCCTTGGTCTTGGTTCGATGATAGAGATCGCATATTCACGCTGGTATAAAGTCAACAAAGTCTATCTTATCAAAGAATTCGTACCTAAACTACCGATCGAATTGACACACAAGATCCATTGCCAATGGGTCACCATAAATGAGCTTGTGCAGCTGATCAAATAAGACTTTTGTCAGTATATTCTGGTCCAAAAGAGACGATGCCAACCTTTGTATCAAGCGTCTCTTCTATGAAGTCTATGAGATCATCTTTGTGACATTCTGCGTATATGGGTATGCTTTCATCCAGCAGATGGGTGAGTTTTTCCTGCCTTTCGTGATCTGGTCCCTCATGTTTTTTTATGGTGCTTATGATCTTTTTTCCACTCTTGATATCATACTCAAAAAAATCATCGATATCAGAGTTCCCAGCGTATTGATATGCGACGCAGACTTTCTGGGTGCCGTCTATCCGATCCATGTTTGTCAAGGAGATCATATCGCCCCCGCCGCACACATCAAGCGAATATTTTAGAGCGACAAAATCAAGATGACCAATCCTGAACTTTCCCTGCCAGTCATTTAGATTATTATGCCATTCAGCCATACCAAGACGTTCATCTTCTGTCACAAATGGTCCGTTGCCATGACGTGTGAAATAAGCACGCATCACACCGATACGAACAACTTCATCGCTCCCATTTACAATCTTGTAGACATTATCGAAAGTGGTGTCTGTCTTTGTCACGTGCGGCCAGAATCCATGATCATAATCCAATAATACGCCTTGGGCGCCCTCGAAGACAACAGGACCAAAAAGTTCTTTTTTATCGACAATATTGATCTTATGCAAAAGCATAGCATAAGACTGTTCAAGCCTTTCGATAAGCGCAGGATCAGCGATTTTGTCATATAATTCGGATATTTTTTTATCATCAGGACATTCAGCAAGAATCTGCTCTGCTTGATCAAGCTTGACTTTCCACATGTAATTCAATTTACTATGCCAACTTTTTGACTCGGAGATGTCTTGTATTTTGATCTCAAGTCCTGCTGCCTTATCACGTACTGTCTCGCCGATACCAAGACCACAACTGCCATACTGATTCATAATCTCTCTCATCTGGCCGACGATCTGTTGCATTGGGGTTATCACCGTGCACTGCTTTTCAACATAAGTCCGCGTGCATATGTCTTCAACACCTTTTTTCTGCAATATCTCTGCTTCTGTTTCCAGATTCAAAGGATTCACAAGCATATGTTCAGAGATATAAGTCTCAACACCTGGTTTGAAACTTCCTGATCCAAAATGACTAAAACAATGCACTTTTCCATCTCTCACAACATGATGTGCGGCCTGCGGCCCGCCATTGTACCTGACAACAGTCTTTGCACCAAGTTTTTCTACAAGATAGTCCACAGTAGACCCCTTTCCTTCATCACCGTATCCAAGTCCAGCTACTGCGTAGGTTTTAGCCATGATAGTATTCCGTAAAATCAGTCCATGCCTTCACTGCGTCATCAAAATATCTCATAGATACCTCATCACTCAACATGAAATGATGATAACCCATATCATGAAGCATCTTCAGGTCAGAGAAATCAGCCATCGATGGATATCCGATCGCTGGGAGTGAATTGAATATATGTGATGCCGCGACAGCATCAGGATCTTTTTTAAGTATCGTCTCAAGTGCACCGAGTATCATTGCCTTATTGTCACCGATGTTGATCATAAGGTCATCTCTTGCTGCTATCAGACCAATGCCATCCTGCTTTGTGTATCCGCTCTCAACAAAACGCATTCCTTTCTGGCTCTCTATCTTGAGATACATCATGGCATCATTGTCAAGCGCGAGAAGATCTTCGATATCATCTGGTCCCTCGACGAATGAAAGCATGTAATTATGTATGCCAAGTATCTTCGCCGCCTTGATATGCTCGCGGTCTCTTTCTGTAAAGTAATCACCAGTGATCCTTAAGTTCGTGCCGATGATGTTCACTGCCTGGCCGGCGCCGAGTGCGTACTTTGGATCTGGGTCTATAAAGATCTTGTTGCCATCATAGCCCACAACATTCGACCAGTGGTTCCCTCTAAAGACGATCTTTGCCGGAAGATCGACCTCGAACGGATGGTTCAATTCGATATCGCCGTATGTTGGATCCGCCCATTTAGTGATACGGAGCTGCCTTCCTTTCAGGTCCAGCCATAGTTTTTTGCCGTTTTTGTCAGCAAGCCGCTTGATATAAGATAAAGCGGCCATAGGGGAATATGAAGACCGGATTCCAACATTATATCTGGCCCCCACCATGGCTGGACTAGACAAGACGTGCTCAATAAGCTCCCTTTTGTCTGGGGAAGGCAGCGTCGTAATCAGATCAGATCTTCTTGGCACCGCTCTTTTTAGTCTTGACACTTCCATCGTCTCCTCCTTTTGTGTACAATTTATCGAGTCCTTCAAGAGACTTCCCGACATTTCCCACCCTTGTCTTTGTCTGGCCTCTTTTCTTCATGTCAGCTTTATACTGCTTCATGTCACGCGCTCTTGAGACCATGGCGATGGTTCCAAGGATGACATCGACAACAGATTTCTCTTCAATGATGGGAATTATTTTTTCAGCATTATCATTTCCGATGTAGCTTATCCATTCTTCCCGAATTTCTGCGGTTTCAGCATGCCTATCGCCACAGTATGGATTCTGCAAAAAGAAGACATTCCCCTGGAACTTGTCATACAGATCCCCAAAAATCACCCTGCTTTCAAGATTATTTTTTTGTCTTGTACCAATGGTGCTTTTCGCAATGTTCGCTGGCAGATATGGATAAGGCGCTTCATCTCCGATAAAGAAGAAGAAAGGCATGCTTGCGTTCGGCAGATCACATTTTTTATTAAAGTACTGTGCGGCGAGTTCATAGGTCTCCATTTTCTGGCCACCACCTTTGCCTTCAAGATAAAGTTTTTTTAGATGCTTGTCAAGGGAAAGCCCATAATCAAAATCTGCGACCTGGAGAGGTGCCCT
>PCVE01000005.1 GCA_002762705.1 Candidatus Woesearchaeota archaeon CG11_big_fil_rev_8_21_14_0_20_43_8 | reverse complement strand
TTGTGTCTGGATTAGAATATTTGATCTGTTGCAGGCAATCAGTGTCGCTTCTTAGCTTGTCTTCAAGCTGGTCCTGGTCTTTTCTGATATCCTGCATGTCTTTTGTCAAGTCACCGATCACAGCTTCCCAGCGCGCTTTTTTGTTCTCGTATTGGCATCCCCTGTCTAATCTCTCTCTTAATCCCGTCATAAGTCCAGCTGTTTCATCGCTTTCAGTTTCAAGGTATCCAATCCTGCCTGCGTATATATCGATACGGAGCATCAATAGCTCTTTCTTCAATGGTCCGTTCTTTGCTGTGTCTATAATGGTATCGAGCACAACTTCGGAGAGACTTTTTGCGATATCTATCCCACTAGCGACATGCTCTTTTAGATATCTCCCATAGTTATCTTCTATGTGTCGGTAAGTGCTGCTGGCAAGGTGGCTAGAATCGACAAGCAACCTTAGTGTCCTACCAAGAAATCTTCCTATCTTGTTTTCTTCTATGATAATCCCCTTCCTGATTCTGATGATGATTCTGGCTTATTTAAATTTATTGATGGAAAACAATATTAATGTGGGAATCAGGAATCTATGATACAACAAAAAAAGGTGATATTATGGATGATATTCTAAAACAGCTTGGACTTGATAAAGAGACATTATCTGGTGCGTCAAATGGAGCATCTTTCGATACAGATGGCAAGATCATCGAGTCGAGATCACCGACAGATGGCGCTTTGCTTGGTAAGGTCAGATGCGCAGGCGAAAAAGACTTCGCTAAAGTCATGGACACCGCACAGGGTATATTTGAGAAGTGGCGCATGTATCCTGCTCCAAAGAGGGGTGAAGTGATCCGTCTTATCGGTCTTGAGCTTAGAAAGCATAAGGCTGCTCTTGGAAAGCTGGTCTCGCTTGAGATGGGAAAGATCCTGGCCGAAGGCGAAGGCGAGGTGCAGGAGATGATCGATATGGCTGATTTTGCCGTCGGACTTTCAAGGCAGTTATACGGACTCACCATGCAGAGCGAACGACCGAAGCATCGGATGTATGAACAGTGGCATCCACTTGGTGTTGTCGGTGTCATCAGCGCTTTTAATTTTCCTGTCGCTGTCTGGGGCTGGAATGCGTTCATCGCGGCGATATGTGGGGATGTCGTTGTCTGGAAACCATCTTCGACCACTCCATTGACTGCGATCGCGATCCATAATATCGTCGATAAGGTATGCAGTGACAATAGCTGGTCAGGGATATTCAATCTGGTCATCGGCAGCGGTTCTACTGTTGGCAAGTGGCTTGTCGAGGATGAGAGGGGCAAACTGATCTCAGCTACGGGGAGCTGTGGCATGGGGCACAAGATCGCAGAAGCTGCGGCGAAACGTCTATGCCCGACGATACTTGAACTCGGCGGAAACAACGCGATCATCGCGATGGAAGATGCTGATATGGAGCTTCTCGTCCGTGGTATCCTATTCGGCGCTGTCGGGACGGCTGGGCAGAGATGTACGAGCACACGGAGGATACTTTGTCATAAAACCATAATGCCTATGCTCATCGATAGGCTGAAGAGCGCATATTCACAGGTAAGAATTGGTGATCCAGTCGTCGAAGGCACACTCATGGGGCCGCTTGTCACTCCTGATGCTGTCGACCAGATGATGGCTGCGCTTGTGAAGATCAAAGACCAGGGTGGGCAGATTGTCTATGGTGGAAACAAGTTGACTGACGGTGACTTTAGCAAGGGGAATTTCGTCGAACCAACGATTGTCCTTGTAGATCGGCCGATTACTATGATGCAAGATGAGGTGTTCGCTCCAATCCTTTATATCGTTCCGATCTCATCTGTCGACGATGCGATAGCTATCCATAATAATGTTCCACAAGGTCTTTCTTCTGCGATCTTCACGCAGAACATGAGGTATGCTGAACGTTTCCTCTCAGCGATGGGTTCTGATTGTGGGATCGCGAATGTGAACATAGGGACAAGCGGCGCTGAGATCGGCGGCGCGTTCGGCGGACAGAAAGAGACTGGTGGAGGACGGGAAGCAGGATCAGATGCATGGAAAGCGTACATGCGGAGGCAGACATGCACAATCAATTTCGGCGATGAGTTTCCTCTGGCCCAGGGTATCAGGTTCGGATGAAATCTATTGAAAATATATCCATTCTCGAGTGAAAACGGGTGGCTCTCCGACGGTGAAAATGAGAAAGATTTATATACCTGTGTGGAGATAGGAATGATATTGAACAGGATTCTCCGTCGAGGAGTATTTCCTGGATCAACATAAACCAAAACCAATCGGGGTGCTAATATGGCAGAACTCGTAGCAAAAGTAGGAGTGAAGAGGGAAGAAGGTTTCCTCTATTTCATAGATAAGAGAGGCAACGTCTCAAGAGCTAAGATGGCTCGAGGCGGCGGCAGAAGGAAAGGCAGAGTGAAACAGGAGACTGTCGCGAAAGTCGGCGTAGCAAAAGAATCAGGTTACCTTTATTTCCTTGATAAGAAGGGCAACGTCTCAAGAGCTCTTATGGTCCGAGGACCAGCAAAGCGGAAAAAAGCAGCTAAATCCTCAAAGAAGAAAGCTGTCAAGAAATCCGTTAAAAAGAAGAGCGCAAAGAAAAGGAGATAGTTCTCTTTTCTCTTTATTTTTTTTATTTGTCATAACCTTTTTTTCGTGCTGACAATATGATTCTCATCTCGTTCGCAAAGATAATGTCTTCTTGTGATAGAAATCGTAGCTTCAATATGTAAAATCAGAATCCGTTGTAGTTTTCGTGGCTCTCTTTCAATTCCTCATTGATCTCGAGAAGGAACACCTGCAGGAACTCTGCGCGCCGCATGGCAAGATCTCTTGCGGTCTGTGTATACATCCTGTCTTTCACTTTCAGGAGCCGTGCGAAGACAAGGTCGAGCGCCTGCTCTTTTGCGTCTGGTTCCCTTGTCCGACACATGGGGTCATCAGGATGGTAGAAACGTCTATTCATCTGGCCAGTCGAGCAGAAAGTTCTCATTATCGAGATAGCACCAGTAGATTCAAGGCCATCAGCATCCTGCAATATCTGCGCTTCTTTTTTTTCGTGCTTCACCTGTTTTGTGAATGAGCATGATGAAATGCAATGTTTCACAGCTTCGATTTTCTCTTTTGGATATTCCTTGATCTTCGAAAGTATGTCCGACGCTTTATCCGCGCTTTCATCCTGTTTTTTGCTGGACATGGCATCATGCTTCGGGTATGTTATTATGTCATGGAAGAGCGCTGCAGGTATGATCACATCAAGATCCCCGCCTTCAGCCTTGGATATAGTCTCTGCGAGATGTAGCACACGTAAAGTATGGAAGATATCGTGCGACGGATCATCTTTTATGATCTCTTTCTTGGCGATATCGATCAGTCTCTGACGCATTTCTTTTTTCATCTATGATTCAATCGTGAGATGGATATAAAAAGTTTTGTCATGCAGGGCTTTATCGCAGGTTACGTCTGATGTAAAAAATTCATTTGCACTTCTTTATATAATCGATTTATCGCATGCTCTCGCATATCGCATCATATAATTCTCCGCCAGTCTTCTTCGCGAGTCTTCGAATTATTAGTTCCGGCGTCGATGTCGCGATATAGCCAAGCTTTGGGTTCCGGTCGACTATGATATTGAAGTCCTCATCAAGGCCTTTTGCTTCTATCCCATCGATCCTTATACCTTCGTCGATCTCTTTGTCGATCTCTTTTCCTAAGTGCGTGACGACAGTGACTAGTGAGTCCTTGTCTTTGAGAAGATGCCTTATGATCGCTGCTACGATCTTTGCCGCCGCGCCAGGTTCAGTCACAGCCTCTATCTCATCAGCAAGAACCATCTTTCTCCTTCCATCAGAAATATCTATCTCAGCAAAAGACCGAAGCAGTGTCTCGAATGCTCCAGCACTCGTCCCACCTCTGTTCTTGCCAAAGACATAAAGTATGTCAAGCAAAGGGAGTTCTGCGTCAGTTGCACCGATATATAACCCCATGCTGGCCATGATGTGCGCCTGAGCCACCATCTCAAGAAGCGTTGTCTTACCGCCTGAATTTGCGCCGGTCACGACAGATGCCCTGCATGCCGCGTCAAGTCCATAGTCGACTGGCTGTACATTCTCGGCGCCATGTTCTTTTACCAGGAATATGTTCCTGCCGCCTGAGATAAGATATCCATTTTTTTCATGTAACCTCGGCTTTTTCAATCCAAGCATTTTCGTGAAGCTTCCTATCGTCAGCGTCACATCAAGCTCAAGCAAAGCCGAGAACATCTGCTCGCAAAGGCCGATGGGATTATCGATATCTTCTGCGATAGTCCTCTCGAGCCTGTATCTGATGGTGTTCATCTCATCGCGCCATCTTGTGAATAGTATATCTTTTTTTTCAGCAGATACTTTCGGCGAGATGCCATCACGCGTGAATAATCCTGCGAAATCATTCTCAGCCATGCCGAATTCTTTTGCGAGTTCCGTCTCATGTTTTTTTATTATATTAATCGTCTCTTGCAGCACTCGTTCTGGTATCTTCGGCTCTCCTGATGATAGTGCTGCGTATAATTCATCACCTGCCATTGATGTGTTTGCGACCACATCTTTTATCTGCGAATGGATATCTGCAAGTTCTTTCAATGATCTATCATTTAGATTCCTGATCGCATCATGCAACGATCTGAATTTTTCATCTGTCTTTGGATCGATGCCATTCTCAGTCAGCATCTCTGATCTTTTCGCAAGTGACCTGATCGCGTCTGCGATATCTTTTGTGAAGATCGATCTTTCACATAATATCTCATCGACCTGCACAGCAGCCTTTATACGTCCCTTGTTCTTGACTACGAAATCCAAAACAATCTCTGGACATGCCCGTTCTATCGATGTGTCTTTTGGCAGATATTCAAGTCTCTCGATCTGATCCGCATACATGGCGAACTTAGAATCTTCTGAATCAAGATATCTTGGAGAATCATATTCTGACAATCTCGCCACATCAGACTCTGTCTGGATGAATTGCACAATCACAGAACTAGGTACTGTTTTCTTCAGTCTTGCATATATCTCTTCATCTTCAGTGCCTATGCAGACCTGATTTCCACGTATGCCTGATGATCCCAGGTCAGACTCGATCGTCTTTATCGCGTCTTTTATCTTCTTTATGGATGCGATAGGAAGAGAATCGATAAGTTCCAAAGAATCTTCCACGATCTTCTGTCTTCGGAGCACTTCCTTTTGATCTTTTACTGGGCAGAAAACAGATATAGCATATCTCGCATAATCTGTAGAAGCATATTGCCGAAAGATTGACATGATCTTAGTATAATATTCCTTTGCTTCAGCGGTCTTTAGGATAGTCGAATGTGAATATCCATATTTTCTCCTGTGTATGTCTCTTATTATATCCACACGTGCTTGCTGCGAGATCGGGAGCTTGATGATATCTCCGATCTGGAAATCATTCATCGCGTCTATAGCAAGTTGCTCAGAGCCGAAATGTTCTATGATACGCATCGCGCCTTTGTCACCGATGCCTGCTAATTGTTTTATCGAATCTATGACTTTGATCACCTCGATGACACCTAATAGCGGGCTTTTGCTTTTAAACGCTAGCCAGGCATGTCCAGTGGACAATGTTCAAAGACAGAACCTTAGAAAACGGGTGATGGGGTGGGTCTGGATAAAGAATCCAGAAGACATCCAGCCTTTAGATTAGTTTGATTCCGTGCTTTAGTATCTCCACTACAAGATCAGTCTGTTTTTTTGATATCTGTTCTTGTGTCAATATGAAACATTGCACTTTTTTCCTAAATCTGTTGCTTGTCTTCTCTACGATCTCATCAAGCATCAAATCATCCTTTGGATTCTTTTTTTCAACTACGACAGCGAAATCCATGTCAGAATCTGTCCTATATGTCCCCTTTGCTACACTTCCAAAGAGATAGATCCCATTGATATCGATTGAATCCGTGATCTCTCTTGAGAATTCTCTTGCGATTATACTGAATCCATATGGTAATTGTTCAAGGTCAATCCTCTCTTTTTTTAGGAGATTCAATATCTCTTCGTTATATTGATTATCTTTGTTGAATTTATACACTGTTAAAGATAACCTCTCTTTGCTTTTTGAAAGTATCCCGAATGTGGTCAGTCTATTCAATGCAAAAGTAAGCGCCTTGTTTCCAAGTTTAGTATGGTTCCTTATATCTTGTCGTGTGAATCCTGCTCCAGGTGATTCTCCAAATAACAAAAGCACCCTCCAGATAGATTTACTTCCGAGACAGATATCAAGCAGCATCAGAGCATCCCTTCCAGGATCTTCATGTATGGTTTCATGAAATTGTCTATGAAATATTGCGCAGTCTGCAGATGTTCGATCTTTGATCTATCTGTTTTTGCGGCATTATAATATTGTGTCTTGGTTCTTTCATCTCTGCCTTTTGATAGCAATCTTGAGATGATCCATATGTTGGATGAAGCGATAGCATCATATTCTTTTTTGGCTTCTTCTAAGAGGGGGATGATTTTTTTGCTGTTCAATTTGACATATTTTGAGATAAAAAACAAGGTCTTCGCATGCACTTTGTCTCCACTTATTTTGAGATTATGTATCTTTCCAAGATATAATTTACTGATGTCATGCATGGCATAATACGCGCTTATGACCGACCATCTTGGAGAATCCAACAATAATTTCTCAGAGATCTCAATGTCTTCTTTATAGGCTTCGTGATGGAATTTGATCCATCTTTCTCTTTCTTCAGTTGTCAACTTGATTTCTGGAAATAGTTCTTCCAACATTATAAACCACTAAAGTGTATTAAATCTCGGTTTATATATAAATGTTTCCCCTTTTTTGTAGTTTTTTATCCCCTTTATTGTATTGTCTGGGTACATCAGAATTGTAGATCAAGAAAGATTCAAAAAAATATATAATAAAAAGAAAAATCACATCATGCCAGGCATACCGCCCATGCCGCCAGGTGGCATCATGTCAGGGCCACCGCCGCCATGGGATGAACCAGCGATGACATCGTCGATCCGAAGAATCATGACTGCGACTTCTGACGCGGATTTGATGGCCTGTGTCTTGATCTTGAGCGGTTCAAGGACGCCAGCTTTCCATGCGTCCATGACTTTTCCAGTGAAAACATTTATGCCAGCCCATTTATTCTTCTGGTCATGCGCTGCCCTAAGCTCGGTCAGCACGTCGATCGGATCAAGGCCTGCGTTCTCCGCAAGTGTCCTTGGGATGACTTCGATCGCTTCAGCGAAAGCGAGCACAGCAAGCTGCTCTCTTCCCGATAGAGTATCTGCAAATTTCTTGAGCTGCCTTGCGACTTCCATCTCAGGCGCTCCAGCGCCAGCGACGATCGATCCGCTCTTCAGCGCAGAAGCGACATCTCCGATCGCATCAGTGACAGCCCGCTTGATCTCATCGACGACATGCGATGTCCCTCCTCTAAGAAGCAGAGTGACTGCTTTTGGGTTCTTGCATTCTCTTACAAAGACCATATTCTCATCGCCGACCTTCACTTCCTCGACAGTGCCTGCGAAGCCAAGATCTTTTGAAGTCAGATCATGGAGATTCGTGATTATGTTTGCGCCGGTGGCTCTTGAGAGATTCTCGACATCGCTTTTCTTGACACGTCTGACTGCGAATACTCCTCTTTTCGCAAGGAAATGCTGTGCCATGTCATCGATGCCTTTCTGGCAGAAGACGACAGTCGCGCCAGTTGATGTCACCTTATCGACCATATCTCTAAGCATCTTCTCTTCCTGGTCGATGAATGCTTGGAATTGCTGAGGATCGCTGACGCTTATCTTTGTGTCTGCTTCAGTGCCTTTGACTTCCATCGCAGAATCGATGATCGCTACTTTTGCGCCTTTGACGACACGCGGCATTGCTGCGTGGACTTTCTCTTTGTCAAGCACAACACCTTCTATCATCTCAGAATCTTCTACACCAGAGCCGACTTTAGCCTCGACCTTGACATTGTTTATATCGATATAGAGACCTTTCTCCTCTTTTTCCACTATTCTCTTCACTGCTTTGATCACAAGGGTCGCAAGAAGCTCTTTGCTTGACTCTGCGCCTTTTCCTGTCATGGCAGTCATAGCGACCTGTTTTAATAGCTTGTCATCTTTCTCTGTGACCTTCTCGCCGATGCTCCTTAATATCTCCTGCGATCTGTCAGCAGCCATTCTATAGCCTTTCGCGATAACAGTTGAATGTATGTTCTGTTCAAGAAGCCGTTCAGCGTTTTTGAGAAGCTCTCCAGCGACGACAACAGCCGTGGTGGTCCCATCGCCGACTTCATTTTCCTGTGTCTTTGCGACTTCGACGATCATCTTGGCTGAAGGATGCTCGATCTGCATCTCTTCTAGGATAGTGACCCCATCATTTGTGACTGTGACGTCTCCTAAGGAATCGACAATCATCTTGTCCATACCCTTTGGTCCAAGAGTCGTCCTGACAGTCTCAGCGACAAGCTTCGCTGCCATGATATTTGTCCTTTGTGCGTTTCTTCCTTGGGTTCTCTGTGTGCCTTCTGGCAGAATAAAAATCGGTTGCATCTGGTTGCTCATATATATCTACCTCACTATTTTATTTTGCTATTTATACGTCCCCTCTTTTAGCGGTTATAGAGATTTTAAGCTACTTATAAAGATTTCTATGCTAAACTTTTTATAAGCCTTGAATAATCGGGATTTAAAGGTATCACAATGAAAAATGAAATATTGGACCTACTTGAGAAAAGCATAGGAAAGAAGATAATCTTCACCCATATAGGTGATCCTGATGGTATGTTCAGCGCAGTTGAGTTATGCAAAGTCCTGGATCTATCGGACATTCAAGTCATACCAATCGATCACATGGTCCTAAAGGATGAGGTCGTAAGTGGTATCCTCAAAAAGACAGATGCTCTGGCAGTGATAGATATTCCGCCGATAGGCCGAAGCATAAAATATTATTGCGACCATCATCTGAGCTCAAAAGAGCAGGTCGAAGAATATGTCCTGCATGGAAAGATTGCTCATTGCTATTATGATCCAAAAGCCCCTTCGGCATTCTCTATGGTGGTGAAGCTTGCGAAGATACTTTTCAATAAGACTGTCGATGAAAAGAGGGCTGCAATCATCGATCGCTGCGACACTGCAGGATACAAGACTGACGCGCCAGTGTCCTATGGCGGATTCAAATCTGGTGATGAGGCATGGCAATATGATTACCTTGTTCGGTCTTCGAACGATGGTCCGCTGGAATTCATAGAGCTGTTCAACAAGCTGATGGAAAAAGATGTGCATTCGCTGTTGCCGGAATATGATCCGAAGATAAAAGAGATCATAAAGAAGAACGCGAAAGTCGAAGAATTCGCATCTAATATCAAAACAGATACATTGACTATCGTGGTCGGGAAAGATGATGAGATTGTCAATCGCGGCCTTATGTTTCGCATCTACAAGAGGAGCAGATGCAAAGTCTCAGTCACTATCGCGCCAAAAGAGAAAGGTTTGCTGAAGATCGGGTTCGGGACCGACCCTGTGATTGGTGATGATGAATTGGATCTTTATCGTGTCGACACGATCGCCAGATCCTTTGGCGGTGGCGGACATCCGCGTGCTTCTGGTTGTCATATCAAAGAATCTGAATTGGATGATGCAATAGAAAAAATAAAAGTTCATTTTAGTTCTTTATCTTGTGTTGTGGTCAAAGAATAATTTGTATTGGTTATTCCCTCTACAGTGACGTCACACCACTCGTGAGTAGCTACCATTACTGGCAAAAATATATAAAGAAAAAAACGATTATTCTATGCGCGCGCGGTGAAATATAATGACAAAGACTAAAATTAGCTCTCTGGAACGAAGGATCGCAAATATCGGCAGGAAACATAGATATCTCAATCTGAACGTTGGAGAGGTATCACTTCCGACTTCAGATGAATCTGAAGAACATAAACATAACATGTATATTTTCGAAAGCAAGAAATTTGATCCAGAGAAGCCGTACATCACAATCGCCGCTGGAGTACATGGTGATGAACCTGATGGCATCACTGGCGTGCTCGAGTTCCTTGAACGCAATAGCGATAATCAGGAATTAATGAGCATGGCGAATTATACAATAATCCCTATGGTCAATCTGCAGGCGATAGAGCAGGGACAACGGAATGTCGACGGTGATATCGGAAGGCAATTTGGCAAGAAACATCAGGATGATCCTGTTCTTCGGATGGTCGAGAGAATTGTTGGTGACAGACCTGTCGATTTCTTCGTCGATGTGCATGGAGAACGATTCAAAGGAGTCTGTTTCTATGTCCAGGAACAGACATATAAACGCGGCAGAAAAAAAGTCGAGTTGCCACAGATACCTGAGATGATTGTCAAGGATCTAAAGCAAAAAAGCATGAAGATTTATTCTGGTAGGGGAAATAATCTTGGCGGAACATTGAGATCACAGGGTGTCATCCAGACAGATGCCCGGGAGAAGGGCACATTCGAATCATATATGTACAGGAATGGTGCCGCAGTCAGTATGACTCTCGAATATCCTGCGGGGCTCAAACGATGCGACACAAGAAGGAAATATGTCTATGTCCCTCTGGAATCCGGGATAAGGCATTTTGCTGGATTATTCCCTGAATATAAAGATGTCATCAGAAAGAGATGATAACCATTTTTATTTTATCATTCTTCTTTAAG
>PCVE01000062.1 GCA_002762705.1 Candidatus Woesearchaeota archaeon CG11_big_fil_rev_8_21_14_0_20_43_8 | reverse complement strand
TCGATAAGTCTGGTCAGATGGGTGTTCCGGTGATCATAATCGATGAGACTGTGATTGTGGGATTCGATCAGGCTGCGCTTGAAAAAGCATTGAAATGAAGCAGAAGACAAGGGCCATAAGATGAAAGATGTGCAGATTGGGAGGATTCATGACATCCTCGGGGATGAAGTAAAGAACTACAAAGTCCCGATAGTCGACTTGATAAAGATCCAGACAGATGATCCATTCAAGGTGCTTGTCACAACGATAATGTCTGCGCGTACACAGGATGGAGCGACTGCTCAGGCTGCGAAGCGGCTATTCTCAAAAGTCGATAGACCATCTGACCTGCGAAAATTCACCGAACGGCAGATCGAAGAGATAATATTTCCTGTTGGGTTCTACAAGAACAAAGCGAGATTCCTAAAAGAGCTTCCTGATGTGCTTGATAAAGAGTTCAATGGCGAGGTACCTAAGACCATCGATGAGCTTATCAAGCTTCCAGGTGTCGGCAGAAAAACAGCGAATCTGGTCGTGACCATAGCCTTTGATGATTACGGGATCTGTGTGGATACGCATGTGCACAGGATCATGAATCGTTTCGGCTATGTAAAGACGAAGACGCCTTATGAGACTGAGATGGCTCTTAGAGAAAAGTTACCAAAGAGATATTGGAAGACAATAAATTCTATATTGGTCGCATTTGGACAGAATCTATGCCGACCGATATCTCCGAAGTGTTCAGAATGTCCTGTTGAATCTTACTGTAATAGGGTCGGAGTAGAGAAATGGACCTAAAAGGCCAAGTCAGGAAACTGAAAAAAAGCCATATTGGATCAAAAGTGCAAGAAAGGCTTCTTGAATTCAAATCTTTTGAAGGATTGGATACGAAGGCCTGGTTCTCTGAGCTGTGTTTCTGTTTGCTGACAGCTAATTCCAAAGCTCAGACAGCACTAAGCATACAACGTGAGCTTTCGCCGGATGGATTCTGCGAATGCACAGCAAATGAGATCAAGGATTGCATAATGCGAAACAAGCACAGGTTCCATAATAATAAAACTAATTATATAATGTCTGCACGTGATCATATAGATATCAAAGAGAAGATCCTGAAGTTGGTCAAAGATCACGGTGAGACTGGAGCGAGGGAATGGCTTGTCAAGAACATAAAAGGCCTTGGGTATAAAGAGGCTTCTCATTTCCTGCGTAATGTGGGTTTCTGCAATCTCGCGATACTTGATCGGCATATAATCAATCTATTGATAGAGAATGGATTGCTGAAAGAAAAACCAAAGTCGCTGACAAAAAAAATATATCTTGAGATCGAGGAGCGATTCATGGCTTTAGCTGGTTCGTTAAAGATGTCTGCTGCTGAACTTGACCTATACATGTGGTATATCAAAGCAGGCGAGGTGCTGAAATGATGATTGATGATGTTTGCGATAATGATCTTATCGAGGTGATTTTCTATCTCTAAGAAAGATGAGAAGAGCTGGTTCGCTTTGGTTGTCGGATCTATAATCTCGGCTCTTGGCGCGATCGGCGGTTTTATGGCATTGATCGGTTTCTGTCCATGCGTGCTTGCGCCGATATTCTTCGTGACCGGACCGCTTCTGATAGTTCTCGCTTTGATCAAGGATCATTCGATATATCTGGTGATAATCGGATTGCTTCTCGCAGCATTAGGTCTTTATTTGAGAAAGAGAAGATCATGCAAAGTTCACAGATGACTCGCAGGGCACTCGCTGCAGTCATGCATGGAGCATGTCTTGTTCTTCATTTTCCATCTGAGCGCCCATTCTTTTATCTGCTTGATCACATTGATGAAATCCTTACCGCTTGCGGTAAGGGAGTAGAATGAGCTAACAGGAAACTCGTTCGCATCGATCTTTTTTTTGATCAATCCCTCGGATTCAAGCTCTTTTAACCTAAGTGAGAGTATCTTTGATGTTATATCTGGCAGGTTTCTTTTGACTTCGGAATAGCGTCTTTCCTTGAACCCGCCCCTGTGCAATTCCAGAAGTATCAAGATGGTCCATCTCTTTCCGATAAAATCGCTTGTCCTATATACAGTACAGCTGTTTTTCATGGTATCTTTTTAGATACTCTAACATATTTATATTGGTTTCGTTTCTATACTTAGTATTCAAAAGATACTTTGGGGTGATTATGATGAAAGTAGAACAGGATATAATGGAACTGATAGAATATCCAAAAGAAGGCATACTGAGCAAGAACCTGATAAAGGGCGGAGATATAGATATAACACTCTTCTGCATGGCAAAAGGGACAGATATATCGACGCACACTTCGACCAAGGCTGGCTCGGTGTATGTTCTTGAAGGCGATGGCAGATTCACATTGTCCGGTCGTGATATAAGGATGAAGGCTGGCATGCACATCTATATGGAAAGAGACGCTCCGCATTCTCTCCAGGCAAAAGAAGATACGAGTTTTCTGCTTACATTGATGAGGTGAAGATATTGGTGAAAAGAAAGATAATAGAGATCGATCGCGGAAGTTGTACTGGCTGTGGTGACTGCATCCCTGCATGCCCAGAGGGCGCGTTGCAGGTTGTCGACGGAAAAGCTGTGTTGATAAGCGACCTGTTCTGCGACGGGCTCGGCGCCTGTGTCGGAGAATGTCCAATCGGAGCTATGAAAGTAGTAGAAAGAGAAGCAGAACCATATGATGAAAGAAGGGTGATGGAAAATATCGTGACATATGGCGACAACACGATAAAGGCCCACCTTGTGCATCTGCGTGATCATAGTGAGACTGGATATCTAAAAGAGGCGCTTTTAGTATTGAAAGAGAAAGGTCTCGCAAACCCTCTTGAGAACCGCATAGCACCTAACCATCCTCATCAAGGCGGGTGTCCTGGGTCAAGGATGATGGACATGAGAAAGAAAGAATCATCTGGTGAGGCGCATCATGGAAGACTCGAATCTGAGCTTCAGCAATGGCCTGTGCAGCTGCATCTCGTGCCACCAAGCGCGCCTTATTTCAAGGGTGCGGATCTCTTGATATCTGCAGATTGTGTCCCGTTCACCTATGCCGGATTCCACCAGGATCTGCTCAAGGGAAAAGCACTCGCTATCGCGTGTCCTAAACTAGATGACATTGAATCATATTCAGAGAAACTGCAGGAGATAATGAGAATAAACAATCCAAAGTCAGTGACCGTCGCCATCATGCAAGTCCCTTGTTGCGGCGGCCTGTATCAGATGGTGAAAGGCGCGGCAGCCACAGTCGGGTACAAAGGTCTGGTGAAAGGGATTGTCATCGGGATAAATGGTGAAATATTGAAAGAGATATGAAGGATATGGTTTGATGTATGCGAGAATATACATCCATAATTATTATAAACCTGTGGATGTGATCCATTAAGATGAACCAAAGACAGATAGGGATTCTCCTGATAATAATCGGCTTTGTAGTCGCTGGTCTAGTGTACAACATCAAGTCAAAAGAAGACAGGATTATTTCGCAGATCATAGATGAGAAAGGGACATGTTATCTTAATGATGGCACGTGTCTTCATGATGATCGTGATATGACTACATACATCTTCGGAGGAGCAGTGGCCTTGTTTCTCTTTGTGTTTGGTGTATATCTCGCTTTCATCGATAAGACACATGAGAAACTGGCTGCCTATCAGATCACAGTCTCAAAGGCTCTTGAGCACGCCAAAAAGCAGGAAAAAGACAAGGACGAGTTCAAAGCTTTCCTTTCCGGATTTAGTGGGGATGAACAAAAGATATTATCTGCGATAAAAGAGCAGGATGGCATCAAGCAATCGACACTCAGATATCGTACGGGCATCTCAAAGAGCTCGCTTTCACTTATGCTCAAAGCCATGGAAGACAAAGATATCATCTCACGAAAACAATCTGGCAAGACAAACGAGATCTATCTTCAAAAGCGTTTTTAAACTGTCTGGGACGATTATTCTGCAGATATAAACGTTCTGTCTCATATTTTTTCTTCGAATGGAATTAATAGATGATGTCCAACCAACATGGAGGTGAATCGATATGGAAAAAGTGAAAATTAATGTCAAAGGGATGCATTGCAAAAGCTGTGAAGCATTGGTCAAGGAAGATCTTCTTGATCTTGATGGGGTGAGCACTGTAGATGCATCCTGTGATGAAGATCTTGTCTTAGTCGAGTTCGATCCAGAAAAAGTCGAACTTAAGAAGATAAAGAAGATTATCTCCGATAATGGCTACAAGGTGGAATAAAAATGGTGCTGGTAAAAAAGGGGTTCATCGCAGAAGGCACAGTATGCGACTCATGCGAGAAGATAGTGAAGAGGCAGGCAACAAAAGTCAAAGGCGTCAGGTCCGTCGAATTCGACTATTCGACTGCGACCGGTTATGTCACTTTCGATCCGAAGAAGACAGATATCAATATAATCCTAAGCAAGATCGAAGAGAAAGGATATTCTTGTTTTATTCTTGATGGATCAGGTCAGAAGAAAGCGCCAGGATATCTGGGTATGATCTTCAGTATCATCGGCATACTTGTGATCGGTTATTTCCTGTTCACTTTATTTGAAGGGATAAACCTTCCGCAGATATCACTGAATATGGGTTATGGGCTTCTTTTCATCGTCGGACTATTGACTGGGCTTCATTGCGTGGGGATGTGTGGTGGGTTTGTTGTCTCATACACAGCAAAAGATGCAAAAGAGGGTAAAAAATCTCATATGTCTCATATAAAATACGGTTCAGGAAAGATCATATCATATACAATCATCGGCGCAGCTTTCGGGCTCGTCGGTTCGATCATCGCCTTCACACCCATGATGCGTGGCGTAGCGGGTCTGCTTGCAGGTCTGTTCCTGGTATTGTTTGGTCTGAAGATGCTCAATATCTTCCCATCATTGAGACGGTTCAATATCCAAATGCCTGCTTTCATCACAAGATTCACTGGTGGTGTCTCAAGAAAGAGCCATGGGCCATTTATCATCGGCCTTCTTAATGGATTGATGATCGCATGCGGTCCGTTGCAGGCAGTATATATAATGGCTGCCGGGACTGGCAGTGTGCTTGAAGGCGCGAAATTGCTGTTTGTCTTTGGCCTTGGTACATTGCCTGTGATGCTTGGTTTCGGTTATATCACAAGCTATCTTTCAAGCAAGTTCACGCACAAGATACTTAAAGCATCTGGTGTCATTGTCATAGTGTTGGGAGTGATTATGATGAACAGAGGACTTGCACTTACAGGCACAGGTTATGATCTGAATTCCATAATGACCACGTCTGTGGCTACATCTGGTCTAGGCACGACCGGGGATGCTTCGGCTGTGACTCTCGATGCTGGTGGGTATCAAGAGATAAGGATGGAAGTGACCCGTGATGGCTGGAATCCGGATAAGTTTGTGCTGAAGAATGGTGTCCCAGTCAAATGGATCATCGATGGAAAAGAAATCAATGGATGCAACAATGCGATACAGGTTCCAAAGTTCGGTCTCAAGTTCGATATCAAACCCGGTATCCAGACAATAGAGTTCACTCCGACAGAGTCAGGCACAATCTCCTGGAGCTGCTGGATGGGCATGATACCAGGTGTATTCATTGTAAAAGATAATGTCGATCTCAACGATGCAGCGACAGTGCAGGCGGTCATCGAAAACACACCGGAACTCAAAGGGAGTTCATGCGGCGGCAGTGGCGGAAGCTGCGGTTGCGGAGGGTGACAATGATGAAACAGATGATCGGATCGAAAGGTAAGATAAAATGGAAAAGATAACACTGGCACTTTCAGGTATGCACTGCGCTAGCTGCGCGACTATAGTCAACAAAGGATTATCAAAGACAGATGGTGTGGTCTCGTCCAATGTCAATTTTTCGACTGAAAAAGCGACTGTGGAATACGACGAAAAGAAAGTGTCTGTCGATGATCTGATCGCAGTTGTAAAAAAAAGAGGATTCACTGCAGGTCTTCCATCAAAGAACCAGGATGCGCACGCAAAGGAAGAAAAAAGAAAGATCGCCGATGTCAGGTCCAAATTTTATCTAAGTCTCGTGTTCGCTGTGCCTGCATTCATCATCGGTATGGTATTCATGTGGCTTGGCATAATGGTGCCTTACAATCAATATATCTTGTGGGCATTAGCGACACCGGTGCAGTTCTACGTAGGGTGGCAGTTCTATGTCGGTGCCTGGGCATCACTCAAGAACAAAAGCGCGAATATGGATTCGCTTGTCTCGCTTGGCACAAGCGCAGCATATTTCTTCAGTGTCTATGCTGTGATCTTCAACCCTGCGCTCGGACAATATTTTGAGGCTTCTGCTATGCTAATCACTCTTGTAATATTGGGCAAATGGCTCGAAGCACGGGCGAAAGGAAAGACTTCGGAAGCCATAAAGAAACTTATGGGTCTTGCGCCAAAGATAGCTACTGTGGTTAGGAATGGAAAAGAGTTCAAGATCGCAATCGATGCCGTGCTTAAAGGCGATGTGGTTGTTGTCAAACCTGGCGAGAAGATACCGGTCGATGGAATCATCCTTGAAGGATCATCTTCTATCGATGAGAGCATGATCACTGGTGAGAGTCTGCCGGTCGGAAAAAATGTTGGTGATACGGTTGTTGGCGGAACAATCAACAAGCATGGTGCTTTTTCGTTTCAGGCGGAGAAAGTGGGAAAGGATACCGCCCTTTCCCGGATAATCCAGCTCATCGACGATGCACAGGGAAACAAAGCCCCAATACAGAGATTCGCTGATGTCGTTTCTGCTTATTTTGTCCCTGTGGTGATATTGATCGCTGCATTGACTTTTGTGACTTGGTTTTTCATAATCGACGCAGGGATATCTTTTGCTCTGGTGACTTCGATATCTGTATTGGTCATTGCATGTCCATGTTCACTTGGACTTGCCACACCGACTGCCATAATGGTCGGAACAGGCATGGGGGCGAAGAAAGGCATCCTGATAAAAGGTGGAGATGCGCTTGAGACCGCCCATAAATTGAAGGCGGTGGTGTTTGATAAGACTGGAACAATAACCAAAGGCAAACCTGAAGTGACAGATGTGCTTGGTGGAGATGAAGTTCTGACGATCGCAGCATCGTTAGAGAAACCGTCTGAGCATCCCTTGGCTGAGGCCATAGTCCAGAGCGCAAAGGAGAAAGGCATGGCTTTCTCAAAGGTCCAGGATTTCAATGCGATTCCGGGCCAGGGTATAACTGCCAGGATCGGGACACAGACCTATAATCTTGGGAATGCTCGACTCATGACAAAGCTTGGTGTCGACATGAACGCATTGAAAGCGCAGGTGGAATCTTTAGAATCTCAGGGAAAGACAGTGATGATGCTGTCTGATGGTAAGACACTCCTTGGCGCGATCGCTGTCGCAGATACAATAAAAGATACTTCTAAGGAAGCTATCAGAAGGCTTCAGAAGATGAAGATCTTTGTCTATATGATCACTGGCGATAATGAACTGACTGCGAATGCGATTGCGAAGGAGGCTGGTGTTAATCGTGTGTTTGCTGGTGTGCTTCCTCATGAGAAAGCAGGGTATGTCAAGAATATCCAAAAGAAAGGCAAAGTCGCGATGGTGGGCGATGGCATAAACGATGCCCCTGCTCTTGCTCAGGCAGATATAGGGATAGCGATGGGTTCTGGCACTGATGTGGCCATGGATACAGGCAATATCGTGCTTATGAAGGATGATCTCCTTGATGTGCCCCGTGCGATAAAGCTTAGCAGGATGACCATGGCAAAGATAAAACAGAACATGTTCTGGGCACTTTTCTACAATACGCTTGGCATCCCGCTTGCCGCAGGTGTCCTTTACCCGTTCACCGGCTGGCTTTTGTCTCCCGTTATCGCAGGCGCGGCGATGGCGATGAGCAGCGTGAGCGTCGTCAGCAATTCACTTCTGCTGAAACGAAAGAAGCTGTGATCATTTCCACTTGACGAATTCAAGATCTTCCCATTCTATATATCTGAAATATTTCTCTTTGTTTTCATCTGATGGATGATATTGAAATGTCTTCAAGCTGAATACGCCCGTGTTGACATAGAAATAAAGGTCTCCGGATAGATAGTCAAGGACATGTTTAAAACTTGGTGCCTTGAATGCCACATCAGTCCCAGACATGGTTTCGACCATCTTCACATATTCTTCTGCAAGACCATCGTCGATGATTCGTAGATCGAACATGTTATCTTCATTATCTTTTGGTGGGATCAGCATGATTCCATGTCCGAATGAAGAATATACAATCTCAAATGGATGGGATCCAGTCCTTTCATCGCCATCATACCATTCAGAATAGGCTTTCGTTGATGTCGGATCCAGATCCAGCATTCCTCCATGCCTGATGTCAGCGAACATCCTATACATCTCACGTGTCGTCTTTCCATCCGTGTCTTTTGGGAAAGCTCCTGTGTAACAGATAGCAGCAGTATTTAGATAGTCTTCAAGGCAGATATCTGGTGATTTTAGACCTTTATTCTGGTGTTCTTTGTATCGCTGCAAGAGCTCTTCTTTTCTCTCTCTTGGCATGATTTGTTCCATGACATGTTTTCCGAGTATCCGGCCTTTTCTTATATCATATGGGACTGTCTCTATGACAATATCATTACCCTGCTCTTTCATCATCTCAGCCAGTCTTATGCAGTCTTTGAACAGGTCTGTCTTATCCTTGGCTTCTTCTTCTCCCTTTGAAACTTTCAGGAGACCGTTTGTATGTGGGTTGATGAAAAATGTATTGCAGTCATGAGAGATCCTGAAAGGGACTGTAATCCTCTCTTCTATCTTTGTGATGGGCATGTAGAAATGCTGCCAACTCTTGAGATTATCTGATTCCTTTGTAGGCACAGCCATATCAGTCAGACTTTGGAGCACATTGTAAAGCTCAGTGCTCCTTGTAATCTTATTGGTTATTGTCTGGTATCCGAATATGCCTGACAAGTCGCTGTAATTAATCACGGGATTGAATAATTTGGCCATCTTTTCTGTCTTATTGGATTTGTGACACATTTAAATAACTTTCTTTGCGAAGGCACAATATAATTTCCGAGTGATTTGATCTGGTCAGTCATTTCCTACGCAAAAAAGAAAGGGCTCACTGTCGTGGATGACTGCTGATCATGCGGCGAATTCTATCCCACATTTTTTGCAGCTATAGAAACAGCTGCATCCATTGAGCGTGATAGACATCTCGCTCTTTTTCATCTGCTTATTGCATGATGGGCATCTATTTGTCTTACATTTCATTTTGATCACCTGATATAAAAAATTCGGGGAACCGCAAAAAGTATTTAGGGAGGGATGGGTAAAGAAGGGAGTTCTTTATGGGTCATGTTTAGAGGCAAACCCACTTCTGCGGTTCCCCGGTATTGAATATCATATCTTTCCGACCAGCTCAAGCCCAGGTTTAAGGGTCTTTCCTCCTGGTTTCCAGCTCGCAGGACAGACATTGCCAGCGTTCTTGCTGACGTACTGCGCTGCCTGTAGTTTACGGAGCAGTTCGGCAGCGGATCTTCCTATGCTGTTGTCATGTATCTCATATGCTTTGACAATCCCATCGGGGTCGATTATGAATGTGCCACGAAGGCTCAAGCCCTCATCTTCTATATAAGTCCCATAATCCCGGCATAATTTTCCTGTCGGATCCGCAAGCATTGGGAACCTGATTTTCTTTATGGTCTCAGATGTGTCGTGCCATGCTTTGTGCACATATGCTGTGTCTGTGCTGACACCCATGATCTCGACACCCATATTCTTGAACTCTTCATGTTTATCAGCGAGCTCACCTAGTTCTGTCGGGCATATGAATGTGAAATCAGCAGGATAAAAAAACAAGACAACCCATTTTCCTTTGTGGTCTGATAATTTCACGCGTTTGATATCATTGTTGTGATATGCGTTCACATCGAAATCTGGCGCTTTCTTGTTTATCATCTATATCATCCTCTGTAATTGATCTGGCATCCAGTGCACACTGCACATCCTCTGCCACAACCGCCTGCCGAAGTCTTATAGCTCGAAGGTTGTTCATCTCTGACATATGTTGTCCTTATCTTGTTCTCATACATTGTTATCGCCTCAATCGAGGTACAACCTCCCATTCCAAACTCCATACGGGAACTGTACCAAACTTACCACGTGCATCACCTCAATGAATATTTCAACAGATCATGTTCGATCTGATCCACGATATTCGTCGTGTCGAACATATTTGTCATCACTGTGCTCACTGCGCTCGAATCTGAGCATTTTCCGTCATGACAGTATACTCTTGCCATCTCAATCACCCCCTGATTGTATTCAATTCTTCTATGATCTTATCGGCATTAAGTCCATGCCCTCTTGCACCTTCTTCGAGTGTCTCGAATGATGCCACATGACAACTTACGCAATGAAGACCCATCTTTCGCATCATCGTCGCGGATTTTGGATATTTATCGACGATATCTGCAATCAACATGTCTTTTGTTATTTCTCCCACCATATAATTCACCTCACGTGATATTCATGAAGTGCGATGTTTATATCAATATTATTACTTTAATTTATGCGTTAATATTATTAAAAACGTATAATTGAAAGGAAATATTTATATATTTAAACGCCCCACCTATGGGTTATAACATGCCAGAAAGCAAAGCATTCAAGAGCCTTGAAGAGTTCAAGAAAAAAAGCCAGTTCAATGATAAGCTCAATCTTGATGACAGGGATAATGTGATACTCTCTATGAT
>PCVE01000082.1:11109-12467 GCA_002762705.1 Candidatus Woesearchaeota archaeon CG11_big_fil_rev_8_21_14_0_20_43_8 | reverse complement strand
AATCATTTCGCATCAATCTGTCGTCACTGTTCCTTAAGAATCTTGATCCCTTTGCTGTCAATCTCGTAGTTTCTTCCGTCTTTGTCCTGGTCAGTCCATCTCATCTTCGGGATGAACACGCGTCGCTCAATTGTGCCAAATTCAAGAAAATCAAGCATAATATGTCCATCAGTTAGATATGATATGCTGAAATTCGATAGCCTGGTGTCAGCTTTATCTTTCTCTAATGTAAGGACTGTGGTAGCATTGATATTTCTGAATGTAGAAATAGATTTATGCAAAAGTCTTCTAAGCATGATCTCTGTCGGCTCAGTTGTGCCGATATAATAATTGAAAAAGCAATTGAAACTGTCTATGACAAGGCGTTTTATATCTTTATTTTGCCTAATCTTCCTCAATAATTCAGGGTAAGTCTTCTCAAATGCATCGAAGTCGATGCATCTGATTATAATCAGGCCTTCCTGAATGAATTTTTGGACTTCATCAAACATACCAAATCGATGAAGTAATTTATCTATGTTTGTCTGTGGTTCTTCAAGATTGATATAAACCGATTTCTGTCCTTGTCTTGCACCTTCGATTATATAATGGATGGAAAAAATTGATTTACCAACTCCCGGTGGTCCGCTGATGCCTACAATAGAATTTTTTGGTATTCCACCTTCTATCATGCTATCGAATTCTTTGATACCAAAACCTTCCCTCTCCATTTTAATCACAGATTTACTTTGTCTACAGCATATACAAATATTGTTTTTGTTGCTGTATCGATACGTTGGCATTTCACTGTGCTTTCAATATCCAGATTATCGCGAAGTGATCTTGGAATCAGGAAATATCTTGTGGCATCATTTGTTCCTCTTGTGGAAACTTGTGATGCAGTCTCGGCTAGATCTTCGGCGAACATGTAGATATCTTTCATGTGTCCTTTCAGCGCGACAGCTTCTTCATAATCCATCTGTACTTCAACTATCACTGAAGAATCATCAATTATCCGTGTTCCAATTATTTCGCCCATTATGATAGTCCCTTATTTGACTATTCTAATACAAATGATTCCGATATATAAATTTATCGGAAACCGGATAATTTCCGAATTGCATCAATAAGAAACCCTGATCTTGAAAAAACATATCACTGACAAATCTATCGATTATCTCAAACTTTATATAATCTTATGGCCTACTAAGTCATATGGCAGAAGTAATGGATTCTGAACGGCTTGGAGAAAATACAGTCAAAGTAAGATTCAAGCTCACACGCGATGAGTTATTGGCTTTAAAAGGAAATATGCGAAACGTCCATGCAGTCACTCCAAAGAATGGAGAGACTTCTGCAAAAGTCCTTACTAAAGGAGA
>PCVE01000082.1:0-11080 GCA_002762705.1 Candidatus Woesearchaeota archaeon CG11_big_fil_rev_8_21_14_0_20_43_8 | reverse complement strand
ATCCCCCGCCTCTTGAAACTCAATCCGGAGATTCCATGGGGCAACACTACAAAGTGCTACCGCTTTGATAAATCATCCAAACAGATATTCTGCTTCGTCATGGATAAATATGATATCTAGTGGGTGACATTCTTGCCTGCTGAATGATACGTGTGGTAAAAATCATCCATGAGCCTGCTGAACGAATCACTTTTTGAATGCACTCCGAGGTCTCTTCCAGAGATATAATTCTCATCATCAGGTATAGTATCGATGACCATACTCTCTTGATTATCGAATGTGTACATGGTGTTGTGCACATTATTTGAATCGCTTATCTTGCAGAACGATAGAAGCTTCGCATCATCAGAGTTCTCTTTTGTCACAGGAGCAGCGATCTTGATGTCAACTCCACGAGCATGTGCATCCTGCAGGATCTCTCTTTGCGCAACAAGACGTTTCAAGCCATTTTCTGTTGTCGCTATGTTCACAGTCTTTTTGCTTCCTTTCAGAAGGTCGGTGACTTTCTTATATATATTCGCACGGCCATTTATCAGGAGAAATACGCCTTTTGGATCAGCATAACGTTTATGCGATTCAAATTTGGGCTCAAGTTTGTCATTCATATAGCTTTCCAGTTCATCAAAACGTTTATTCAATTTTTCTTTTGCGTTTTCGACAGCGGTCTTTGGTGAGACTGCCTGGCATTTCATCGGTTTTGATGGGAGGATGTTCACAAATCCTTTTGTAGATAATGAATCGATTATCTCATAGATCTTACCATAGGGGATACCTGTGATATTGCTTATATCTTTGGCTGTCGATGTGCCATCGTTTATCAATGTAAGATATATGCTTGCTTCGTATTTATTAAGGCCAAGTTCCAGAAGTGGTTTAATCTCTTCATCACTTTGGTTATTGCTATTATTCTTCATTTTCATTTGAAACATATGTTATCACCCCAATGTAGAATAAGCATGTCGCTATCTTTTTGTACTTTTTTGAGACTCTTCTTTGGTGATACATTTGTTCTCTCTTGTCGGGGGGTGATCGTTATTTTTGGTATTTTTTGTGGGATCTGTTTCCTATATTCTATTATTTTTATGGGGATATACATCTTTTAGACCTCTTAACATTTTTTTATATCCCAAGAATTTCTCTTCACAAGCAACCAATCCCCTGGTAATCTATATTGGTTACCAATACAATATCCGTAATCTATTTAAATGTTTCTAATATCCCCTTTGGAAATCAATAATAAGAAGAACATTTATATACTGCCGATTGGCCAAAACTACTTAAAAAGAGATTCTGACATGGAAATCGATAGTAAAATCCAGGAATATCTCAAAAAACAGTCACAGGGAGCTTCGGTGAGTGAGATAGCGAGAGGGCTAGAAATCACACGTGCTACTGTATCAAAGTATCTTGAGGTCCTAAAGAGCAAGGGTCAGCTTAAACATCGTTTTGTCGGTAAGGCAAAGGTCTGGAGTTTTCTCAATACGACAAAATCTGTTGTTGTCGTCTCAAAAGAGGACAATTTTGTCAAGCTTATCAATTATCTGCTGATGCAGGATGGCTATCGGGTGAATGGGGTCTCGGATGTTGGGGGTTTGTTTCGTGAGCTTTCTGAGAATATACCTGAACTTGTCCTGGTGCGTGTAGAAAAAGAAGATAATTCATATATCGATATATGCAAATTGATAAAAAAAAATACTATGACTAGGGATACTAAAGTGCTTCTGATATTCAATAAGAAAACTCCGGAGGAATATGATTTTGCGATCAAGGCTGGCGCAGATGATATTATCTCGATGCCATTTGATATGACTGAACTAAGGGAGCATCTAAAGATGCTCGTTCTCCCAAATGAAGGTTGCCGAGATCCAATCACATTGCTTCCGACGATACATTCGGCACGTTCATTTTTCAATGAGAATCGTGATCAAGTATCGCGTGGTCTGCTTATTCGCCTGGAAGACGCAGAAAAATATAATCTGACTTTCGGTATGGCGAAGTTCAATGACTTATTAAGGCTTCTTGCACAGTTCATAAAAGGTCAAACGGTCGAATTTGATAAGAACTGTCATCTGAGCCAGATAGCGATGAATGCATTTCTTGTCCAATGTCATGAGCTCGCAGAAGATGAAGCAGTTAGATTATGTAATTATCTTGTCGACTCTTTCAATGATATGTTGACTTATCTATCTGCTTATCAATGTCCACCATTGAAGACTAGTCTTCTGGACATTGAGAAAATCAAAGAAGTTCTTGGTTAATCCATCTCTTTTGGGAGTGTGATCATGATGGATTGTGGGCAATTTATACTATTACAATTCACAGATAGATTGCCTCCATGCATTTCAATGATCTTCTGGCATATTGTCAGGCCGATATAATTCTGCATGAGTTTTGAATCTGTCTCAATCTTTCCTTTATATTTTGGGCATGGAAATATTGTATAGTGGGTCATACCTATTGTCAAAGAACTCTCAGTTGAGAAAAAGAGGACTATGTCTCTATGATTCTGTTCGATCCTGACAACTATCTGTTTCTTTGAAATCGATTCCAGTGTGTGGATCGCATAGTTGATTCCTTCAATTATACGTGGTTTATTTATAGCTACTTGTGATTGTTTGCATCTATTTGATACTAAAACACACAGTTTGGCCTTTGCAGTCTCATTATGGGCCATTGCGATAGATCTGATTATTGGTATGATATCTGTCTTCTCTTTCAAAAATGATATCTTTCCTAATTCGAATCTAGATAGTTCAAGTAAAGATCTTACTCTATTCGTAAGCTCTTTTGTATTTTCAATGCATATATCGAGATGTTCACGGACAATCTTATCTCGTACTTGGGTCTTTATGAGTGGAAGCAGATTCATCAACGGGAGTAAGTTTCTTCTGAATCCATAACTTAAATAGTTCTCAAACCAAGTCTTTGTCATCAAGAGTGAATCGGATCGTCTCTTTGCGTTCGTTAGCTCAAATGTCTTTTTGATTAGGTTCTGCCGAATATCGAGGTTTTTTTTGGTTTTTTCATTTTTTGTAATGTCTTCTACCAAAAGGATACTATGTTGCTTGTCATGTGATAAAGATGTATGTATCATGGCATCTTTGATAGAATCATCTTTATGTTTCAATCGGCATTCATATTTTTTATTGACAGATTTGCTATGATGTCTGTTTTGATGATGGGTCTTTATCTTCTGACCATCTCTAAATATGATTTTTGTCAAGTTTTCTCCAATAAGTTCTGTTCTTTTGTATCCATAAGTTATGACAAACTGTCTATTTACTTTGGTTATGACTATATCTAGGTTAATCAATAACATTGGTGCGGGAATTGTATCAAAAAAATCAATATTTTTGCATTCTTTTAAATGACTCATGGCCAATTCATCCTCTCCACCAAAATCTCATTTCAATAGTGTAATATATAAGCTTTGCTATTTCTATCGGATTATTTTATCCATTAGTCAATTTTTTTTACGAATTCTCTTTTATCTGGGGTAAGGGAAATATTATGTCAGTGTACGATCTAATGTCTGATTGGGTGGGTTATAATACTTAAGAGAATAAAGAGGAGTATAATGGTGGTGATCTTATCGATCATACTGCTTCGTTGGATATTGATCGAAAGATTGTTTCCTAGTATCGATGGAATGCTCATAATCTTGATGGGCATCATGCTTCTTGGGTATATTATCATCGTAAAGAGAAGGCTTAGACATAATGTTCTGAGAAATAGCATTGAGGAACCTAAAGAATGAAAAAGATCATATCTTGGTTGATTGGATTGATTGGGGTATATGTTTTTGTTTTTATGCTGCCGGATCACATTTCTCGTTTTGCTCTTATCTATGAAAAGGTTTTTGCAGGAGAATATGTCCGCTTTTTCACTTATCAATTCACACATTTGAATTTGCAACATCTTGTTGAAAATATATTTGGCATCTTAATAATTGGTTTGCTTACATTAGAACTTCGCTTTGAGCCAGATAACATGTTCATGGCATATCTCGTGACTGGTATCATCGCTGCGCTTCCACTTTGGTTTTTTCTGCATTCAACGATACTTGGTGCGTCTACAGCGATATATGGTGGATACGGGATAAGTTCAGCTGGATCCAATAAATTTGGGGTGAACAGGTTGGTTGTTGTATTGTTCATCTGTGGCATCATATTTTTGAAACCGATCTATTTGATCATCCAGGGATCAGATCTATTTATCAGTACTTTGCTACAGGCAAGTTATCATCTGTTGGGTCTTTTTGGGGGTCTGATAGTCTATCATATCTGGTCAAAGCTATCAGCGTTATTATCCCGGCGACAGTCAAAAGTCCTTGCGAGAGTATCATACGATTGTGAAAGGGTGGATGGATAAATATGGTTGATGTGCTTGATAATGAGAGCGGTGTGATCAATAGGGGTGTCAGGATGTCCTCAGGCATAACTGGTCTTGATAAGATGATCTCTGGGGGATTCATACCTGGGAGAAATATTCTGATAACTGGGCCAAGTGGATCAGGAAAGACTACAATTGCAGGTCATTTTCTGGTCGATGGTCCCAAAGGGACAGATGAATGTTCTTTATATGTTTCACTTGAAGAACAAAAAAATAAGATATTTTCTGATCTTGGGACGATAGGTATCGATCTTATTTCTGCTGAGAAAAGCGGAACGCTTCATTTTGTCGGTGGTCCGATCGCAAACATAACAAATTATATGCGAAAGCTTGATGCGAATGCAGAACATATTATCCTTGAAATAGAAGATATAATCCGAAAAAAAAAGATAAAACGAGTCGTCATAGATTCAATAAATCTTCTTACGATGATTCCAAAGATGCTTGAAGAAAAAAGAGAGATGCTTGCGAAGCTATGTAATATGCTTTCTTCACTTGGATGTACTTCATTGCTTCTTTCTGAGACTCGTGATGAAGACCGAAGGATATCAGAATTTGGGATTGAAGAATACATCGTAGATGGTGTGGTCGTACTGTACCATCTGAAGCAAGGCACCAGGTTTGTCCCTGGTATAGCTATCCGGAAACTAAGAGGATCATCACATGACCACGATATCCGTCCATATGATATAACTGCACATGGTTTGATTGTCTATCCAGAAGAAGTGATGTTTATGGGGGATGGTCGCTGATGAAGAAGCAGATTGATACAGGTTGGTCTTTTGTCTTGATCTATTTCTTTATTTTTATATTCATAATTCTCTCGCAGATAGTAAATGCAGTAGTCGACGGTGTGAATGAGAGCGAGATGATTTTTGGCTCTTCTGAGACACGATCTGTCGATGCTGCGGCAAGCATCGATGTCCAGGGGGGGAATATAACTGAATTCAATATCTCGAAGTATCAACAGACATCAGAGTGGCAGGGCTTATATGGGTCGCTTGAAGTACAGATGACACTTGAAGATGCATCTGGCAATGTGTTCTATAATTGGACATCATTCAATGTGAATAATGGAGAGGTATATTTCTCTAGATATGGTGATGTCGATTTCGCAAACATACTTGATCCATTGGCATCCTTTGTCCCTTATGTCCAGAATGTCTATGGTGTCGCGAACACTACTGGCGCAGATAATCTCACTTCTACTTTTGTAGATGGAGTACACACCAATTTTGAGATTAATGGCACAAGCATTACATCACCGACTCCAAGGGTCCTGACTTATAATTATACAAACAGCCCTATCTTTGAGACCGTTCTTCTTCGTGAAGGGGGGGTGAACAGAGATGTCTATGCTGCGATCATACATGAGAATACTGTTGGTTTTGATGGGACGACTGTGGATTATCAAGCTCTATTACCGATACAGACAAGCACTGGATTTGCACAATATTATGTGTATGCAGAACTTAGCTAATACCTAATTTTTAGATCCGATCTAATAAATCCTTGATCTCTTCTGTATTTTTCTTAGTCACGATATCTGGCAGCATCGAGAGATAATTCTCTTCTTTTTTTCTATGCGGCTTTACTGGTATAAGTATCCTTCCTGAACTGTATAATGCAAGGACCATCAGTGCCGTGATCGGGACAAGCAATCCTGTTGAAAGTGTGGTCTCTGTTTTTGCTACCTCTTCTATAGTTTTTTCATCTGTCTTATTGCTGATCGCCTTTGGTTCTTCAATTGCTGGTGTCGTGGCGGTTGGTTGGCTAGTTGTTGTCGTCACGGTTTTATCTTCTGGGATGTCATTTTTCTCTTGCGTTTTTTCTGCTTTTGGTTTTTCTGGAATGGTCTTCTTTGGTACCTCGCAGCTTTTTTCTTCGAGAATCTCGCATGAACCACTGCCGCAGCTGTATTTGCATGTCCTCTGCTGTTTTCCATCCGCTTGGCATTCATTCCATTCAGTGCATCCTAGTCGGTGGTATGTCCCAGAACTGCGAGATATCGATGTCACGCTATTGTCGTTGTCACCTTCGACAGTGGGCTCTATTATCTGATTCGCTTCGGTGGTGAAGTTGAATATCCCTGCTCCGTATTCTGTGCTTCCAGCAGTTGTGATATTTATTGTATAATAGTAGACTGTGTTATTCACAAGGCCTGTGATTGTGAGATTATGTGCTGTTCTGTATTCCCCGCTGCTTACATTGTTGGTTCGGTTTTCATTTGTTCCATACCAGATGATGACTATCGCGCTTTCGTTTGTATTGAATGTGATGTGACTGCTCATATTGGCTGGTGTGACACTTATATTAGTTATATTGTTTGTGGGTGGCGGTGTCATATCTGTGGTGAAATTGTATCTCATTGTCCAGTTTGTCATTCCTTGGCTTGTTGTGATGTTTATCTGATATAAATAGGTGGTCGAATCCGATAGATCTGATAATCTGATGCTGTGGTTCTTCCCTTGTGTTGAATTGATCGCTTTTTGATCTAGTGTTGATGTGCCGTAATGGACTGTGGCGTTTGCAGTCTCATTTGTTGAAAAAGTTATAATGCAGCTCTCATTTGTCGATACGATGGTGATGTTTGTGATGTAATATGTCGGAAGCGGTGTCGCGTTTGTTGTGAAATTCATGGTGCTCGTCCAATTGACTGCTCCTCCTAGTGTAGTCACATTTACCCTGTAGAAATATGTTGTGTTGCCATCAAGTCCTGTGATAGTTAGGTTATGGCTCTCTGCTCCTGTTGTGTTGGTCACTTCGCTGCTTAGATTCCCCAGCGATGTTCCATATTGTATGGTCACATTTGCGGATTCATTTGTCATGAACGATATGTTCGCGTGATTGTATGAATGTGCTTCAGATATATTCGTGATGTAATATGTCGGAAGCGGTGTCGCGTTTGTTGTAAGGTTTATGATTGTCGTGAGACGTGAATTATTGCTCCAGTCTGTCAGATTGAATCTGAAAAAATAGATTGTTGATGGTTGGAGGGCAGTCAGTATGACCGTGTGGTTGGATCTAAATGTATTGTTCACCAAAACATTGCTCATATTTGTGTCAGAAAGTCCATATTCAATTGTCGTTGTGCTGTTCTCATCTTTGCTTATTGTCAATGTCGCTGATTCATTTGTCGTCGTGATTGTCAAGTTTGCTATATCTGGTGCAATGGTATCTTCAGTCAGATAAGATGTCGCATTGCTGCTGACTGTCGAGAAATTAATATTTCCCTGATTGTCAACAGTACGTATCCCGATTGTATGTGTGGTATTTGGTTGGATTCCGCTCAGATTATAACTGTCTTCGGATGTATTTTCGACAAAAATAGAATCTATGTAGATCATTGTATGATTGAAATCAGCAGAATCTGGGTTTGTCCAATTCCATGTTATAGATACATTTGTCGCTGTGCTCTGATCTAATCCGACCACGCCATTTGGTGGTATCTCATCAACACCATCTGTCAAGTTCACGGTGAAGACAAATGTGTTCTGGGCGAATGCAGATGTTGAATCATTATCTGTCGCAAGGCAGTTCCAGCTATAAGTGCCATTTTGCAGGTTTTCCATCTGAAAAATAGTCTCACTTGAATTTGAATCGATATCAATTGTCTCTATCGCATGGAGTGTCCGCGCAGTCTGGATATTGAATGTTGTGTTCTCTGCAATAGTATAATTTCCATTCCAATCACCAAGGACAGTCAATGTGCCATATTCTCCTTCGGGACCAATGGTTTTTGAGATGTTGATGCTCACTGGCGCCGGTAGTGATAGGTCAGCTTCAAGCCAGACACTTTGGATTCCTGCTGTTGTCAGGTTGAAGATCGCATGTGTTTTGTTCAGTGTCACAAAATCATCTGATCCATCATCATCAAGGTCTGTACCTATATCAAGATAGCTGAATTGAATATGCAGCTGATTGATATTCGCTTGATATGGTATTGTTGTCGTACCATTTGTATTCAGATATGCTTCTTGTGTGACATGTGTATTTCTGTTTCCAAGAGTTGTGCCAGCAAAACCAATGTTTGCTGCACTCCCATCTGGTTTATACAAAGGCACATAAGTATAACCTGATCCACTCAAGTCGAATATTATGTATTTCCCATCCATACCTGCGCTGCATGCAGGGCTTCCGAACATATCACAGACCTCCGCCGTATCCACCTGGCCATCGCCGTCTATGTCTCCTGCATTTTTTGGTGGATTTGTATTCACCGTAGCTGTGATTGTATATGTGCCTGAACGTATCAGGCCAAGTTCATGTGATGTGCTTCTATTGCCAAAATAAAGCGTTATGTTCTTCACATTGTTGTCATCAGATGCAGAACAGACAAATGTGAGGTTGCTATCTCTGTCGATAGAATTATTCAATGGAAAGATCAGGCTTGTGGTCGGAGGATCTTGTGCATAGACATTGGTGGTTAGAAATAGACATGTCATTGACAATAGGACGAACACTAGTAAAATGGGTGGTTGATGATGCCTTTCTTTGGCTCTTCTCACTAAACACATATTATCACTTCACGTGATGCATAGCTTCCGCTAATCTGCCATCATCCGGTTTTTCTATCCACAAGCTTGTAAATCTGTAAAACTATATTCTAATATACAGATTAGTGTTTGCCATATTTTGGCGTTTTCTTTTATCTATGTGGGGTTTATATCAACCAATCAATGGTGGAACAATAGCGTTCTCACTCCACGGGGGGATGCTTATTGTTCGTAATCCTTTTAAACCCAAAGAGAATCATCAACAGTATAAAGGGGATTTATGTGGGTTTAACGGAAATAATCAAGAAATGCGCTATCGGGGTGGCGGTGATAACGGCAGCAGCGACAATGTCTTGTAATGATAGTATTGACCCAGATGTGCGTTCTCCTTATGGGCTTTCATTCTACACCAATGGTTTCAGCCCTGATCTTGGAAAAGCTGATAACAAATATCTTGACACGATCGACTGTCTTAATTCAAAGCTCGATGAGAAAGTCGATGCGAAGATTTCATGTGATGAGATCACAATAGAGATTATGAGCGATCTCCCATATTTCATGTGTCCTGGTTCAAGTCCGACAGATAAATGCGCGGGGTTATATTGGCCGTCAACAAGACACATCCAGGTGGTCGAGAGCCTGAGTGCATTGTCGCATGAATTTGTTGAGCATTTCACATTTGATGGTGAATACACTGGCCACAATATCCTGCATAAGGAGTGCGGCGACATGATCGATGAGAAGTACAACAAAACGTCTGGGCAGGCGCTCACGATAAGTGGGCCGACACAATATAAGACTGGGGTCTGTTATGTGACTGATAAAGGATCCAAATGCGAATATTTCTGATCTACTCTTCAAAAGGATTGTTCTCTTTGACCCAGATGTCATAATATGTGTCACGGAATATATAGATCATCTGATCATCATCCTTTTTGATCCAGACGGCATATCCTTTCACACTGTCATCTGTTGCATTATCTGCATTCTCTCCGGAGTATTCTAAGAATGTCTGTTCTTCTTGTATCTCACCAGTCGGCACATAACGGTTGCCTCTGAAAAAGACCTGTCGTGTCATATCGCCGGTATCTTTTTTCTTGACGACAAAACATTGGCCGCCAGAATACCTGCATCCTTCAATATTCTCCCATGCCCTGCAATCCTTTGTGCATACTTTGCTTAAGTTGATGTCTGGAGCGTTCGGTTTCAGGTAGCATTTGCAGTCGCAAGGGCTGAGTATGCACTTCTCTTTTGATTCCCGATCTATCGAACTGACCTTGTCGAAGCCAAGAGAACTTTTATGATAGAAAAGAAAACCTATGAACGCAAGTATTATGATAATGAATACAATTATCGCGCCGCCTTTCTTCCATAGATGCCTGATCATTATGACTTTAAGAAAGAAACAATTAATAAAACCTTTGTTCAATACCAGGTCTTTTTTCTTTGCTGGGGATCATCTTGTGATGCGATATGTTCTATATGGGCGAGACGTTGGTTGATCGATTCAAGAGCAGATTTCAGCGCGTCGAGTTTTGCGGATATTATCTCAAGATCTTTCTCCATGTTGCCGCCACCTGCGCCACCAGCAAAATTTGTGCTGCCTTGGACTGGATGGACATCGAAATTCTGTTGGTTGCTTCCAAATGGATCACTATGTGGTTGGCCGAATTGATTGCCTTGCTGTTGACTATAAGGATCATGTCGTGGCTGACCATATGGGTCGTGACCAAATGATTGTTGATGTCCGCCATATGGATCTGTCTGGCCCATGCCTGTGTTGATATTGATATCTGAAAGACCTGCAAAGTCATCCTTCTTCTTCCAGAATTTCAATTTGTCGAACATAAGGTGGATAATCTCTTGCGGCATATTTAAACCTTTCCTCGCCATAATTCGATTGCTGGTAAGATTGTAATGGGGCCAACAGATTAATCGTCGTAAGTATTATAAATCTGGTTCTTATCACACTTGTCGAGGGGAATCTGATATGGCTGAAAAAATATTTGATGATGTAGATGAAGTCAGGAGACTGTTCACAGAAGCGAATGATCTCGAGGCGAAAGGCGAGAATGTGATGGCTGCTGAGCGATGGGCTGAACTTGCGAGTGTTGTCGATTATATCCCTGACCAACAGATATTTTATTCAAGGGCGGCATGTCTTAGTTATATAGGAAAAGATTATCCTGGCG
>PCVE01000069.1:1307-11157 GCA_002762705.1 Candidatus Woesearchaeota archaeon CG11_big_fil_rev_8_21_14_0_20_43_8 | reverse complement strand
CGCGGCATCGCTAGTGTTCAGCAATCTGTCTAAAAAATGAAACATACAAAAATAATCTGCACTATCGGACCAGCATCGTTGGATGTATCTTTATTGAGGAAGATGTATTCTTCTGGTATGGATGCAGTGCGTATAAATACCGTTCATGGTGATATCGACCAATATGAATCGATAATCAAGACTGTGAGGATGATTGCTGATATACCAATCATAATGGATGTAAAAGGGCCAGATCTTCGTGTTTCCCTTATAAACGATCTTCTGGTGGAAAAAGGGACAAGAATATGGGTCGGTTTTTCAAAAAAAGAAATGGTCAGTTTCACAGGAGATTGCTATAAAGATGTCAAAATCGGTGATTGGATCCACTTTGAAGATGGGATACTTGAATCAAAAGTCATAAAAAAACAGAGACATAAGATCTGCATTGAATTCATCAAAAAAGGGATCTTGAAAGATAAGAAAAATGTTTCAGTCATCGGAAGACGGCTCACAATACCCTCTTTGACTAAGAATGACTTGGTCTGCATAATGCTCGCAAAGAGATTGAAGATTGATTATATCGCATTATCTTATACTCGTGATGCTGAAGATATCTTGAACCTAAGGAAGTTAATCGGAAAATCAGATATTGGGATTATCGCAAAGATTGAGAATCCAGATGGATTAAAGAGTATAGATCCAATAATCGAAGCAGCCCAAGGGGTCATGGTAGCCCGTGGTTCACTTGGTGTGGAACTTCCGTTACAAAAAGTACCTATGATACAGAAATCAATAATTAAAAAATGCATAGCTAAGGGAAAGCTAGTCATCACTGCCACACAGATGCTCGAGTCAATGATAAATAATCATCGCCCGACAAGAGCAGAGGCAAGTGATGTTGCAAATGCTATCCTTGATGGGAGCGATGCCATAATGCTCTCTGGTGAGACTGCTATAGGGAAATATCCTGTGAAAACTGTTGAAGTGATGGCTTCTATAGCAAAAGAAGTAGAATTGAATGTTGGTTGTCAGCTCTGTAATGAATCTTCATCTGATCTTTCAGATGCCATAACCAATTCAGTTTATTCATTATGTCAGAAAACCCATATCGACCATATTCTTATTCTTACAAAAACAGGTCATACTGCACGGATGATGTCACGTTTTCGTTCGGGTAAAATGTTGATCGCAGTCACTCCCGATCAAAACGTCAAACGGAAATTACATCTTTTTTTTGGAGTCTTTCCTGTTTTTTTCAAGGCACCTGTGCTGGATATGGGCCTTCATGCGATTCTCTATTGTTATCATGAAAAGATATTGTCAAAAAGAGATATTGTTGTATGTACTGGTGGGATGTATACTGAAAAACCTATGATGAGCAATCTGATACATGTCCAAAAAGTATCTGATCTTATTAGATATAAGGATAATTGATCTCATCTGCCTAGGATCTCTATATTTGTAGGTATTGTCTGCAGGAGCTCTTTTGTCAATTTTTGCACTTCAGTCTCATGTTCATGCTGGATGAATAATTTTTTCACCTGATTGTCATGCACGAATTCAGTCACCGCATCTGTGAAATGATCTGTCTTGTAATACTGCACATCATATCCTTCTGCGGCGAGCTGCTTTGCGAAGTCACGCATCTTGACTATGAAAAGTATTGTCCTCTTGTATGTCTTATGCTGCTCAAGCTTATCGAGAGATTCGATCTTTCGCTTGAAGAACTCTTTTGATTCGACAAAGAGCACGAGATTCGCATGAGGTTTTTTAGGGTTTATCTTCTGAAGAGCAGCATTATTACGGTCGAGCTGATTGAAATATATGAGCGCAGCAGTCTTTTTATGCTTGATTATGAGGTCGGTACTATAAAACAGATATCTAAGTCCGAGCACAAGTATGACACTAAGAAGTATCCATAATGGTAGCATGACGTATTGAACGATCCTGGTCGGAACAATATTGAAATATATATTATCTGATGTAGTGACTCGTGTATTGGCATCGTTTAAGTAATATGCTTCACCTGTCACAAAATATCTTCCAGTCATAAGTTCTTTAGACGTCGGAAGCATTATTACTTTTGAGAATTCTCCATCTACTATTGTCGAATCACTGTAAGAATTTAGTTCTTGCTGTGAGAATGGGTCGAGCACATCAAAATAAAAATACACATTCTTCCCAGGCACATTTTTTATCTTGACTTCGATAGGTAAGGAATCGCTAGGATGTATTTTTGTGTCAAGCACTTTCAATTCAAATGAAAAGAGTTTGTTCGTAGGTGTGACTTTGATATTCACTGGCACAGTGCCCCTTGGTTTTGCCTGGTTGTCAAGGAACATCAATCGTCCGGTGTATAATCCCGGTAGTGTCTTTTGCGATACCGCAAAAGTGGCGAGCGCAGTCGCGTCGCTTGCTCCAGGGACATTGATTATCACTGGGCGGATCGACGTGAATGAGCTTATATCTCCATCTTGATGACCAGTAAGGACAAAAGAGCTGCTATATGTATTCAAGAATCTTAATTGCATGGTCTGAAGACCACCTGCCGGGATAGTGAGATCTATTGTGCTTGGATATATGACCAGCTTCTTCTGGCTCAGTCCGGAAACATAATATGATCTATCTATCTTGGAAATAGGATTCGCATTTGGTTGGATCAATGGGTCGACCGGTGGTGCAATGATGCCTGGTTGGATATATTCACCGGCGTGTTGTCCGAAATCTGTCGGACAGAATCCGCAGTCAAGGAAACAGGAATTGCATGTCTCTTTTCCTGCTGTGCATAATCCATCACCACAGATCGCTGGTGCACCGCAGTCTTGTGGGCAATTGTAGCTTGATTCTCCTGTTCCACAAACATTATCACCGCAGCTTGGTGGGAGACCGCAATCATCTGGGCAATTGTATTGTGTCTCATTAGCGTCGCATGTCGCATCACCGCAACCTGGCGGAGCGCCACAATCATCCGGACAATTATATTGCGTCTCATTAGCGTCGCATGTTGAATCACCGCAGCTTGGCGGGAGGCCGCAATCTGCAGGACAATCATAACTGCTCTCATTTGTATTGCAGATCAAATCGCCGCAATACCATGTAGGGGCGCAATCGGCTGGGCAATCGAATTGTGTCTCATTGATATTACAAGTTCCATCACCGCAGAATGGAGGGAAACCACAATCCGCCGGGCAATCGAATTGTGTCTCATTCATATCACATGTCCCGTCGCCGCAATATGGTGGTAGGCCGCAATCTGCAGGACAGCTGTATTGATCCTCTCCATATTCACACATGCCATTTCCACATATCGCCGGACAAGTGTTCGCTGGATCTATGAATGTGTAATATGTCACCCCGCCAGGTATCGGAATCAGCGCCTGATAATCGATTGTCGATCCCTGAAATGATTGTCCATCCTGTTGGATGTTTGCGACAAAGATTATATCAGATCCCTGTTTGAGTATGCCTGTGCGATATGTTCCAGTCCCTGAATTTGTCGTCACAGACGGTAAGCTCATATTACTATCATATATCTCAAAGACAGCCATCGCTGTGAAGACATTTGTTCCAGATGTCTTATCTGCGGGATTCACTCCTAGGAATGTATCTATGTCTGAAGCCGCCGCTGGCACTAAAGAAGCGAAGTCGATTGGATCCACTGTCGAGAAATAGACCTCGCCTGTCTGATTGTCTGGGCATTCTGAATATATATTGAAGCTGGCTATCGCGCCGCCAGGCGGATTTGTGGAATTAGGGACTACTGCTGAAGTCATGCTTCCGTATAGACCTTGCCATGTCGTGGGAGCAGTAGTATGAGATATGTTTATAGAAGTCATGTTCCCGCCGCCGACATGGATGACACGTGCTATGTATCCAGGTGTCACACCAAGAAAATATAATGATAACGTGAATATCATGAAGACTAGAACAACAACTACTAAGATCATTGTCCTCTTTTTTTCCATCAAGGTATAAATTGGGTTTGTTCATATTTAAATATATAGAATTCTAATGGGTCATTTCATGTGATTTTAGGCTTCTAGACGCTTTATACGGGCGAGGATGAGAAATAGGAACAGTCCATGGTTGGCTATTTATTTAATTTGAAAATCAAAGGGCAGTTGTCATTATATTGCTGTCGCCATTGCGACACAGAGCAGAACTATCTCTAAACAGATAGGTATATAAATCCAGATGGAATCCCAAGCGGCGATATGGAATCCGGCCTTATAAAAATAATCGGGATCAGTTCCTTGATGCGTCATGCAGGAGATGGATATGCGCAGCAAGAATCAAATTCAAGGACACTCTTGAAATATGCGCTTGGTCTATTAAAAGAAAAAGCAGAGACAAAGCTAATAGATATCTCGGACTACCCTATAAATCAATGCCGTCAATGCTATTCGACATCAGAGAATCTATGTCATTATCCTTGTGATTGCTATGATGATCCAATCAATGATATAGTCCTTCCAGAGATCGGATCAGCAGATGGGATCATTTTTGCATCTCCAACTTTCAATGGTAATATGCCCCCTATTCTTTCAGCACTTTTCAGCAGGATGCTTTGCATGGAAGAGTTTGAAGGGACAAAAGATCCTTTAGTTGCAAAGGTTGGCGCATGTATTGTGACCTGTCATGAAGATGGCGCTATGGCGACCGCAAATTCGATCCTGAATAATTGTATGGAATATTCTTTTATAATCCCACCCGCGTCTATTGTATATCACAAGAGTTCGAATCAGCGTTCAACAATTTTCAATAAAGAGGCGCTTGCACAAGATTTTCTAGTCCTGAAAAATATATCGATGATGATAATTGATGTATATAACATGTGCAATCTGATAAAGAATTCTGATATCAAATGGGGGAAATATGAATATTCTCGTTATCCTGCAAGTGATGCAGAGAAACACAAGACTTTCAGATATAACCAAGAGTTCATGAGATATCTTGAATTCATCGGTAAAATAGATGACGATGATCAATAACCATCGACATTGTATCTCAAGATTGCCGCGATCTTGCCCATCTCACGGAGCTGTTCTCCTTCCCGTGTCTCGGTAGAGATGAGTTTCACAGTCGAATTGACTTTAGCTGCTTCTTCTTCTAAGGAATCGATCACATTGTCATCCAATGATTCTGATAAAAGCAACAAATCGACAGCCCCCATCAATAGTTTCTGTTTGACATCTTCCATCCCATAAGCGACTTTTCCTGAATTTGTCGATAGCAATTTGAAAAAATCAGCCATGGTCTTTTTCTCATCGGCGATCTCTTCATTAGCAAGGACATCCTGGCATTTATCTACTAGTTCTTGACAGCCGAATTCATCTGTGTAACTTAGGTCTTTCACTGCGATTATCTTATTTTTCAGATCAGTCTTGATATAATCACCATCCTGAAATGTATATTTTGTCGGACCAGGGCCACCAAGCAATATACCCTTAAGATCATCGCGGATATCAAAGAATGCATCATAGATCGCATTTGATATCCTCTTGTAGAAATCATGCGCGGCTATTTCTCTTAATTGTTCGAAACGATGCGCGCTCTGTCCACCAGCACGTGTCTTTCCTGGAACACTTGACCCCATCTTCGCGAGGAACTGGATGCTTTTTCCACGTAGGATCGCGATTGTAGCTTCGCGTCTGTCCATGACAACAAGACCATATACTTCTCTTGTCTCGCACATCTCACGGAGCGGATCCAACACAAATTCTTTGTCGCATCGATATAATCTTAGATTGACTGGGACTGGGGGTTCCATGGACCATACTTTGACGTCGCTTTGTCCTTCTCTTTCAGATACATTGCCTGAAAATGCAGCAAGCCCGTTTGGTGGATTTCTGCCGACAACCCTTAAATGTTGTATCATCCGTTCAAGAGCATCGATAACATTCTTTCTTGTCGAACTTGATTTGATATTGGTTGCTGTCCCTTGTTCTTGTGACAAATGATTGATTATAGCATTCATATCATAGCCCGCTGGGACATAGACAGTCACAAGTTCAGTGTGTCTTCCCCTGTAACCCTCTAATTCTCTGATAAATTTCTTTAGGGTGTGCCTTTGATGGGATGATACTCCTTTTTGGACTTCTTTTACCATTTTTTATCCTCAATATGAGGTGTGGAATCATTATTACTTTAAAAGCTTTCCATAGATAAAACTTTATATATCTATAATGCTGGAAATGAATCCATGAAGACATATGTTGTGGCACTTGGCGGCAACGCGATTCTAAAAAAAGGAGAAGAAGGCAATATTAAACAGCAATTCGCGAACACAAGGGCTTCGCTTGATGGTGTAGTCAAGCTTCTTCGTGATGGCTGTAGGCTTGTCATAACACATGGCAACGGTCCAGTGGTCGGAAATATTCTCATCCGTGTCGAAGAGGGATCAAAGAAGGGCATACCAAGGATGCCGCTTGGGATTTGTGTCGCAGATTCGCAAGGTGGGATCGGTTATATGCTCCAACAATGTCTTCAGAACAGGCTTATCGATGAGAAGATAGAAAAATGTGTTGCGACAGTGATCACACAGGTCCTTGTAGATAAAGACGATCCATGTGTCAGTGATCCGACAAAGCCAGTCGGCCCATTTTATAAAGATGATGAGCTGGAAAGGATCAGGCATGAGAATCCTTTGTGGGTGTTGAAAGAAGACGCAGGCAGAGGTCATAGACGTGTCGTCCCATCACCTTTCCCACTCGACATAATCGAGAAACGTAGCATAAAGAAGATACTTGAAGATGGTTTTGTCGTGATCGCTGCTGGCGGCGGCGGCATTCCTGTATATCTCGACGAAAACGGAAAATATGAAGGCTTTGATGCAGTTATCGACAAAGATCTTGCGTCTTATGTGCTTGGAAGAGAGATCAAGGCGGATTCATTGGTCATTGTCACAGGAGTTGATGGCGTCTACAAGGATTTTGGGACAGACAAACAGGAACTGATAAGAGAGATGAGTGTCGATGAGATGATGGGACTTCATGATAAAGAATATTTTCCGAAAGGGAGCATGGCTCCAAAAGTGCAGGCAGCATGTATGTTCGTTGAATCCGGCGGCAAGGAAGCCATAATAACTTCAATTGAAAGATTCAATGATGCGCTTGATGGGAAGTCCGGTACTCGTATCATAAAAATGAGGTGAACAAAAAATGCAGATTACAAAAGTTATGGCGCGTGAGATATTAGATTCACGAGGGAACCCGACAATCGAAGTCGATATATTCGCAGGAGAATTCAAAGGCACAGCAGCAGTGCCGAGCGGCGCGAGCACAGGTGTGCATGAGGCACATGAGCTCCGTGATGGCGAGAAAAGATTCGGTGGCAAAGGTGTAAGGAAGGCGGTCGATAATGTAAGAGAGTTAGAATCGCAATTGATTGGCATGGATGTCACCGACCAGGCAGGGATGGACAACAAGCTTATCGCTATCGATGGTACACCAAATAAGAGCAAGCTTGGCGCAAACGCGATCCTTGGAATCAGCATGGCTGTAGCAAGATGCGCATCGAAAGTCAAAGACATGCCGCTCTATAGATATCTGTTCACATTGACTGGTTCTGATAAGATGCGTCTTCCGGTACCATTCTGCAATGTGATAAACGGCGGAAAGCATGCTGGCGGAAAACTAGCGATGCAGGAGTTCATGATCGCTCCAGTGCATGCCGGATCGTTCGCTGAAGGCATTTGCATGATCGCTGAGACATATCATGTCCTGAAAGGCATAATCGTTGAAAGGTATGGCAAGTCTGCGATTAATGTCGGAGATGAAGGTGGTTTCGCGCCGCCGATCGACACACCAGATGCTGCTTTGGATCTTCTTAATGAAGCCATTGATACAGCTGGTTATCATGGTAAGGTAATGATCGCGATGGATCCAGCTGCTTCAGAATTCTTCACGGATGAAAAGTATCACATGGCAAAGGATTATTCAAAAGTTGAGATGGTCGAGTATTATATGGGTCTTATCAATAAATATCCTATTGTCTCGATTGAAGATCCATTCGAACAGGATGATTTTGAGCCATTCAAAGAGTTGACAAAGAAAGCCGGCATCCAGATTGTCGGAGATGACTTGCTTGTCACGAATCCTGGACGTATAAAGATGGCTTTGGACGGAAGATACTGCAACGCACTTCTATTGAAAGTCAACCAGATTGGGACATTGACAGAAGCGATCGCTGCTGCTCGTATGAGCATCGACAATGGCTGGAAAGTCATGGTAAGCCATCGTAGTGGTGAGACAGAAGACACATTCATCGCCGATCTTGCTGTGGCTCTTGGATGCGGCCAACTGAAATCTGGTGCTCCATGCCGTGGTGAGCGGACCTGCAAGTACAATAGGCTAATCAGGATAGAATCAGAGATGAAAGAAGAGGCAGAATTTGCCTCATGGTAAGATTTAATTCCTGTCTTTCACAAGCACAGCGCTGTTCATCACTGTCGATGCCAGAGTCTCTTCTATTTTGAAGGAACGTTTTCTCGCATCATAGACAATAGGATTGTTATGCCTGTCGACGTCACCTGTCCAGTAGATCTCGCTTGCTGTGAAATCCTGTCTCACTTTGTCTGATAGTTCTGGAGCAAGCTCAAAAAGAAGTTCTATCTCACTACGTTTCGGTAGCCTCCAGGTGTCATTGTAGATTCCATTTAGCGCCTGCATCGTCATCTCGACTACATATCGTGGCAACATACCATTCAATATCGCATATTCAGTTTTATTATCATGCATTCTTGTTATTTTCATTCTCTTGTCTCCATTTGCTTTTTTAAGTCTTGTCAGGAGACAAGAATCTGTTTATAAGGCTTTCCTATATACATCATCTCATCCGGATGTATCGCAGGGATAGGTAGAAGACAGTGCCACTGCAGATATAAGTGCCTACACAGAATAGACAGTATGCTCCAATTATGAAAGATGAGATATATGCCATCAAGAGCGCGATGAACACATTGAAGCATGATATGCCAAACACGACATGCATCCACTTTGAGAATCCTTTTATGGTCACTTTGTTCCAGGCAAAGATAAGCATCAGATATATCAATGCATAACCGCATGTGCCGAAGATCGATATCGGGACATCAAGGAACTCAGAATATTTTGAGCTTTCGACTTCAGCGCAGTTGAATCTGCCATCAGCGATCTTGCAGAGTTCGGTGGATATATCACCTTGTGATTTCAATTCATAATGATTCTTTGTGAGGATGAATGTAAGAAAGAGCCCTATTGTGATGATCGCGAAACAAAGGAACATGATGCGGATCTTCTTTCTGTTGTGGTGCTTTTTTATCTTCTTTATTGCCAGCATGGGTATCGCAAGAAGGGCAAGTGACAAAAACAACCCGAATTTATATATGGAATCAGAGACCTTGAATAATTGGTTTGCGTTGAATCCAGTGATCTTGCCGATTAGATCCGGCTCATTCGCTTTGAATGTATTGATGTACGTATCCTGAGATTTCTTCTGGCTCTCTTCAAGCAGTGACTTCTGGTAAGTCTCATTGACACAGGTGCATAGGTTGCTGATCGCTGCTTCTATCTTCTTTCCTGTCGTCTCTTCGCTTCCAAAACCCACAAAAACGTCATCACCGACTATAGTGACTGGTACTCCATTTGCTTCTACACCATGTTCAAATGCCATCTGTTGCATGAGTCTTAGGTTATCTTTATCATTCCAGACTTCATATCTATTGATGTCAATCTGGGGATATTTTATCTCAAGTTTGTCAAGAAATGGTTCTTCCTCAGCGCAATGCGGACAGCCTTCACCATAGAAGAAATAGATATCCATCTTCTCTTCTCCATCTGCTAGAGCTATCGCCGGCATGAGCAGAAGAATGACCAGTATGATGGTGATAACT
>PCVE01000069.1:0-1159 GCA_002762705.1 Candidatus Woesearchaeota archaeon CG11_big_fil_rev_8_21_14_0_20_43_8 | reverse complement strand
TTTCATTCAGTGGAAAAAGTGGATCTTTTTTTCCAAAAGTGATTTTTTTCAAATTCCCAATTACTGCTGTGTCTATACTTGCACCATCTTCTGTATGTAATACTCTAAAAACAGCGTAATCAACATCAATGTTTTTTGAACTTTTAAGAGATTTTTTTACTTGTTTACAAGCGTCAAAAACATGTTCTGCTGTTGCGATTAATCCCGTATCATCAATAATGAATCCACTCCCATATACTGCAAGAGGTTTTGGATCATTTCTTTCTACTAAACCAATTGCAAGTGTTGATGATTTTATTTTTCTGACAACATCTTGCATATTCAAAATTTATCAAATATTTTGATTAGGTAAATGATTTAATGATATCGGAACTGAGTTAGCATAGTTCAATGTAGCAATGGAGTTGATGTTACCTAACCATAGTCTCTTCCTATCTGCATTCAGATTAACCTCCCTGACATGCCCTCTAATCTTGCCAATCTGAGATATGGAATCCTGCAATATCGAAGATCTCAATCTTGAACTTCTCAAAACCTTGAATCGATAGTATAACTTCCCATTCTTCTCAAATGTCTCAAGGTGCTCAATCTCCTTGCTTCCTAGTTTTCCCATTCCCCTTTGCTTCCACTTTCCATTGAACCTGTAGAACCCGTTCTGCAACACAAACACATCATCTGCCTTTTCTTCCAGAGAAAACTCTCCCAGTTTCTCGGAATCTATGTCAAGTTGTTTTGTGGTACATATGGAATCTGTTGCAAAAAACACCACTTGATTCTCTATGCTGTTTTTCATGACAAAATCATACAGACGGGCACGGGTATGCCCAGTAATTGAGGCAAATATCACGGGATTGAACAGATTTCCCATTATTCTGTTGATTTTCTGACCCGTTTTTCCATAGATTGAATTCAGGATTATTTTGATTGGCAACTGTAATGGATTGCCGTCTTTTTTGAGTTGCAATCTTTTCCCATACATGGACTCTACAAATTCTTTGAATGGATAAACTAGTTTTCCATCTGGAACAAACTGATACGAGTCTAAAATTTTGTAATACTTTGAATCTACAACTTTTAGCTCATCAATGGTAACAAATGTCTCAAATTTTCCACTGGGAAAAATGATTATCCCGTTTGTTCTAAACGGAAAAGGCGGGAT
>PCVE01000102.1 GCA_002762705.1 Candidatus Woesearchaeota archaeon CG11_big_fil_rev_8_21_14_0_20_43_8 | reverse complement strand
TTTGAGCTTTTAGGTTCAAAAACTCAAAATTGAATATTGGATTTATAGCCCCCGAGAGCTAATTAGCAAAAACCGTTCTACGGAGCCGAGTGACCAAATAATTATAAATACTGTCAACCACCAGATGGTAGATGAAACATTTTGAAATCTATGATCTTCTCCCTGTCGCGAATGTCTGCGACCAGGTACTAAGAGAAGTGATATCTTTTGGGAATGTCAGCATGGCGCATGTGCTCATGGACAGAGGGAATGTGTCTCTTTTGCATAGGCATCAGAAGATGACAGAGGTGTACTTTGTTCTGGATGGGACAGGAGTGCTGCATCATGGCGACATGTCGCTTTCTGTCCAGAAAGGCGCATATCTCGTGATTCCGCCCAAGGTGCCGCATAAGTTGAAGAATCCAGGAGGATCTAGACTCGAGCATCTTGTTCTCGCCATCCCTCCTTTCGACCCCGCGGATGTGGAAGTGATGGATGACCCCGGCATCGATGCTATCCCTGAGATATTCAGCTATGACAGCCCTTTGATGATCGCATCAGACGGGGCCATGGTCCGGGAATTGATGGTTGCTGATGAACGGAAACAGTACGGCATATCGCTCGCTCTTGGGACTCTTCCAGCTTATAGGAAAGCAAAACGGCATCATCATAAAGTCAGCGAAGAGGTGTATTATGTGATGTCTGGTTCTGGCAAAGCGATTGTTGATGATAAGACTTTTGAGGTCAGGAAAGGATCTGTCATCCATGTCCCAGTCAATGCTGAACATGCGCTCGAATGTGGTTCAGATGATCTAGAAGTTCTCTGCATCGCATCACCCGCCTATATGGATGAAGATTTCTTATTACAATAATATTTTAAACATATGCCTCTTTTTTGTGATAATAATGGATTATCGGGATCATGAGATCGGACATAGAGACGACGGCTTCTGGTTCAGGGCGAAGAATGACCTCATCAGCATATTGATGAAGAAGTGCTCTTTGAAAAGACGCCTGAAGATACTCAATCTTGGAGCAGGCACTGGAGATGATCTTGATGTCCTTAATCAGTTTGGAGATAATTATGTGGTCGACATCGACAAAAAAGCGCTTTCCTTGATAGATGGGAAGAAATGTATCGAGAAAAGACAGGCAGACGCATGCAGACTGCCATATAAGCCCGGCTTCTTTGATGCGGTGGTGTCTTTCGATGTCTTTGAGCATGTGAAAGATGACAAAAAAGCTATCTCTGAGGTCTATCGTGTGCTAAAGAAAGGGGGTGTCCTTGTCTTCACCGTACCTGCTTTTCAGTCCCTTTTCAGCAGCCATGACAGGGCGCTAAAGCACATGAGAAGATATGGTAGAAAAGAGATGATAGGCCTCTTATCAGGATTTCGAGAGACAGAGACATTCTATTGGAACTCGCTTCTTTTCATCCCGATAGCGATGATGCGGATCGCAAAGAGAAGATCAAAAGCGAGAGTCGATCATGCAAAACTGTCACGGCCAGCCGACTGGCTTTTGCACAGGATGATATCTATAGATAATTCCATGATAAAGAATGATCTTTCTATGCCGATAGGGCTGACCATCGCAGGGATATGCAGGAAATAAGCTACAAAAAAATATATACTTGCCGTACTTTATTTGGGTTGGATATTTATATGGAACTTGCTTGATATATATATTATGTGGATATGGCAGTATCTCCGAACGGGAATCGCTTTGAATCGCCTCAAAAGCAATCAAGCGATTGAAACGCTTGGCGGAGATACTGTATGGATAAAACAGAGGTAGAATAAAATGGCATCGTTATATGAAAAGTATGATCAGTTGAATCACAACCTAGACTTGCTTGGAGCCAATAGAAACGGATCAGATAAAAGTCCAAAAAATTATGGGATCAAATCAGAGAAAGAATTTTATGGTGTCTATGACAGTCTTGAGAATGACAACAAAAGCAAACTTGAATTCCTCATGGATAGGTATCTGAACGTGACTAATGTGATAAGGGAAGATACATTGAATTTCAATATCCTAAAGATAGAAGAAGCAAAGCTAACATCTCTTTCTGTCGCTCCGGATGGATTCGCTGTATATTTCACAGATAATATAAATGGTGCAACACGATATGTCACCAGATGCAGCATTGAAGAACGAGAAAACAGCAGCGGAAGATTATTCGATGGCGCACCAGATGATTTCAACAACAAGGAATTCGATGCGATATGCACATGCTACAAAAAAGTTATTTTAGGTTTGAGTGGAAACTGGGGTTTTAATGGTTACATAGGACGTGATTGTGATCAATTCAAGCCACAGACATATGTCCATAATTTAGGTTTTGTCATGTATGTAAAAGACAATGGAGAAGCTGTCGATGGTATAAAGAGATTCAAGAGACTGGTCAGAACAAAGTTCATCAAAAGTAACCACACTCCGATAAGATCCATGATCGAATGGATCATTGATTGTGGGCATTATTCTTATGAACAATCGCTGAAAAATGCGGATCACAAAAGAAATTCTGATGAGATTAGAGATCTGGTCGGAAAGAAGATATAAGATATAGCTCATTCTGGCTTTTACGTCCAGGAAGTTTCGGTATAGTGTTTTTTCTGTCATATATACGAAAGCCTTAAATATTAGTGTAACTTATACACTAACTAGGTGATCAAATGACACATGAAAAAAACACGATCCTTGGATTCTTCAGCGACTGGACACTCTGGGAGAAAAGCTGGCTCTCTATATCGGTCATCCTCATGCTAACCCTATCGCTATACTGGAAAGACAGCGCGATCGGCATAATCGCATCGTTGACTGGGATCATATGCGTGGTCCTGGTCGCGAAAGGCAGGATAAGCAACTATTATTTTGGCATAGTCAATGTCGTGGCATACGCATATGTCGCCTATGGCTGGCAATACTATGGTGAAGTGATGCTGAATCTGCTCTATTTCCTTCCGATACAGTTCTATGGCATTTGGTACTGGATGAAGAACAGAAAACAAAGCAACAAAGATGAAGTGTATGTGAAATTCATGAGCAACAGGCAGCGGATCATGTGGGGTCTGATATCTGTTGCTTCAATAATCGGTTATGGCGTCGTCCTGAAGATGATAAAAGGAAGCCTGCCATTCATCGACTCGACAAGCACAGTGCTTTCCATCATCGCCATGATACTCATGGTACGTCTCTACATGGAACAATGGATACTCTGGATCATCGTCGATGTGGTATCGATAATCATGTGGGTCGTAGTGCTCATGAAAGGAGGGAACGACATCGCGATACTGATCATGTGGACTGCTTATCTTGTGAATGCTGTCTACGGACTTGTCAACTGGATAAAATTATACAAGGCACAGGGGGCACGGAGATGATGGTAGGGTTCATAGGCGGCAAGTTCCTGCCACTTCATCAGGGCCATGTGGACTCGATTCTGCAGGCATCGACACGTGTCGATAAACTTTATGTCATACTTTCGCACTCAGAGAAAAGAGACCGTGACCTTTGCGAGCGATGCGGCTGTAAATACATCCCTTATCAGACCCGCCTTTCATGGCTGCATCAGCTCGCGAAGAATACGGATCATATAGTGCCTGTCGCGATTGAAGATGAATACGGCGATGATGATTATGACTGGGAAGACGGCGCACGGAAGATCAAAGAAAAGATAAAGGAACCGATCGATATTATATTTGGCTCTGACCCAGAATACAAGGAGATCTTCTCAAAGCTGTACCCTGATGCATGTTATACATTAGTCGATCATGACCGAAGCATACAACCTGTGAGCGGGACAAAGGTCAGGAATGATCCATACAAGCATTGGGACATGCTGCCTTCTTTTGTGAGACCGTTCTTTGTCAAGAAAGTGGTTGTCGTCGGGACAGAGAGCTGTGGAAAATCAACGCTTGTGAGCAAGCTAGCTCAGATGTATAATACAGTACGAGTAGAAGAGCATGGACGAAATGTATGTGAAGAGAATGGCGGCCCAGAGACTCTGACTGAAGATATGTATCGACGGATCGCGTATGGACATAAGTTGCTTGAGTATGAAGCCGTACAGAAAGCGAACAAGCTGCTTCTTGTGGATACAGAGGCGGTTGTGACTGAATATTATGCTGGGCTCTATAATGGTTATTCTGATCCTCTGTTTGGTGAGATGATAAAACATGAAGATTATGACCTTTGGTTATTCTTAGAACCAGATGTCACGTGGGTCGATGATGGACAGAGGCGACATGGAAGCGATGATGCGCGTCTTGAAAACAACAGGAAACTAAAGAGCATGCTTGATGGCTATGGGATCAAGTACGTGACAATCAGCGGGAATTATGAAGAGCGACTGCAGTTTGCCATGGATGAAGTGGATGCTTTGTTCAAAAAAAGTTGAGATCTATTCTTTTAGTATGTTGAGCAGATTGGTGATACATGATGGTAAAGGAAGATAAAGTCACATACATGGGAAAAGAAGTATACGCGGTGTGAAGTGAACATGATCCCTGGGGAGATTTTAATGAAAAAGATATCCTTATAAGATATGTCGCTGGTAATGAAAATGATATCAGAACATATGTCGATGCCACATATAATCGACCCCGCATTGTATTAATAAAAATCACGAATGTAGAATTTGTCGAACCAAAGAAAGCCAAGAAGATACGTGAACTCGAGGAGATCATTGGTGATGCGAAGACAGAACTTGATAAAGTCAAGAAAGGACAATAAAAAATCATCTCAGGTATTTTTCCGCAACTCTGTAGAGCGGTTCAGGATTCACTGCCAGGTCTTTCACATCCCCTATACTGAATATTGTTGTGTTCCCCATCTTCGGTATCGAAAGACATGCCAATTCGACAGGCGAAAATATGCATCGTGAACTGCCAGCGACCACTTCAGAAGTCACGAAAAGTCTCCTTCCCTTCAAAGCATCAATTTCGTAATGCTTATGCTGCGAATATGCTTCAAAGTTTCCATCGAACTCTACCTGGAGCGAGAACACCGGAATCAATTCACCTTGACCTTTCCTTAGTCCACGGCCAAGCTTTATCTCATCCAGAAGATCATCTATAAAATTGAATACCTTATGGGGTTTTATTGAATATTCTTTGTTTATTGACCTGAATCGTTCATACATCTTGATTCCTCTATAGTTGTTTCACGTAGGGGATATGAAGACATATTAAATGTTTTCGGACCATATAATCCATTTAATCACCAAAAAAAGGACATTATAAAAATAAAAAAATAAGGCATCAGCCTAGTTTATTTTCACTCAGATCCATTGTGCATTCCATTGTGTTTATGGAATCCGCCAAATTTTGACATCATGCCAAATCTGAGCTCTCCGCCTGGGTTCATGCCAAGGTCTTCTGCGAGTTTCTTCGCAGTCTCGATATCTCTATCTTCTCTTGCCTGATGGAGTTTGACAAAAGTATCGAAGTTCTCCTCGGTTATGGCTTCAGACATCTTGCATGGGTGGTCATCTGATCCAACTGCTTCCTGCCATGCATCAAAATCAGCATTGTCTAGTGCATCTTCAATCTGCTGCCTTTTCGCCTGCATGGCTGACTGGTCTTTGGATCTTTCCAAGAACCGATCGACCATATCATTGAATCTGTCTTCAGTCATGGCCTTTTTGGTATCACCAAGAGCGGCCAGATACGCTTCATAGTCTCCTGCTTCAAAAGCAGATCTGATCTCATCGTTGCCTCTTCGCATGCCGTCCTTTCCGCCAAAAGGGAAAGCATATGCGCCGGCTGCGACGAGCCCGATCAAGAGGAACCCAAGCATTCCGATCAAAGGTACTTTTCTCATTTCTATCCACCTCCGATAGATCAGGACCAAATCAATTGGCCTAAGACAGAGATTATGGTGATCTGTTTATATACAAGATGGAGTGAAAATGTATACTTCAAGTCCACTTTTGAGATTGCCTTGTGCCATCTAGCCAAATCAGCAACTTATATATAGTATCACCAAAAACCATCCCTCTTATGGTCAAAATCAAAGGTTATGAGATAATCCCAAAGAAAATCACAAACACCTTCGATCGTCGAGCTCAACAGTCTTATAATAAGATAAATCAAGAGCTAAAACGCATAGGAGTGTTTGAGGATGATATCAAGATAGAATTGGAAGTGAATGCATTTAGGAAAATAGAAGCCTCTGTAACATGGTATATGGAAGGTTACAGGATGTATTATAGTTATAATCTGGCTGGCAACTATGCTGAGAATATGTATATGGTCTATAAGGTCCTTGCTACTTTCATCGACGCTCTCATCGATGAAGAGATTACATTCGAGAGATTCATAAGTGAATTTTCAGAAGATGAAAATATAGATGATATCCGGCGTGAGGCGCGAAAGACACTTGGCCTCCATGAAAACGAGACAGATATGAGAGTCATCGATAGAGAATACAAAGAATTGGCAAAAGCGCATCATCCGGATATGCCGAACGGAAACACTGAGATGTTCAAGAAGATAAACCGCGCCCATAAGATTCTGAGACGGCAACTGCAGTGATCATGGGCGAGGAATACAAAAATAAAAATCATAGCGGTATCTCAAACAACCAAAATCTGAGATTACCTACTTTTTTTTCTTCTTAAGTCGATTGATGATACTCCTTGCAAACTGCACCAATATGACGACACATATGGACGCTCATGAATTCACAAATCAGAAAAAAACAAGCCTACTTTTTTTTCGATATGTCATTGAACAAACAAACGGAGATATCAAAAAACAAAAATCTGCTACGAATTTTATAAATCCATGTAAAATATGTTTCACAAGGTATATATACTGATAACATTCAAAGACATAACACTTGATCTATGTGCCCTATAAACAGAGTGTATAGACTGATTATGAAGGCATAAAATATGAAACCATTGAACATCGCGATTGTCTGCGACGCAATCACTGATTTTACTGCTGGGTCTTTTATCTCCGCTCTGCGTTTTTCTGAAGGCTTGGCTGATAAAGGGCATAAGGTAATAATAATCACTTCAAGATACCCACACACACCTGTTGAAGATGATTATAAAGGGTTGAAGATATACAGGCTTCGTGCGTTTCCAGTCCCAAAGTCAAGTAAAAGATTGTATTTCGCATATCCCTCCCAAAAAGAGATAAGGTCTATATTGCTCAAAGACGATATACAGATAGTGCATTTCATGCTTCCGACTCCTCTCTGTGTCTCAGCGGCTAAATCCGCAAAGAAGCTTGGATTGAAAGTGATCGCTCATTCTCACACACAGCCAGAGAACTGGACGACATATATACCAAGACCATTCAGTTTCATCAAAGGCGGCCTTGTGAATTTGTCATATAGATACATACGAAGGATCTATGAGATGGCCGATGCGATAATCTGTCCGACAGAATTCTCAGAGATGCTTCTTAGGTCGAAAGGATTCAAGACAAAGACATATGTTATCAGCAATGGGGTGGATATAAACAAGTTCCAAAGACACAATACACATGATGATATGCAGAGATACCATATTGATAGAAAGAAAAAGATATTGCTATTTGTCGGTCGTCTTGATCCTGAAAAAAATGTCTCTGTATTGATACAATCATTGAGATATCTTGAAAAGATATCAGATATTCTTGAGATATTTATCGTCGGAGACGGAAGCGAGAGAGAACGTCTGGAAATGCTTGCTAAAACGCTTGGTGTCGATGGCCAGATAAGATTCTTAGGGAAGCTGACAGATTCTGAGCTGCAAAGCATATACAATATATGTCATGTCTTTGTCCTGCCTTCCTTTGTGGAACTTGAAGGGATGGTCGTCCTTGAAGCCATATCATATAACAAACCCATTTTAATCGCTGATTCTCCAGATAGCGCATCCAGATTCATTGTCGGACGTAATGGTTTTCTTTTTGATCCGCATAACCCAAAGGATCTTGCCGCAAAAATAAAGAGATTATTCACTGATGAAAAGCTGTATAAGCTGATGTCAGAGGAAAGCCATAAGATGCGCAATAGATTCGACATCAAAAAAAGCATCACGAAACTTGAAAAGGTCTATTCTAAAGTGCTTTCTACGGATTAGAGTTTCTGTATCTTATCCGAGAGAAAATTAGAGATGAATCTGAGCAGGAACCATAAACCGACAATCAGTATGACTGCCGCCCCGACAAGGAATTCACCGTACTTGGCATAACCAGACAATATCCAGAATGCCATGCCTGAGAAGTAGCCTAAAAAAGTGAGTATTGATGCATAGCCTGCGCAGAGGATCGAGGAATAGAGCATGAATCTTTTCAATGGCATCCCGATAAAGCCTGCCAGGATGAGGCCAGGTACAGGAAGAGGGGGTGTAAGCTTGATGACAGCCAATGTCCGTGCAGGACTATGCTTAAGAAGATTTTCTAATCGCGTTATCTTTTTTTCGCCAAGTATCCTATGGACATATCCTTTTATTGTCTTTCCACTACCAAGCCTGCCTGCAAAATAATACACAAGATCAGAAGAGAAATTTGCGCAGATAGATATCAGAAGGACAAGTGATACAGAAAACGTGCCTAATGATGCGGCGAATGCAGCGACATAAGTGAATATAGGTCCTTCCAGCATGATCAGAAGGAACATGATGAAATAGCCGTGCGCCTGTAGTATGCCTAATATTTCTGCGCCTGTGCCAAATGCCATGATAATTCAATCTGGTGATATAGATATAAACTTATTGTTGATGAAGTTCCGTTACAAGTTCTTAGAGATAATTATTTGGATTTGCATAATTTACACGTTTTGCAGAGTTCCGGCCGTTCAATGCGGCCCGAACGATTACTTGCCAAGCAACTTATTATCAGGGGTTGTCCGACGTGATGATGGAATGGCCCATAAAAGAGCAAGTAGCGCACGCTGGCCTATAAGGCCAGGGTGCCCTGCAAAATAGGAAAAGAAGTCAAAATTGGAAGTTCACAAACATAACTTGCAACGGAGCTGTTGATAACGTTTTTAAATCATGACCACTTATCATGATTGGAGAGAAAAATGAGATGCGCCCTATGCAATACGGAGATAGAAAAATATGATCCTGCTTTCAATCATCTGATTATCGATGGAACGCATGATGCAGATATCTGCCAGGGATGCATAGATCTGTTTCTGAAATGGCAGCAGGGCATATTCGCACACCTCTTCCCGACAGCCGCTTCTAAGAAGATGTATGAAAAGAGATAGGCACGCGCGGGCGACAGGCACGTATGTGACATTGAAGGACAACAATTTTCTTGAATGTCTATTCAAATAAACAGATTTTGGATATCTCATTTTTAAATAAAATCATTTGCCAATATCTGCTAAATTTAACTAAATTAGCAGCTGGCAGCCTTCGTTTCAAGCTAAAACCTGCTAAAATAAACCATTTTAGCAGATAAATTTAAATAGTAGTTCAAACTAATATCTGCTAAAATCAACTAATTTAGCAGATAAAATGAAACTCCCTGAAAAACCATTTGATTGGCATCCTGAATACCAAAATAACTTTGGTAAGTTCATGGCCAAGAAAGAACTGTGGAAAATGGCACATGAATTCAATAAGAGGTATCTATATTGGTCAGAACTTAAATATCGTGTTAAGGATGAGAATGAAAGAAAACAGCTCTGGACAATCATGAAATTTCTGCGAAGTAGCAAGTATGAAATGATTCCATTTCCAACATTATGGTTTCAATACTACCCTTTATCTGATTTCATAAAAGAACTTCATCTTTTTGACAAATCCCTTGCAGGAAATATTGAAATCCAGCAGAAAACCCTAGGTCTACATAAGAGATACATAATAAGCTCACTTATGGAAGAAGCCATCGCTTCTAGTATGATCGAAGGTGCTTCCACTACGAGAAGAGTCGCAAAGACGATGCTCAAAGAACGAAGGAAGCCAAAAAATAAATCTGAGAAGATGATTGTAAACAATTATGAGACAATGCAATTCATTGTCTCTAAGAAAGATGAGGCCTTGACTCCTGAAATGCTTCTTGAGATACAGAAGATGGTCACTCATGACACATTAGATGATCCAAAAGACGAGGAGCAGTTTCGCGATAACAATGAGGTTGTAGTTGGCCATCAATTGCATTCAGATATAATCGCTCATCACCCGCCGGACTTTAAGCAACTTCCAAAACTCATCAAAGAATTCTGTGATTTCGCGAACAACGAAGGTGAGAAGTTTATACATCCTATCTTAAAAGGTATAACTCTCCATTTTTTATTGGGTTACATTCACCCGTTTAATGATGGGAATGGCCGAACTGCAAGGAGTGTATTTTATTGGTATATGCTATCAAAAGGCTATTGGCTTTTCGAATATATGGCCGTTTCTAGAAGAATTCTCCGATCACGTAAACAATATGATCTTGCATATTTACATACTGAATACGATGAATTTGACCTCACATATTTCTTCAAATACATTATTGAATGCATAGATGATGCTTTGAAGGATATGCTTGAACATATAAAGAAAAAGCAGGTAGAACAAGCTGAAGCCAAGAAGATAATCTCTGAGAATCCTGACCTTAGCCTGAGACAGGCGATGATATTAGAAGAATTCATGAAGAGTCCAAATAAAGCGTTCTCAGTTAAGGAGATATCAGAGACTTTCAGAGTAGTGCTTCAGACTGCTCGGACAGATCTGTTGCATCTTGAAGAGAAAGGTTTCATCACAAAAAGAAAGTCGGGGAAGACACATTATTTCTATCTGAAGGAATGATGATAAATCCATTAATTTTTTCTTCGTTTTTCTTTAGTCCTTACAAATTCAAAAAAATCATCTATTTTTCTTTTTTTAACTTCTCCAACAATCAAAAGGGTAATTGCAGCGATTATTATCCCAATACATATCTGCATCTTGCCTTCAACAGTTAATATCGTTACTAATCCTCCTGCCAACAAGGAACTTCCTAGATTAGAATAATATCTATGTGAAAAATCCCATGCACGTACAATGTTATCTCTAGTTTCATCAATATCAAATAAAAGTGCTTTACCAAACCAATACCAACTGGATAAATAGACCAAAACGATTACTTGGGATGAAATTTTGGGTTGGTAAAAATTAAAAATTATCCCATAATTCATTTCTCGGATAAATCTTATATAAATGACTTCTTTGGATAGTGACACCAAATTTATTTATAGCAAGGAATGTTTTTCTCACTGGAAGTACTGAAATATTTTTGCAGAACTTTATGAGGAATAATTTGGAAAAACAAAAAAAAGGACAATTAAAAATCATTGTTTCTGCTGTGTTAGTTCTATGTGTTTTTGTTGGAGTTGTTATTGCTGTTAGTAATGATGGTTATGAGAAAAGTCAAGTGTTCTATGATGGCGAGCAAGTTGATGTGTATCATAAGATAGTGCAAGAACAAGGCGATACTGTATTCTATGAAATTCTGGTTAATGATGAAATTATTCATACCACTGCTAAAAAAGGCGAGACACTCGATCTTATGAATATACTTGATGATTTGTTTGCTGATGAGATAATACCTGAAGAACCAGTTCCAGAAACACA
>PCVE01000132.1:8145-11761 GCA_002762705.1 Candidatus Woesearchaeota archaeon CG11_big_fil_rev_8_21_14_0_20_43_8 | reverse complement strand
CACAGATCTAGACTACAAGCGCACAGCGAAGATGAAGATACAATTCATCGAAGGAAAACATCTTCAGGTGATCGTATCTGATGCAAAGCGGGATCTGTGAAGTTGAGAGCGACACTTAAGCAGTTCCATGTAAAGATATAAATATTAATTGACATAGACCGAATTATCATGGAACGAAAGGACATAACCCAATATGCGCAGATAGTCGGAAGCGAGACAATCGCGAGATTGAAGAAGAAGGCAGAGAAGATAAAAGGTAAGAGGATCCTCCACGTCAATTCCACTAAATCAGGTGGGGGTGTCGCAGAGATCCTCAACAATATGATCCCATTGTTCCATTCTCTTGGGATCGAGATGGACTGGGAAGTGATCTCTGGCGATGAAGGGTTCTTCGATATCACAAAAGATTTCCATAACATGCTCCAGGGTGAGATGAAGCCTTTCACAGCTGAGCATCGCAGTATATATCTTGATAATCTGAAGAAGCAGACGATAGACTTCTCTTCTTATGATCTTGTTGTCATCCATGACGCCCAGCCTGCAGCATTGATCAGTCTTTGCGAGAAGAAGTGTCCTTGGATCTGGCGATGCCATGTGGATCTTACAAGACCTAACCCTGGTCTTTTGGATTTTCTCAAAAAATATATCGTGAAATATGATAAGATGATCATATCAATGCCCACTTACTCTATCGGCATCATTCCTGAAGTGATAATACCGCCTTCGATCGATCCTCTGACTGAAAAAAACAAAGAGCTCTCGCCAGTTTTGATTGACCTATTGCTAAAGAGGTATCAAGTGCCTACGGATCTTCCGCTTGTCACGCAAATATCAAGGTTCGATAAATGGAAGGACCCGCTTGGCGTCATCGATGCGTATCGATTGGCGAAGAAAGAGATGCCTTGCAGACTGATACTGATGGGAAACACATCTATCGATGATCCTGAAGGCACCGCAATACTTGATGAGGTCAGAAAGTCTGTGTCTGATGACCCAGATATAACAATAATTACTTATGACAATGATTTGCTTGCGAATACCCTCCAGACTATATCTTCTGTCGTACTGCAGAAATCCACACGCGAGGGTTTTGGCCTGACTGTGTCTGAGGCGCTCTGGAAAGCGACGCCTGTGATCGGCGGTGATGTCGGCGGTATCCCGCTCCAGATCAATGAAGGTGAGACTGGGTTCTTAGTCAGAAGTGTCGAAGAATGCGCAGCGCGCATCAAACATATCCTAAAGAATCCATCGCTTGGCAGGAAGATCGGCGAGGCAGGAAAAGATCATGTGCGCAGGAATTTTTTGATCACGCGTCACATGGAAGATTATCTTGATCTGTTCAATGAGCTTCTGTGATGCTAAGAATTATAAATGTGTCTGGATTGAATGTCTTCTGGAGGGATCTATATGGATGAACGTGCAAAGGAACTAGCGAAGATAGTGGTCGATTATTCTACTTCAGTGAAGCCAGGAGATTTTGTCGTGATAAAAGGCGAGATCGGTGTGTGTGATTTCATCGCTGAGATCGCGAGGAATGTGGTCGACAGGAAAGCAAGACCGGTCTTGCAGATACGAGACCCAGATGTCAAGCGGTATTTTCTCCTGAATGGAGATATAGGGCTGCTTGACAAGACTCCATCTTATCTTCTGGAGCAGGCGCGTGAGGCAGATGTCGTCATAAGTGTCAGCTACGCAGAGAATCCAAAATATCTTGAAGGCGTAGATACTGACCGGCTTGCAAAAGACAACAAGGCATATCGACCGATAAGCGATATCGTGGTCGGTGATGGGAAGCAGAACCCGGGAAAGAGATGGTGTGTCGTCGGCTATCCATCTGTCGGCTCTGCCGCGACCGCAGGCATGTCTTTTGAGAAATACAGCGACGTGATCTTCTCTGCGACGAACATCGACTGGGTGAAGTTCTCGCAAAAGATGGAGAAAGTCAAGGACGCATTCGATGATGCTTCTTTAGTAAGGATATATGTCCCTGGGAAGACTGATCTTTCATTCAGTCTGTCCGGCCGTGGGGGTGCTGTGTCAGATGGCAGACGGAACATGCCTAGCGGCGAGGTGTTCTATGGTCCTGTCGAGGATTCGATGGAAGGCGAGATCACGTTCACTTATCCTGCTATCCGTGATGGAAATGAAGTCAGCGGTATCTGGCTAAAATATTCAAATGGTGAGATTATTGAATTCAAAGCTGACAAGAACCAGGAATTCCTTGAGTCCATGCTCGCGCTTGATGGCGCGAAAAGGGTCGGGGAGTTTGGGATCGGCTGCAACTATGGGATAAAGGAATATATGAAGAATCTGCTCTTTGATGAGAAGATCGGCGGCACCATCCATCTCGCGCTTGGACGGTCATACAAACGGGCGCTATCTGATGGCGGCGGCCTCAATGATTCTGACATCCACTGGGACATCGTCTGCGATCTGCGTGATGGCGGCGAGATGTATGTGGATGGGAAGCTAGTCCAGAAGGATGGGAAATGGATGATATAGGAACCTTTTTATATCGCTTCTTTTTTTCACTTGGTACTTGCCGGAGTTTAGGATCTGGCAATCAACAATTTGCCAGTATAGGACACGGGCAAGCAGAGCTTGCCGTGCATTGCGCATTCGCGCAATACAATCTGGTACAAGGCAATGAAATTGCCTGTGCAGGAAATGCATAGCATTTCCTTGCACTCCGCCGGCCTTGAGAGTCGCAATCTAGCGACCAACAAAGCCGGTTTCCGCTCGCAAGCAAAGCTTGCGGCGCCTTTGAGCTTCGCTCAAAGACTTCGGGATACGAGGAAATCTCTACGAGATTTCCTGTACAGAAAATCCAAAGGATTTTCTAGTACAAAAAAATCACGCACAAAATACTGCCGTTATGGGACAATCTGGTACTCCGCCGGCCTTGAGAGTCGCAATCTAGCGACCAACAAAGCCGGTTTCCTTCGGGATATCCCGGTTCAAATCCGGGTGGCGGCGTGACACGTCTGGTTGGAATCCGTACATGTTATGGATTCCCCTGACGAGTTTAACGTCATGCACCGGCGCACTACTTCTGGTTAAACGCTGATTTTGATTAACTCATGGAGAAAATATATACACATATATATCACAAAAAATTAGGAAAATATTCTATCGAATTACAGGAATATCCACCATATGCAGTACGCAACAGATGTATCCTGACAAAAAGCAGAAAAATATATAATTCAGCCTAATCTGTGAAATCTTGATGAAAGCGCTCGCGATATCTGTGTTCCTGCTTCTTGCATGGGGCTTTGGTGATTCTTTGCTGTTCTTCTGGAAAAAGGGTTCATGGTCTGAACGTCTTTTTGTGAAGATGGGGCTTGGACTTGCCACGATCCCAGTCCTAGGCGTCTTATTCAACCTGATAGGGATACCATTGGACTACAGGATATTCAGTGGTATCGCTGTCGCGCTTCTCATGACCAGATATATTTATACAGGGATCAAAGAGTTCCCAAAGATGAAGATCAATGAAGAAAATCTACGTCTGCTTATCGTCATCGTCATGGCCATAGTCCTTTTCTCTGTGTGTCTGAAAGGCACTTTTGTCTACCAGTATCTCGAGGATGACGACCCATGGAGTGTTGCTGTG
>PCVE01000132.1:295-8102 GCA_002762705.1 Candidatus Woesearchaeota archaeon CG11_big_fil_rev_8_21_14_0_20_43_8 | reverse complement strand
CCAATTATGATAACAGAAATGAGCCATACGCACAGGGATATCATATCCTGATGGGGCTTTTGCACCAGACCGAGCCTTCGCTCTACTGGACTCTCAAGTTCTTCAACGTGCTGATTGTCTCGCTTGGCCTCATATGGTTCTATCTGTTCCTGACAAAGGTCTTTCCAGCGAAAACGGGATGGCTTAGCTGGGCGCCTGTGTTTGGAGCATTCATGTATCTGGTGAACCCGACAGGTCTCACACATTTCATCTGGGCCGACACATTGAATTTAGGATTGTTCTTTTTGGCATTCTATTCAGTGTCGATGGCTATCGAAGATCGAAGATGGATCTATCCGCTCGGGCTGCTTATCGCCGCGATTCTTGTCACGCATCAGAGGACCACACTCATCTTCACAGTGATATACCTGATATATGTCATCATCCATACCGTGCATATATCCACAAAGAAGATAGGACTTCTAAAAAAGGTGTTCAATCCGCTTGTCATCTCTGGTGTGATCGGCGCGGCATATGCAGCATCGATATATTGGATCCCTGTTCTGCTCAAGTATGGCGCAAAAGCTGTATTTTTCAATTCAAAGGTCAAAGCGCAGTTAGGTGACACATTCAAGAACCAGTTCTATGGGTGGCAGGATTATTTCTATACATTCACTCCAAACACTATCGGCACACCAAAAGGTTTCGGGACTGTCTTCTGCGCTATCGCACTGATAGGTCTTGTATATTATCTGTACACAATACGTGAAAAGTCCCGTGATCTTCATAGCGATGCCATGCTTGGCATGTTGATATTCACTTTCCTGCTCACGCAGTCTGCGAGACTTCCTCTTACATGGGTGCCGCAGGACGCATGGAAGTACCTTTCGATACCAATGATTGTTATCGCGTCAGGAGGATTGTTCTCGCTTCTTGACCTTCGCCTGAGACTGGACAAGAGACGCATGAAACTTAGCACTATGCAGAAAACAACGGTTGTATGTATCATCTCTTTTCTTCTCTTGATCGGAAGCGGACATGCTAAATATATTCATGCGACCTCATTCTGGTCGCCAGGGATGATCTGGAATTCGTATGGTGAGACAAAGCTCTATATTGGTCTGCATTTCCTTGATCCAGGGACAAGAGTATACAGTGCATCATACGATCGAAAAGTCATAGGTCTTGATAAGATGGCGGATTTCTGGGATCCAAAGAACAAGGCATTGAGAAATGGGATGATCAATATGACTGCCACAGATATCCATTCATGGCTCATAGACAAAAAATATGAATATCTGATCATCGATCCCACATTCGCGGTAAAGAAGGGCACAAATGAGACTGATCAGATGGTGAGACGGTTGGTAGACAGCACCGACATGTTCAAGGTGGCACATAGTGAAGAGTTCGGGATACTTCTGAAAGTGATCTGATGAATAAATGGGACACAAATAAATGCGTAGGGCATGTCCTTCCCATTGGCAGTGCGCCGCCTTACGGCCGCGCGATGTACTTTTCTGCTTCTTTTCTTGCTTTTCCTGCTACTTTTCCGCCCAACCTTGCTGCTTTTTTTAGGTCTTTTGCATTTTTTGTAATCTCTTCTGTGACTGCTTCAGCGAACATTGTTATAATTGATTCCATGCTGGTCATGTGATCCCTAAGATTTTGTTTTTTTAGGTTCTTTTGCTTCTCGTATTCACTTACTGTCTTTCCAAAAGCCGCTTCAGTGATCTCATTTGTCAGGATGGAGGGATCATCTGCATTTCTCTTCTTCCATTCAGGTATTAACCGGATTCGCATTATAGTCTGAACAAATTTTTGAATTGTGAACTCGCCCTAAAGAGCGCAGTATTAAACCGACAAGTCCACAATAATTAAATACAACCAGATATCTATACAATAATATGGCATATACGAGGAAGACTGGTGGGACTCATGAGTTCCATTACAAGAAAGCGGATCTGAAGAGGATAGGAAGCAAGGATACATCGTCATCAAGAGACTTCAAGGCCGCGTTAAGAGAGCATTATGAAAAGAGAAGGATAAAATCAAAGAAGAATATATTCATACTTGTAGCATTCTTTGTGATCATAGTCATCGCGCTCTGCATCAGGTACATCATCTGAAGAATCCCATAAACCAATCCTTCAGTCGCGAGACAAGACTTCTATGCGTAGCAGGAACGACAGATTGAACAACGACAACAGGAGAATCATATGTTTTGTTCACAACATATGTGTGGCAGGTCGCTTTGTTCCCTGAAGCGTCAGTCGCGGTCACTGTGACAAGAGTCTTTCCGATAGGAAAAGTGGATAACGCATCGCTTGTGATGATCGGCCTGTCATCGACTGCGTCAGACACACTCACCTTCAGACTATCAGGGGCTTCCACCACTTCAGGACATGTGGGTTTTGGAGGAGTTGTGTCAAGTATCGTCACGTATGATTCGCACTCTGCGGTGTTCCCGGACTCATCCTTCGCGACAAAAGTTATCTTGGTCTTTCCAAGACTGAACTTGCCAGGAGAATCGCTGATACTGCGAAGAAAGGATCAGATCGACAAGCGCGCGGTTCCTAAAGAACGGTGCACTGCCACCAACAATTATACTAAAATAAGAAAAGTTTAAATAGTATTCTTGTTTTAGTATAAATATGCGGTTTTCAAAAACAGAACTGAAGATACTTCATCAGGCGGCGAACGCCAACAACACAATCAGCCAGATAGCTAGAGCACTAGATAAAAGCGACAAACAGATCTATGCAGCAGTAAAAAAACTAATAGACAAAGATATCTTAGAAAGAAGAGACAGACAAATCATATTGAGAAACCACACACATATCGCGATGCTTGCGAAGATCATCACTAAAAAGCTATGTGATGTCCTTGCTGATTCTGGGATAGATATCCTTGCCACATTACCTGCAGATGCAAAAGAGATAAGCCAGAAGACTGGACTGAAGATCGCTATTGTTTATAGAAAATTAAATCTCGCAAAAGATATCAATCTTATCAAGAAAGAAAACAAATTTATAATAAACAATGCAATTTGGAATGGGATGCAGGAATTCTTAGATGAACTCAAAAAATATGAAGACAATATCGACAAAAGGATTCCGGTCGGTTCAATGATATATCAGAAAGACTCGCTTGTATTCTCAACAAAAGAAGAACTTGGATATCAGAAGACAGCATTCTCCGCCTATGGACAACATGGCATCAAGCTACTGCTGACCAAAAATTATTATTGCATATCAGAAAAACAATTATCAAAAAAAGATATACTTCTGCATTCATTGAAAGTGCAGGAAAAAGAGAATTCGATACGGAACTTGATATACATCGCATTGTTCTACTTCAAATTTCGGATTTTTTCCGGATTTGAGCACGAGACTTTATATAATCTGAAAGAAATCATGAAAGGCAAGAGAATAGACAAGTACCCGACACTTGAAGAAATTCGAAGCAGAGCAGAGGTCTATGGAATAGAACTATGATAGATGATTTCAGACAGATCAACACATTATTTTCAGAACTTGATTCTGCATCAGATAGAAAAATCAGACTCTATCTTCTTGGTGGCGCAGTCCTGCTATTCCATGGCCTGAAACCAGCGACAAAAGATATCGACATCGTTGTTCAGAGCAAGAGAGAATTCAACATATTCAAAAACCGACTCATCGAATGTGGGTTTCAACCCAAGATACCAGATAAAGGATATACCCATCTAAACTTAAGTCAGATATTTGTCCGTGATGATTTCAGGATCGATCTGTTTGAGAAAACAGTCTGCAAAAAAGCAGCGCTTTCAAAAAACATGATCAGAAGAGCAAAAAAAGTATCTGGCCTAAAGAATCTCGAAGTGTTCTTGTGCTCACGCGAAGATATCTTCTTTTTCAAGACAATGACTGAAAGAGAAGGCGACCTGGATGATTGCATGAGTCTTGCTAAAGAAGGGCTGGAATGGAAAGATATCCTTGATGAAGTAGTGCACCAGGCACAATCAAGCGGAAATGATGTTTGGGTCACGTGGGTTGGTGAAAAGATGGACATCCTGCAGCAAAGAGGCCTAGTGATACCAATCATGGATAAGATACACGATATTGTCAAACAATACTATGCCATGATTGAAAGAAAATTTGACACGGCAAAAGACAACTAAAACAACACGCATTCAGAACAATATCAGCGAGAGGAAGAAGAGGACCCATCCGATCGCGCCGCCGATGAAGAATACTTTTAGTCCGGTCTTTATCTTCTTGTGTTTCATGATCCTATCAACCAGGAATTTTCCTTTGAACAGGAATATCGCGAAAGAGAAGACAAATATCCTCATGCCCCACTTGAAATAGACCGATTCAAAGATCCCGACAAACTTCATGACCTCATTTTGGAAGAACGGAGCCATGGCGAATATTAAGATCAAAAACCAGCCAAAAAGCGCAAGGATAAACCCAGCCACCTTCAGTTTGGACAGGAAATATCCTTTCCAGTCAAATTTTCTCATAAAATGATCAATCGTGAAAATAGTTTATAATTGTTGCGGATACGATCACAGCATCCAGTGTTGAATTCGATAAGAGAAACGCGCTGTCCATAAAGGACGGCGCACAGGCGAAGTATTTTTATCTCACATCTCCAAAATGGAAAGCACAGCGTCGACATAAGTGATATCACTGGTTGAATATCCGCTTCAAAACAACAGTCGCATAGCAGCCTTTTGGAAGCGTGAATGAGACAGTGATCATGTACCGTTTCCGTTTCTCCCGCGCATACATATCATCAAGCATAGGCTCAGTGATGCTGAACTCCTGCGGCACAACGATGGCCTTTCGCTCACCAGGTCGGAAATAGATCGGGCTTGCTTTGTCAGAAGACATGTCCTCTTTCTTTATGCCCTCAGCGGCCAGCACTTTCTTTATTATGCTGCGCTCATGGTCGTCCTCGACCAAAGTGTCGCATATCATATGGATCTGGATATCAAGCTTCACTTTCTCGTCATCAGATATCTTCTTATAGAAAATCATCTTGCCTGCCTTGTAGTCGACAGTGTAGAGTCTTTTGTTGTCCACATTCCAGCGGATCAATCTTTTCAGGCACTCATTCCAGAGGAAACTCTGATACGCGCTTGCAAAAAATTCTCTTCTCCTTGGAGGGATCTTATTGTATGCTGCCCGAAAATCGCTATCAGGCAGATCCATGTTCGCGGCACCATACGCCATCGAGATTGCTTCATCAAGATCGCCCAGAAGTATCTTCTTCGCTATGAATCCCGAAGGCAAATAGCTTCCGAATCTCTGCGAATCTATGTAATTAGGGACACCCATGAGAGGCACAGTCGCGGCCTTTGCAATTATGCCATCGATCTCGCCTTTCTCGATGTCACGAACAGTCATACGGAACCTATTGCCGATAAGATCACCAAGCCTTAACGGCTTATCAGTGTAGCCGACATGAGTGATCGTCACGTCTTTTATGCCCGAGCTCGGCTGCTTCTGCGAAGGCACTGTGAAGAACTGCTTTGTCAGGGCATACTTGTCCTTGACACCGGCGATACCGATCTCCTTCTCAGTCACATCGAATATCTCCGCTAGCCGATGGAGAAGTTCAAGCGTCTCAACACCACGTTTCACAAGAAGATAGACAGAATACTTCTGCTTCTCAGAAGAGAACTCTCTTGATGTGATTTCTTCTACCCTGAAGTCTTCTGGCGTGCATCGATATTTCATAATATCTTGGTCAGAAGAGGTAGTATATATGCATACCGGATCAGATCATAGTAGATATAATCATCTTTTCCATCTTCTTTCTCATGCTGACAGAACTGTTCGCGAATATACGCGCGACAGCCAAAGCCGCGTTCTTTGGATCGACAACAGTGAGAACCGGCGTCCCTGACGGCATCTGCAGAGTTGAATGGATATTCACAAGATAGTCGCTCTTGTCTTTGAAAGGCGGGCATGCGATCACAGGATTGAGCGCTGCTGCCGCAGTCACGCCAGATAACCCATTGCTCCGTCCCGCGATTGTGATATACACGATAGGCTCGATGCTTCTGTTATATCCAGACACAATTGATAGGACGCGTGCCGGATCTTTGTGCGCGGACGCCACATGAACTGAATAAGGTATATCAAATGAATCAAGCTCAGAACATATCTTCTCCGCGAACCACATATCAGATTCGCTCCCCATCAGCACAGCCACATAGAATCCCTTTATCAGTCCGGAATCCTTAAGATTACAGAGAAGGCGTTCATTTATATCAAGAGAGGATGCGACTATGTGTCTTCCGGCAAGCTTCCATAGAAGCTCGCAATATATCTCTGAAGTACGAACGACGATATCATCTGGAAGATCTGGCATCTTCTCGCCATCACGGCCCATGAAACCATTGTCGATCAGCCAAGCACGGACAAATTCTTTAGATTTATGCGACACGCCAGACTCCGCCCAGAAACGCGATGAATCAGGCGTATGTATCTCATCGATCAGGACAAGCTTCCCATCAAGAAGCCCAAACTCATATTTTGTATCGACAAGTATCAGCCCGGCTTTTCTGCATATCTCCTGGCCGCGGATGAACAATCTGACAGCGACATCTTCGACCTGTTTCCAGATCTTCGCATCCACAAGTCTCTTAGACACGATATCTTTTGAGCTGATCTCTATATCATGGCCCATCTCCTCTTTTGTCGTTGGAGTGACAATCGGATGGTCGAACGCTTCATCCTCAGAAAGACCATCCGGCAGAGCAACACCACAGAACTCACGCACTTCGGAGCGATACGCCCTCCATGCGCTGCCGGTGAGGAATCCGCGCACGACAACTTCGACAGGAAGCGGTGTGCACTTCCTGACAAGCATCGCGTTAGGATCAGGACATGAGACCATATGGTTCTCTATGATATCAGAAGTATTCTCAAACCAGAAACGCGCGATCTGTGTCAGCACCTGGCCTTTGAATGGTATCTTCTGTCGCAGAATATGATCGAAACAAGATATCCTGTCGCTTGCCACCATCAGGATATTATCTCCCTGGATAAAATTGTCTCTGACTTTTCCTTTGCGTCCGTCGCCTAGTTCAGGGATATAATAATCGCCTAATGTATTCAAAAGATTCCTTTCAATTATCTTTCTCACGCTTGTCACCCCTTTATCTCTACGCGAAATTCCTGTGAATAGGGATTATGGAACATGAGAGTAGAGACGATATCATCCGCATATCTCTTTGGATCCGCGACATAGACCCTCCACACGACGCTCCTTTTGAGGCCGCTCACTTTGAGACCGTGCCTCTCATTTAGATTGCGGCACTTTGACAGAGCCAGCATGTCATCCCTATCCCGCACCTCGATCTCGATATGGCTGCCATCACCTGAAGAGACCACACGTTCTTTGTTTGTGTTCATCAGTTCACCAGAACGGATCACATCATCGACCAGACTATCTTCGCATCCGATATCCCAAAGCACCTCTTTCTTCACATCAGTCACAGGGAATCTTTTCCGAATAGCGTTTCGCATGCTTATCGCTTCATCATCAGTGATGATCAGTGACACACGCAGTCTGACATTATGTCTCTCCCATTTCCCAGACACAGAATCTCTATTAGCATGCACATTTTCCATGCGCTTTCTCGCACTGACTTTCTTCTTCATGTGCATGAGCATGGATTCGATCATCTTCATGCCAGGACCTTTGTGGAAGAGGCCGGTCTCATCACGGAGATACGGAGGCAGCTGATGATTGAACGCGCATCTCTCAGGGTGCGGCATTATCGCCATCACATTGCCAGAGGCATTGCACACTGCGGCGATATTTCCGA
>PCVE01000132.1:0-283 GCA_002762705.1 Candidatus Woesearchaeota archaeon CG11_big_fil_rev_8_21_14_0_20_43_8 | reverse complement strand
GGCGTCTGTCGGGAATCCGCTTCTTATGAATCGTTATGCTCGGTTTTTTGAGGCTCATGACATATCCGTAGCGCAAGCGTTGTGCGAACGACGGCATTTCTCCGATCGGGCGCAGTTTCTCCAGCTTCGGGAAACATTCGAGGCGCTTTGGAAGAGTGACATCATTCCCATCGTGAATGAAAACGATGTGGTCTCGAATCGCGAATTGAAATTTTCAGATAATGACGAACTGGCGACACTTTTGGCGGTGGGATTTTCCGCGGAAAAACTTTTGCTGGGAACG
>PCVE01000073.1 GCA_002762705.1 Candidatus Woesearchaeota archaeon CG11_big_fil_rev_8_21_14_0_20_43_8 | reverse complement strand
GAGTCTTGGACTTTGGTCTTGTGACTTTTGGCTTTCGTCTTGGGTCTTGAATCTTGAGTCTTGGTCTTGCACGATTGGATCTTTTTGCAGGGGCTCTGCTTCTTCTGATTTTTGCAGACCTTCCTGATTGTCGACTTTTTTTTTTATCCCGGCATCAATCATCTCTTTTATCAAAGGTACGACTTGCTCATTTGAGCATTCATACCATCTCCAGAATATCTCGGATTCTTCATCTACCCTTACTTCAAGCATCACTGCGAAATCTTTTATCTGTCTAAGACACACCCGTGTCAGAGGATCAAGCGTGTTATCACGCATCACTTTCTGTGTCTTCAATTTTTCGTATGCACGCAGATCTTTCTCATTCAATCTGCCTGAGAAATTCTGGAGCTTTGATTGCTGGCCATCCACATAATAAAGCGGACTTCCACCAATCTTGAGAGTCGAGACCAGTATCTGCTTTTTTGATGATAGCTCAGAAAGATATGCCTGCGCAAACAGAAGGTCCATCCCTAGATCCTTTGCGATGACCGCAGGTATCAAAGGACCTTTCCGTCTCACGATTTCAAGCACTTGATCTTGCGATATGGCCATTTTGATTATATCGTTCTGGATATAGCCTGTATTGTTTAAATTGTTTTCCTTCTTATCGCCTTATGTATCGCGCATATACTTGCATCGTCAGACAAGATAGAGTATATGGTATCACCAGGATCATGAACAATAGATATATCGCCTGATAGATATAGTCAAACAATTCAATCCCGAAATAGATAGTATTCAATTTCATACCCACAGGATTTATAGTACACAGACTGAACTGATATTCTTCGCCAGGAAAGTATTGTATTGTGCATGGGATGACTTTGATAGTCGAGAATAAGGCTGGCAGCACCATGAAGCTTATCGCGATGAAGAATATCGTAAGAGTTATCCTAAGCACTGTTGGTCTGTAGAATTCTTTTAGCCGAGGCCAGGAGCTATCTACTTCTCCTTTATGCCGATTTCCTGCCATTATAAGCTTTATAGGCACGATTGCATATAAAGATTTCCCATGACTGGCTGCCTAACCAAAATAATTAGGTTTCTCAGATTGCATCTCACGAGCCTTCGCTGAGCGGAATTTGTCTTGGATCTCATTGTACATCTTGTCGATCTCTTTTGATACAGACGGACCCACCTTTGCTGCTGCTTCTTTGAAATGCTCTGCATTGACTTCATTAGCTTTTATATCTTTTCGAAGAGCGATAATCGCTGCCTCTCTGCAGATAGCTTCGATGTCTGCTCCGACACAGCCCTCTGATTGCTTAGCCAATTCTTTGATATTTATGGTCTTTGCAAGAGGCATCTTCTTTGTATGCACTTTGAATATATCTTCACGTGTGACTTCATCAGGAACAGGGGCTAGGACTATCCTATCGAAACGACCTGGACGAAGCAATGCAGGATCGATTATATCCGGCCGGTTTGTCGCGCCGATTATGACAACATCTTCAAGCTCTTCAAGCCCATCAAATTCTGTCAGAAGCTGGTTCACCACACGTTCAGTCGCTTTGTTGTCTGATGAAGCACCCCTGCTTGGAGCGATAGCGTCTATCTCATCGAAAAATACAATTGATGGTGATGTCTGACGCGCTTTCTCAAATATCTTTCTCACTGCTTTCTCAGATTCGCCGACCCATTTGCTGAGCAGCTCTGGACCCTTGACAAGGATGAAATTGGCAGATGATTCAGTGGCTACGGCTTTTGCGAGCAAAGTCTTGCCTGTGCCTGGTGCACCGTATAACAAGATACCTTTTGGTGGTCTGACACCAAGACGTATGAATGCTTCAGGATGTTTAAGCGGCCATTCGACTGCTTCTATGAGCTCCTGTTTGACTGTCTGGAGACCGCCTATATCAGTCCATTTTGTGTTTGGCACATGGACAAGCACTTCACGCAAAGCAGAAGGCCTGACAACTTTGAGAGCTTCATGGAAATCATCTTTTGTGATCAACAGTTTCTCGAGAACTTCTTTAGGTATAGGATCATCTTCTTTTAGCTTCAGGTCTGGAAGGATCCTCCTAAGCAATATCATCGCTGCTTCTTTTGACAGAGATGATAGATCCGCTCCGACAAAACCATGTGTTATCTCAGCCACTCTGTCAAGATTGACGTCTTTTGCTAGTGGCATGTTCCGTGTATGGATCTTAAGGATCTTCTTCCTTCCGGCTTTATCAGGGACACCTATATCGATCTCCCTGTCGAAACGACCAGGTCTCCTTAGGGCTGGATCAAGCGCATTAGGTATGTTTGTTGCGGCTATGACTACGACTTTTCCCCTTGATTTAAGACCATCCATGAGAGCGAGCATCTGGGCGACAACCCTTCTCTCGACCTCACCTTTCGCTTCTTCACGCTTCGATGCGATGGCATCTATCTCGTCGATGAATATGATTGAAGGGGCGTTCTTCTCAGCCTCTTCGAATTTCTTTCTCAGATTCTCTTCGCTCTGTCCATAGTATTTGCTCATGATCTCAGGACCATTGATACAAAGAAAATTAGAATCGGTCTCGTTCGCTACGGCTTTTGCAAGGAGCGTTTTGCCTGTGCCTGGCGGACCATGCAAAAGGACACCTTTTGGGGGCTCGATCCCTAGACGCTCGAATATCTCAGGATGCTTCAATGGAAGTTCCACCATCTCCCGCACTTTCTTGATCTCTTCATCAAGACCGCCCACATCCTCATATGCGACTTCTAGGACCTTATCCTGCTTTAATTCGACGGCTTCAGGGTTCAGGACAAGTTCTGTCAGATCGCTGATTATGACCAGACCTTTTGGAGAAGTATCAACGACCACGAATTTCATATCTGCAAAACCGAAATTACCCATCATGGATTCATCGAAAAGATTGAACACATCATCAAACAAGGGGTTGCCTGAAAGAGACATCTTTCGTTTTCTAGTCCCGCCTAAAGAGACTATGTCGCCTTTGTTTGTGGCTCTACCAAGAAGGCCTTGCTTGAATATCCCTGTAGAAGATGCACGGATAACTATACCTTTCTTTGCAGGCGCGATGGTCACTGTCTTGGCTTCTTTGATATCAGCCTTCTTCACCTGCACAAGCTCGCCTATGCCGGTCTTTGCGTTCCTTCGCATGATACCATCCACACGGATGATACTAAGCCCCATATCGCCTGGATAGGCGCGATCGACGATACCTACTGTGTTCCTCTCACCTATGATCTCCACGATATCACCAGGCCTCACACTTATCTTATTCATGAGCGCTGTATCTATCCTGACAATCCCTTTATTTACATCATCTTGTATCGCTTCTGCGACTTTCAGTTTGATCGATCCATTATCTGCTGTCATAATCATCAACCCCTTTGATCATAATCTATTGCATCTAACTAAGGCATATTTATAAAATTTTGTTTGAGAAAAGAAAAAATCAGACCCATTTGGTGATCTCGTCAAGTATCCCTTCAAATTCTGCTTTCTCTGATACAAGATCATTCTCTTTCTCATGCGCATTCCCAAGCCTCACATACTTGCATCCAAAGACAAACAATGGCACTTGCTGTGTCGGACTGAGTCTTTTGAAGATATTCAGATGATATACATTGACTGAGGTCTCAACATTCTTAGTGAGAAGATCATCTCCTGTATCAAGCATATAATGATGCACTGACAGATTGCCTGCATGTTTCCAAACAACATCCTTGAAGGTCTCGGCTATCCATGCGCAATGCGTGCAATCGCTTGTTGAATACATCGCCACAAAAGGTTTTCCATTATCAATGCAGATTCCTTCACCTGTGTCTCTGAAGGAAGGCGCTGCCATGACTGCGGCAGGAGATTTATAATAGATCGATATACTTGATCTATTACGTAGTCCATTGAGATATGCATTATACAGACTTTGTTGTTCGACTGCGCTAAGTTCCATCTCAAGGGTGCTTTCCACAGATTTCAACGGAAGATAATGCTCTTTTATGATATCATGCAATAATATTATATGATATCCGAAAGTCGATCTTACGGGACCACCGATACTGCCTTCTTCCATCGAAAACAGCAGGTCATTGAATTCAGGTATTGTCATATTCGGCATGATCAAGCCGATCAGGCCGCCCCTCACCGCTGTCTGCTGATCATCGGATCTATCCATCGCAAGAGTTGCGAAATTATCTATCGTCGCCTCTTTTTTTATCTCGACAGCCCTTTTGAACGCAAGGCTTTCATTTATGTTTGGTCCTGTACGTATCAAGATGTGTGATGCATTTCTCGATTCTGGCACAATGAATCTATCCTTTGTCTTCTCATAATGGTCCTTGATCTCTTGGTCGGTGACATCAATCTTTGAGATCACTGTCTTATTTAGAAGATTCTGTATAGATAACTGTCGGATATAATATTCTGTGAGATATTCTTTTGTGATATTATCTTTTGCCAGAAGCTCATAGAATTCTTCCTCTATCTTTTGGCTTGCGAGGATCGATTTCCGGATCACATCATATGCGTCTTTCTTCGAAGCGACCATGCCTTGCCTTTTCGCTTCATCCATAAGGATATATTCATCTACAAGCTGTTGCAGGACCATATCTTTTGTCATCATAGATTTTAAGTCTGATGGTATCCTTGTGTATTGATCATCAAGTCTTGCGAGCGTAATTTTATGGCTATCTACTTTTGCCACGATTGTATCGCCTGCGTCTTTTGTGAATATGCGTCCAGAAAATAGAAATAAGAATATGACCACAACAACTATCAGGAACAACAGAAGAGAGGTCTTCTTGTTATGCCTATTTGCTTCTAATGAAACCATATCTTCTGAAAATTGTTTTTTCTTTGTTCTTTTAGCGGTTTTTTTGGCTGGCAAACTCAACTCACCTCTCTAGCTATGCAAGCCTAGAAATAAAAGATAAGAAAAATGTTTGGTTTTTTAGACCTCTTTTACGCCATCACGTGTGAGCGCATAGAGCCTGACACTGAGTCCAAGCTTCAGCAATGATGAAAGGATAGCCATATGCTCTTTTCCTGAGCCAGAGACTAAGTTCAAGGCCACTTCTGTATCAGAGATCTTGCCATCAAGAGCGCCTTTGATGTCATTAACTAGCTCTGGGATAGGTTTGTTCACATCGATAGAGATAAGTTCTGCTCCTTTCTCATTCTGGAACTTCTCTTTTCCAAAATCATTTGTGATCAGGAAGATCTTATCAAAATCGCCATCAGCGATAAGTCTTGATACATGTCCCCATGTTCCTTTACCAGTCGATAGATTAGCAATCAATACTGCCATTTATATCCCTCCGATTGTTATATATACTATAATTCTAGTATTTATAATATAATATATAAAGTTTATTATCTAGTATTATAGAATTCTAGCATTTCCCGAACAACAGAGATGGCACGTTCTTTATGGGCTGGAAAAGCCGCGATAGATATCCTTATATGGAAACAATCCCCACCATCGGTTATCCAGTATTCATCACCCATCAATCTTTCCTTGTCCAGCCTTATGAAGAAGAAACACTGGTCATCAAGACGTGATTCGGCCTGGTCGAAAAGCTTCTGGATCTGTTCTGATGTGAACTTTGAGAACAATGATTCCAGGAACATATGGACATGCCTGCGTTTAATGAGCTCTATAGTACAGATTGTGATCGGAGAAAGTTTGAGGCAGCCAGAGGTATCTTGCTTTATCTTGAGCTTCTCCCTGGTCAGATCCAATGAAACAAGTGATTTTAAGGTTTCTATTATTTTAGCCTTATCTTCGCCTTCTTTTACAAAGACCCTTAGCGATACATTATTTGCGAATAGTTTCATGTCTAAGAGCTAATCCCGGGTGATATTTAAGGGTTTCTAGGGATCTAAAAGAAGAGATATCGACCAAGACATCCATTCACTTTTTCTTCGGGATGTGTGTGATCAATGAATATCTGAAGAAATTGATTATGATATACAATGCTATCGATGTCATGACAAGGAAGATTGTCTCATATGTCGGATTAGCTGCAGCAAGCTTCTCAGCATCGAAACCAAGGAACAACATCCATAAGACACCAAAGATCGCAAACCCGATAAGATATGTGATAAACAGAAGGATGCTGTTGAATATGATGCGAAGCACAGATACGATCTCTTCGAATGTCATCAGAAATCCATCAAGCAAGGTCTTTATGATATTTCTGTCAGGGTCCCTGAAGAAAGACGCATGGATGAACTGCAGCGAAATGAATACATAAGCATATAATAGAAATGCAATCAATACGAAGAACACGCTGAAAGCCATATTCTTGTTGGCCGGAGTTATCGGCATCATGATCATACTATAGATGAAAAAGATAAGGATGCAAGATGAGACATATGATATATTCAGCCAGAAAAAACTTGAATATGCTTTGAAACCGAAGGAGACTTTCTTTTGGTATGCCATTATCCTGTTCAGGACAAGATTCTTACATGCTGAATAGATCAGTATCTCGACAATCACCACAGCGAGGAATCCAAGTATCGGAACAATCCTTATCCCTGATGTGGCCGCCTGATACACGTAATTTCCGATGGCTTTTCCGAACACGATGTTTGTCAGCACAAGCAGAAGGATAAAGACAGCATCAAGGCAAAGTATCGCAAGCGAAGCCTTCGGCTTTGAGAATGCTGCATAGAAGAAAGCATAGATCATTGTATCTGAAAACCATTTTTTGATACCTTTTTTCTGTCCCATATCAACCATGCAGCATCAGAGATATAAAAATGTTCTTGATGATATAGGGTGTCTTAGAAAAGTCAAAAAAATAGATGATTCCGATTAATATGTACTAAAATAGGATGCTTTTTGGTCTGGATAGATTTCATTGTGATAATCTCAATGACTTTATACAACTCCGTTTTTCAGCAAGGTTAATAAACACAGCCGATACACCGGGGAAGAGATGAAAATCGAGAAATTAAAGCCTGACCAGATAATCACATTGAATGATTTCCCAGTGCATAGCATGAGCTTCTTAGAGAACTATGTACTGCTCTACAAAAGCAAGAAAAAGATCGCATATGTGCCCGTGGTGCATAGAGACATAGTGCTGAAGCATCTTGATGGGAGATTGAATGATATCTATGAAGGATTCCAGCGAGAGCATCCAAATGCAGAATATTTCATGCTCGACGGCAGCCACAGAACGACTGCTGCCGCATTGACAAGAAACAATATCGAAGCGGTGGTCTTTGAGACTGATGAAGACATAAAAGAAGCAAAGATAGAAAAAATATCTGAAAATCCGATTCTCGACAGGTCATTAGAAGAGAACTGCAAGATATTGAATGCCCATTTCGAGAAGAATTCACATTATGAGACTGTCTTGGAGAAGGCAGACAGGATGAGAGCAGTCACACCAGAATATATAATCACTTTGGCAGAGTTCTGAATTATGCATGGAAAGCCCTTTTGACATCAACTCGGTATTGACAAAATATTTTCCACTGGTCCCACTGGACATGCTCAGGTAAGCTTTTTAAGAGTGCCGGCATTATCCAAGTCTCATGTCGAAAATAAAAGACTTCACACCACGACTTTATCAGGAGACTATCTTAGCGACATGCACAATGGCAAACACCATGGTGATACTTCCGACAGGTATGGGAAAGACACCTATCGCCTTCATGCTCGCGGCGCAGAGACTTAGATCATATCCAAGCAGCAAGATCCTTATCCTTGCTCCGACAAAGCCACTTGCAGAGCAGCATCTTGATACTTTTCGAAAACACCTGGATATTCCTGAAGATGATTTCGCACTGTTCACAGGTTTTGTCAAACCAGAGAAGAGAAAACAATTATGGGATGAGAAGAAAGTTTTCATAAGCACACCTCAGGGTCTTGAGAATGATGTCATCTCAGGTAATATCAAGCTTAGGGATGTCAGCTTGATCGTTTTTGATGAGGCCCATAGGGCGGTCGGAGACTACAGCTATGTCTTTCTTGCTAAGCAGTATGATTCACAGGCGAAATATCCAAGGATACTTGCACTTACCGCGTCTCCTGGCAGTGATTTTCAGAAGATCTCTGAGGTCTGTTCGAATCTTTTCATCAATGAAGTGGAGATCAGGACAGACAAAGACCCAGATGTCATGCCATATGTCCAGCCGATAAATGTCCGTTGGATCAATGTAGAATTCCCAACAGAACTCAATGATGTGCATAAATATCTCAAGGATTGCTATCATTCAAAGATAAAGGAAGTGAGCGAGCATGGTTATATCAAGCAGATGCAGGTAAAAGATATCAGCAAGAGAGAACTTCTTGGGATGCAAGCCGGACTGCATGCGCAGATATCGAGAGGTAACAAGGAATTTGAGATATTGAAATCAGTCTCTTTATTGGCCGAGGCACTGAAAGTGGAACATGCCATCGAACTTGTCGAGACACAAGGCATCAATGCTGCATATTCTTATATGGAAAGTATGAACAGCAGCGCGATGACTTCGAAAGTGAAGGCAGTGCAGAATCTGGCAAGAGATCTCAATTTCAGGTCTGCGTTGATCAAGGCAAGGAATCTTGTCGAAAAGAACACAGAGCACCCTAAAATGAAGAAGATAAAGGAGATCATCGAGACAGAGATCACTGATGATGATAATAAAAAGATAATTATCTTCGCCAATTTCCGTGACACCGCAAAGCATCTCGAAGGAGAACTGAATAAAATAGAAGGTGTAAGAGCAAAATTATTTGTCGGCCAGGCGAAGAAGAACGGCTCAGGTCTTTCGCAAAAAGAGCAGAAACAGATCCTTGATGATTTTAGGTCTGGAAATCATAATATCTTAGTCGCCACATCTGTCGCAGAAGAAGGCCTTGATATCCCAAAAGTGGATCTTGTGTGTTTCTATGAACCGACGCCGTCTTCTATTCGCCACATCCAAAGAAGGGGTCGGACTGGACGACAGAAAAGTGGAAGAGTCCTTGTGCTTGTGACAAAGGGGACGAGAGATGAAGGATACAGATGGAGCGCGCATCATAAGGAGAAGAGGATGCACAGGGTCCTTGATGAATTCAAGAACAAGATAAAGCTCCATCTTCATAAAAACAGAAAAGACAATTTACAATCATCGCTCTCGAATTTCATGAAATCAGTCGAATCAGAGATAAGGATAATCGCTGATTACAGAGAGAAAGGATCACCAGTGATAAAAGAGCTTGTCGATGGGAAGATCGACATGACACTTGCTTCCATGGATGTAGGTGATTTTATGCTGTCTTCCAGGGTCGGTGTGGAATTCAAGACAGTCTCTGATTTCGTGGATTCTATCGTAGATGGAAGGCTTCTTGACCAGGCTAAAAAGATGAAAGAGCATTACGAACGCCCCCTCTTTGTCATCGAAGGCGAGGAAGACATCTATTCACAGAGGAATATCCATTCGAATGCTATCAGAGGGATGATATCTATGATCACAGTGAGCTATGGCATCCCGATACTTTTCACAAAGAATTTCAAAGACACCGCTGCGACACTCGCAATGATCGCGAAACGCGAACAGGACGAGACATCAAAAGAGTTCAACCCACACCCGATGAAGAAACAGAGTTCATTCTCCCTTCAGCAGCAATATCTGATAAGTTCGATACCTGGGATCGGCCCGACTCTTGCAAGGCCCATACTTGAGAAGTTCGGTACGATAAAATCATTTGTCAACGCCTCGCTTGAAGAGATAAAAGAGATCGACAAGATCGGCGACAAGAAAGCAGAGACGATCAAGAAGCTTTTAGAAAGGGAGTATGATGGATGAATCAGATCTCATATGTGCCGAAAGGTATATAAGATATCATTTAATCCTATCACCATAATGATCAGCATAAACAAGCCAAGTGCAATTGGAGAAGCGGCTGAGAGAGCGTTCTGCGAGGTAAGAGAGAAAATCTATTCAGATAGGATACGCCTTCAGGAGATGCGAGGAATCGTCATATCGAACCTTGAGAAAAGACTTCGCAATATTCCAGCTAAAATCACAATCGGCGATAATCTTGAAGCAAGCAACATACCTGATGATTTCTCTGAAGAGATCAGACGATTGGCTCAGGTCATCACGCCAGCAGATATTGCGCAAGGCCTGACTTATCAGGAATGGTCTATATCCTGTGAGGATCTGCGGTTTGACAAAGAGATGCTTGAGACACAGTTCAAAGGGTATGAACAGATCTGGAAGGAACTTAATCTTGATGAGACTTACAGGCTGTCGATGATGTTCCAAGACAAGCGTGATAAAGCGCTCTGTAGTCTTTCGGCGAATCTGCTCTCCGGCATCAAGATAGATAAAGAGCTTGTGTTCGCATCGATCAGGACACAGTTTTCATCAAGTGATGATTATATACTCAATTATGCCCACATCAATTCCATGAAACGTAGGATCAATGATATCTATCGTTCTTTGACCAAAGGGAATGATATACTTCTTTCGACAAAAGCAGTTGGCTTGTTCTATCTATGCAGAAACAAACCAGACAAGACAGATAGACTCTTTGGCGATCTGTCTGCTGATCTTTGCAGACATTTTAGATATGATCTTATGGAGTCGCATATTCAGGATGGATTAAGCGATGAAGCCGATGAGATATATGGAGATAGAAATGAAACGAGCGGTCTTCTCTGATTTCGACGGCACTTTAAGTGATGGGTATATCGCTATGGAATTCTTAGAGTTCCTGCACATAAAAAATCTTTATAGTAATAACTGTTATCATACTCAAATGCAACTGATCGAGGATTTCAAGAACAACCAGATCACATATGGAGATTGGATCTGCAGATGGGCGGAAGTTTGGGCTGACGGCATGAAAGACCAGAAAGCCGACATTATAGAAAAGAACGCAAAAGAATTCTATGCGACTTTCAGGAAAAACATTTACAAAAGCTCATTTGATGTAATGGACGAATTTGGCAAGAAGGGTTTTCATAAAGTGATTGTCTCAGTCGGGTCCTATGAAGTCATAGTGCTTGCTGCCGCGGAACTTGGCGCGGATTATGTTTTCGCGACAAGATGCGAAATGATAGATGGGATATATACAGGAAGACTCGCATCAGACCTCCACTTGATGACCGGTAAAGCCGATTGCATAAAGCGATACGCGATAGACAATGATATCTCGCTTGAGAATTCTGCTGCGATGGGAGACAGTATCCATGATGCATCCATGCTTGAGCTCGTCGGCTTTCCGGTCGCACTCAACCCTTCAGAAGAATTGATGTCTCTTGCAAAGAAAAAGGGCTATGCCATAAGGACATATTCTAACATTTTAGAAGAAATAAAAAAAATGTAAAAAAAATTCAGATCTTGAACATCTTTGCATATTTGCCGATGAGTGGGATCTCTTTCTCCTCACCCGAAAGTGCATATACCCAACCGATTATCCAAAGCACAAGCAGCAGTATATATGCGACACTCATAACAAGCCAGCCGAGTATAGGGATGAATACAAGAACCCACCCTACGACCCACACCGCGACCCATGCTATGAATAGCACAAGCCCTTGCTTCGCATAGAACATCGCATATTTGTTTTCCTTCTTTGTCAGGAAAACAATCAGAAAACCGACTATTGTCAGGAACACTCCCAGGAAAGCGAATGGTTTGCCTTCCTCTACATCATTTCCTTTTTTTGCCATTATTTCATGACCTCCGTAATAGAGTTATAGAATAATCCCATTATTTCTAGTATATAAGGTTTCTGTATAAATCCAAAAAAACCT
>PCVE01000035.1:11923-19464 GCA_002762705.1 Candidatus Woesearchaeota archaeon CG11_big_fil_rev_8_21_14_0_20_43_8 | reverse complement strand
CGTCGCACCATAAACAGAAGGAGGCGTCTTGTCGATATTGAAAGTCTTGTTTCCTGAAGCGCTGTTGGCAAAAAAATCATATGTTCGATAATAGAGATTTGTCGTGTTCGTAAGAGTAATCACACTAGAATATGTATTCCATGAACCGCTGGTACCAAGACGGTATTGAGTGTAATTTATACCACTTCCAGTATCTGCCGCATTGAGTGTCACATCGATGTCAGACCCATACCAGCCATTTGTGAGCGTGCCTGATGATACTGTAGAACTTATGGTCGGCGCGGTCGTATCTGCCGATACCATTGTCCTGACACTATATGGACCGCTTTCAGAGCAATAGCCGCCGACATTGCATGCAGTGATATTATAATAATATAATGTATCTGCGGAAAGTGATCCGATGACGAAAGTGTGCCCAGTGTTCAATGTCGCGTTCTGTCGCGTGCTCCCTAATGCGGTAGTCGTGCCATATTCGATAGTGATATTCGCGAGATCATCCGTATTGAAAAGTATCGTCACAGAACTGCTGGTGCTCGAATTAGATAATGACGAAACAGCAGGTGCTGAGGTGTCCACATTTCCTGCTGTAGCCACATAATAGCTACCGTATTCCTGGCATGAACCTTGCTCATTGCATGCAGTAAGATTATAATAATAGGTAGTAGTGTTCACAAGGTCCGTGATGTTGAATACATGGCTCTGCTTATATGTCTGATTCACGACTGATATCCCGAGCCCGAGCGTGGTATTGTAATCGAGTGTCATATTGGAGTCATCATCGGTAATGAAAGTTATGTAGATGCTCTCATTTGTCGAGGTATTAGACAGCGAACTGATGACTGGCGCAGTCAAGTCGAGAGTCGCGTTCGTCGTGAAGTTGTATGGGCCTGTCGTGCCGCACACAGCCTCACGATTGCAGAGGGTAACGTTGTAATAATAAGTTGTAGCGTTAGATAGATTCACAATAGAGTAATTCAATAATTGGGTAGTGAAACTATCATATCCATAAACATCAAATTGCGCTGTATCGTTGAAGAAAAGAATCGACCGATTGGAGGCTTCATCAGTATAGAACACAACTTCAGCAGATTTATTAGTAGTGGTTACAGAGTGATTTACAACAACGGGAGCTGTTTGATCAGCATATCCAGATTTGAAAGCATAAAGCTTATCGGTGCCTTTAGCAAGTAAAGTCCCGTTCACGATGGAGATTGAAGATCTGACAACATCATCTGTAATATATCGCCAAATAAGTGTACCATCTGTAATATTGACAAGATATATTTGTTTGTCGTCGCTACCCACTGCAACAAATTCGGAAGTGACAGCAGGAGAAGATTGTGTTATATTCCCTGCAGTTGAAAAATTCCAGAGATGATTTCCGTCCGAAGTATTAAAAGCAAAAAGCTTCATCCCAAACGGAGCAACTAAGACATCACCACTAAGCGCAGGAGAAGTCCAAGCAACACTGCCAGAGGCAGTAGCATTCCAAATCTGTGATCCATCTGTCACATTAAGAGCATAGATAACATCATCCCAACTTTCAAAAAAACCAACGCCATCAGACACAATGAGTGAAGAGTGTATCTGACCCGCACTATAATTCCAAAATTGTGTACCATCGGAAGCATTTAATGCGAAAACAACACCAGCATTATTCCCAAAATACAATGCGCCCTGTTGATATGTAGGGGATGAATCTGCAATCATCGTGCCTGTCGCTACACTCCACTGTGTTACACCAGTCATAACATCCATAGCATAAAACACCCCAGAATTATCCCCAAAATATACTATTCCATCGTAAACTACAGCAGATTGACCCTCAACTTGGTCTGCAGTTGATGTGTTCCATAACAAAGATTGATCGTTCACATCAATAGCTGCCATGAAATTCCACCCACCAAGGAAAAGAATTTCATCTGCAATCGTAGGTGTATTCTCAACAAGTTCATCTACATACATAGTATAAAGAACTGTACCATTCGTTAGATCAAAAGCAGTTAGATTAGTTTGAGTAGTCAAATAAACAATACCCCCCACAATAACTGGTGATGTCCATACAGTAGCACCGCCAAATGTAGAAGACCACATCAAACCAAAGTCAGTCATATTAACAGTATCAGGGTAATAACGATTATTGTTTAATGTCCTCCCATGCATTCTCCACTCATATATCGATGAAGAATTCGAGTTAATCAATGATCTTGTGGCATTCGTCGTGAAGTTGTATGGTCCGGCCTCATCGCAGTAACCATCAGCATTGCACACAGTGATATTGTAATAATGAAGCGTGTTGTTGGCAAGACCAGTGAGATTGAAGACATGCGCCTGGAGATTCCCGCTATTGTTGATGATATTCTCCAAAAGAAGCGTCGTGTTATACTCGATCGTGGCATTCGCGAAGTCATCTGTGCTGAATGTGATAGAAGCAGTCTCATTTGTCGTCGACACGACAAGACCACTTACAACAGGCGGTGTGATATCCTGCAGAAGCATAAGTATCGCACGCGTCGACTGTGTCAGGTTCAGGCTGAGATTGTTCTGGGCAAAGACACTATGTGTCGCATTGATGATATAACTTGTGAAATAAGATATCCCACTTTCGTTCTGCCGATATTCATATGTCGCGTGGACACTTGTGTTCCCGGTAGAACCGGTGGTCTCGTTCCATGCGAGCGTGCCGTCACTCTTATACACCCTCACATCAGCATCCTGCACAGAAGTCTGATTCGTCGAATTGACTGCGACATCAAGCCAGTATCCGACAAGCAACATAGTTGGCGATGTGCCATTCACAAAAACTGCGCTCTTGTTCATTGTGACATTTATCAGATAGTTCTCAGCCCATGAGACGCCACCAAGACCATATACTGAATATGAACCATTCGTGCTGATCACTGAATCCATGAATGTATTGTTCTCTGGATGCTGTCCAAGTCCTGATGAATTAAAGAGCTGCACACCATCTGCATATGTGGAACCATAAGTTGTGATGTGCATGTGCGTGAGATTATTATAGTGGCTTGCCATGGCAACATACATGCCCGCACTATAATCGCCAGTCGTAGTTATATTCTCATTGTCGAACAGATTCTGCGAAGAAGCAGACACTGTATAACCCTTGCCAAGGCTTGTGCCAGCGACAACAATAGTATTATTATGCAGGAGGTTTGAATCGCTTGAGCTCTTCAGATAGATGCCGTTCGAACTGGTGCCAGTGCATGTTATCGTGTTCTGATACACCTGGCTCTGGCTGGTCCCATCGAGATTTATGCCATCGCCATTGGTGATGTCCATGAACAATGTGTTCTGCCTGATGATATTTCCGGAACCTGAATCCTCAAGCCTTATCCCATAGTCAGCAGTGCCTGACATGTCGAATTCAGTTCCCTCGAAGATATTTCCTGAAGATGATGCACCAGTGACGTAGATTCCTTCATCATCAGTGTCTGATGCTGTGATGTTGCATCCGCTCACTGTGTTGTTCGCGCTTCCATTCAAGTAGAAGCCTGCTGAATAGCGGTCGCCGACAGACACGTTAAGCCTGATGAAACTGTTGTTATGCGAGTCTGTGAGGTAGATTACATTCGAATACCTACTAGTAGTGTTCAGCCAGGCATCTGAAAAAGTGTTGTTGTTCGAATTCCTAAGTTCAAGAGCGCCGTGATATTGTCCATCAGGCGCTGCGATATCTATTCCTGAAAAATTGCTGTTCTCTATACCGACCATGATGACCTTATGATCAAATTCCATGTTTGTCAGGGACAGATTCGTACTGTAAGTCGCGAACAGTTGCGAATACGAAGCACCGATAAAAGACAATGAATCATTGGCAAAAAGATACACTAGATAATCATTATTCACTCTGTTCTCTACATCAAAAGTATGGTTATACCATATCGGACCATCACCAAGGACCTCCAATCCAAACCCACCATTGGCGAAGAACAGATTATGTCCGATCTCGTTCCCAGTAGAGTTGATCATGTACAGACCATAGCTCTGGTTTCCTGTGACAGTCACATTATTGTTGCTGACATTGCTATAATTAGACCTGAAAAGCCAGATACCATGCCCTGCGACACCGCCGTTTATGATGTTGCTTCTCAGAACAGAAAGATTCCTGACACCATACGCATAGACACCAGCTTTGCTGACAGATGCGATTGGCTTGATGGTGACATTGTCAAGCATCGAATCATCTGCCTGTATGTTGATTCCATATCCAAGATAGTCATTCGCAGAACCGCTCCCATCGCCCGCATGACATACAAGAGTGTTATACATCTTCAGGAGACCGGATGGATTTGTGAAGAACCTGAATGCTTCTGTGGATACAGCCGAGCAATCAGTCGCAGAGATATTTGAGTTATTGACGAACAATGTACCGCTGTTATTAAGAGTCCTGTCTGTGACACTTGTGTTGAATATAAGGGTGATGTTGATCAAACTTAGTGAAACACTAGATGAAATAGACAGATCTCCATCAAGCAAAATCTCACCGTCAGTACATTGCGTAGCGGATGTCACAGACCAGTCGCCAGATGAAGGAGGCTGGATTCCGCTGCAGACTGTATCCGTCCCTGTAGTAGTGAAATTATAAGGTCCAATCTCATTGCAGTAGCCGACATCGTTACAGGTAGTGATATTATAATAATAGAGTGTATCGTTGACAAGACCAGTCAGGTTGAACGCATGCGCCTGAAGTCCGCCACTATCATTGATAATATTTTCCATCATAAGCGTGCTGTTGTATTCAATCGTGGCATTCGCGAAGTCATCAGTCGTGAAAGTAAGATATGAATCATTACTGGCCGGCACTGCGGAAAGACCGCTGACAACAGGCGGAGTATCATCATAAGTGTTCTGCGAGATAGAATCATTCGTCTGATATCCATCAGTCGCATTATAGACAAAGAGCATGTTGTCCGCTGTCCCAGATGCCATGCCAGTGAAATTCACAATGATCAGTTCGCTCTCACCCGAACTGAGATTGATAAGCCATTCCACTGTTCCAGCACTATAGTTGACTTCTGTCACAGTCAGATTCGCATCAGTATAATTAAGATACGTTGTATTGTACAGATCGACAACAGAATAATCGACAGCTGTGCCTGTGCCATTGTTCGTCACATTCAAGAAGAACAATGCCTGTGAGCCAATCGCGATTGGTCCGGAGAGATTTGTCTTTGTGGCGATTATCTGCACTGTGCCGCCCTGCCCGTTGATGACAGGTCCAACACCAGTGAAATGCGGGATCCGGAGCCAGATCACTTTGTTCGCTGTGTCCTGGTAGCAAAGTCCTGTCAACATAGTGTCTGATGGTGAGCAAGGGACGCCGGATCCATTTAGATAGGCCTCATACTCAGTGCCGCGATAGTCTGAATAGTCAGTATCATTGAGATCGTCAAGCGTATCAGTGGATATGTTCCATGATACAGCGAAATCATTATCGTATAATATCGGGATGGTCACAGTGATATTTCCGATTATCGTATCAGCATAAGGCATCGAGATCAGGACACGCTCGTATATCTCCGGTCCCTGGCTTCCGAATTTCCATGCGGCGTTGAGATCCTCACCGGATGAATTCTGAGAGAACGCAGCATCAGGCGGACCGGAAGCGAGAAGGTCTGTCTTCACATAATGGACTGAGATGTTCCCCATCGTTATCCTCAGGCTGATATCTCCAAGGAGCATAGCCTTGAGCGGCGAGAACTCAGTCTTGTTCTGATCAGAAGTCATCTTGCAACCAGCCTCAGGATTCGGCACATCGCATGTCGAATTAGAAAGATACATATCCATCATGACATCGAACTTCTTTCCGGGATCATCAGGGTCGAACGGATCGAACGTTGCGAGTGTTATGTTGCAGACACCCTTTGCACAAGATATCTTGCTTTCATTCACCGTGCCATCAAGCACAGAAGCATCGACGGGCATGGAAAGCGGAGCGTTGTTCTGCGAATAGATAATCATCTTGTCAAAGGACTCGCCGACAGGGATAGACATCGTGAAAGTGCCGCTGGCTGCATCGACCGCATGCATATATTCAGTCGAACCTATCGAACGCCTGACTTCGATGAAGGAATTCTCGTTCGATAGGAGACCGCCTGTCGAATTCACAAAGTTGAACGTCACACCTGTCGTGTTCGCGACCACAGACGAATTCCATTGAGTGGATACGTTGTTTGCTGTGATCAACACTTCTGTCCCATTGATGAGCGGTTTCAATGAAAAATTATGCGACGGCACATCAAAGACCTGACTCGATGAATTCAATATGAACGAATCAAGATAGAAACTATCGCCTTTCCTTGCGTACGCTCGCAGGACGACCGCAGATGATGCTTCTGTCGCAGGCAGGAACACAGAATAATATCCAGATGTGAGATTATAGTAATCATCATAAGAATCATTAGCAGGGAAATTCTCCATGTTGCCAAAGTTTATCGGATAGCTGAAGCTCTCAAAGACCCTGTTGCCCCCTTCAAGCATATAAGCCATGACACGCAGTTCGTCAAGATCAGTCATGTTGACAAAGCCAGTGAAAGGCGTCACGTTCTTGGCAGTCGAGATAGTAGCGTTCACAAGATATGTTCTGTTTTGTATAATGCATGTAGCGGCGACTCCAGCTTGACTGACATTGACTCCCATAGAATTGCAATTATCCGTGACACCACTGAAATCGACGCTGACCGGGAATGATGATGAAGGATTGATCATCATGCTGTAGTTCCGATCAAGCGGCGCAGCGACATAATATATAGTCGATGTCGAGCTCATCTCTTCTGCGACCTTGTAGCCAAGCTTCTGATCGCCAAGGCCATATCCGAAAGAGATCTCGGTCCAGTTGAATTCAGGCACCCAGCCAGGACAGGTAGGGCCAGGACATGTCTCATTGACATTTGTCGGATCTGAAGAATAGTCATATCCTTCAACCCTGATATGGAATGTCATAGCTGGTTTCAGATATATCTGCGGATCATCAAGCATCTCAAGAAGCATCATATCCGGGATATCTGGAAGTGTCGGTCCGATATACATGCCATACATATTGGTGCCTGTGTCATTATACTGCACTGCTGATAGCTTATAGAAGAATGGCTCTTGTTTTGTTGATGAAAGTGTTGGGATACCAGTTATATTGAAATGTCCTGTCGCATTGGTGAGATTGGTCAATGTCCCTATAGTCACTGATCCATCCATGCCGAAGCTCTGGACGAGCATGGAAGCAAGTGCGCCCTGCAAAGGCTGCCCATTCACATCAAAGACCCTGCCTGTGTAAGAGAAAGCATCGACCACCCAGACACTCATGTTCATGCCGCTAGGCTCTCCAGTGCCATATGCCATCACTTCGAATGATTCAGGACCGAGCTTGCTCCGGTTCGTGCTGACATTTATTGAGAAAGTCTCTGTCGTCTGGCCGCAGAAGAATCCATCACCAGTGGTCTTCCACATGAGCATATCGCCATCTGCCGTGAATGTATAATTTATCGTGCTTGTCGAATTATACCCATAGAAAGTATAGTTGACTG
>PCVE01000035.1:0-11828 GCA_002762705.1 Candidatus Woesearchaeota archaeon CG11_big_fil_rev_8_21_14_0_20_43_8 | reverse complement strand
TCTCTGAGCTCCACATTATTCATGCTGAGACCCTCGCTTAATGCAGTGAAATTCGCTATGATGATAGTCTCTGATCCCGGCGATACATTCACAAACCATTCCACCTGCTCGGCCGTATAATTGATTGAATAAGGAGTCATGGTCGAAGCACTGAAGTTCGCCATGCTATCATATCTGTCTGTCACTAGATAATCGATCGCAGCCCCATCACCAGAATTGGAGATGTTGATCAAGAAGATCATGGTCTCATTATTGCCGACAGTCGGAGTGAGCGCTGTCTTCTTTATGCTGACTACGGGGACGCCGACAGTGATATTGGTCGTGAAATTATAAGGTCCGGTCGTATTGCAGTAGCCGTCATTGTTGCAGACAGTGAGATTATAATAGTATAAAGTGCTATTGAGAAGTCCTGTCAGATTGAACACATGCGCTACCTGCATGGTGAGATTATATTCAATTACGCCAAGACCAGATGTGATATTATAGTCCAGTGTCGCATTTCCGGCCTTATCAAGGATGAATATTATGTCCGCTGTCTCATTTGTCGTAGTCGCTTCAGGCGCGAGCGTGAAACCAGGTGGTATTGTATCAGGACCTCCAGTCACGTTCAGCAGCAGGTTCTGTCCCAGATCATCCACAGAATTCAGGAGAACACTCGCATTTCCTGCCAGCATCGCAGTCATGTTGAAATAATAGAGGCCAGGAGCAGATGCATTCATCGATATGCTCACATTGATAGTCGTGCCATTCAGTATCGTCGCGTTCGGCGGGTCAAGGGATATCCCGACACCACCCGAAGGAGCCACATTGATAGAAAAATTATATTCCCTCGACACATTGTCGTTGTTTGTCAGGTTCATCACATAAATTATGGTGCTGTTATAAGTCACATTACGGGCAAGTTCTCCTTCAAGCACGAAAGTGAGATTATATGTATCGCCGCCGCCGGCATACACGCTGAAACCAAGCGAAGCAGGCACCTGCCATCTCGCGTATCTTGGTCTGTGACATCAGTGCAGTTCATGCCTTCATCATTACAGTGGAACAACCTTGCGCTTGTATCAGGGATCTTTATTATTACATAATCGACACCCATCTTCTGCGCCATCTCGGTCCACCCAAGATTCGACATGCCGACCATCTCATCAAGCTCTCCTGTGTCGTTTGCGATGAACATATCGCTGAAATCCAATTCCATCGCCTGACAGATGTCTGCTCCGACAAGCTCGATAGACCAATTCATAGATGCATTAGCAGTTGGATTGAACAAGGTTATGTTCACATCGCTCATGTCGGCTTCCTCAAATGAAGACCCCACACCTTTTTCCATGCCATCGACGATTATGCTCAGATTGCCAAGGAAATCGTCTGGAGAACCAGCAGGTGAAGTGAAGTTGAACAGGAGCGAGATGTTCTTCGGAGCCGAGAGTGTCGTGAAATTAAGACACTTCGAAAGAGCTTTGTTGCCTGCTCCATCATATGACAATAGTTTATAATGATAAGTGGTGCTCAGGTTGAGCGGATAGCCTATGCTGAACATGTCGATAGGCACATTGTGCCATGCCCGGAAATCATCAAACGTCCCTGGCATCCCCTGGTCAAAGATGCTCGTGTTCAGGTTCCTGCATGCGCTGTCATTGCCATAGAATCTCAATGTCCCGTTGGTCGGCTCGTTTGTCGTCCACATCACGAAGGCGGCGTCTTCGAATTCATCGACCTTCGACATCGTGGTCCTTGGAGCTGTCTTATCAAGTGAGGTATTGAACCTGTCAGGCGCATTCATGCAATGAGGCGCAAAAGCGCAATCTGAATCCGCGCAGTTCGAAAGGCCATCAAGATCCTCGTCCCCAGGCATCATGCAGTCCTCAAACGGCATGAACTCGCCACCTCCGACGATCATGAATTCGCTTCCGCAGCTTGTCGGATTCTCAGAGCAATCGACAAGAGAGAAATCCATCGTGCCTGGTGTATAATATGCATCTACAATAGTATCATATGTGCTCAGATTGTCAAAATCATCCCATGACCCATTTATTATCATGGCGGTGAAACGCATATCGCTTGTCGGATTCCCTATCGAAGCCTTCTCCACCATGACTACTGCAGGAAATATCACTCCGAACATAGGATCCATCTCGCCGCATTCCATCGGTTCCATTGGCGCGCCGGGACCACCCATTGGGTCTCTTGACTTCCCAGGTATTATCGCAGCATCGCGAAGTATCCATGTGGAATTGAAGCATGCATACAGCTGTCTTGACTGGCCGCTGTCATTCGCTACAGCATAATTTCCATACCTAATCGCATATTCGAATCCGAATCCCACTGCAGAATCCATCGTGACATTGCACCCGGAACTCTCATTTCCATCGCTGTCGATCATATAAACGAATCTCCTGTCGACTACTTCCCCGCCGCAGGCATTGAGTTCGCTCAGATTCGCGATAGGTATACCGATCCCGATAGCGTTCGGTCCGATAGTCATGCCAAAGCCGAGTATATCTATAGAATCATTACCTGCCTCATTGACAGCATCATCCTTCAGGAACAGGACTTCGTTCCCTATGCCTACACCCAGCTGCATCATGAGAGCATCCTCAGGATCCATCCCGGCATAATCTCCAGTCAGGACATTGATGCTTCCGCCGCAGAACTTCATCATCTCGCATCCAGTGTCTTCACAGTCGGTATCGCCATCACTGTCGTCATCGATCCCATTGAAGCATATCTCTGCATTCGCCGACGCGATGCATGTGGAATATGTGGAGTTCCAGTACCACCCGGCATCCGAGCACATCGATGGAGTGAAGCAATCATCCGGCACAGAATCGCATCCGAAATTGAGACCGACCATGTCGCACCAACCGACAGGATTGAAAGAATCATTATACCAGGAACATCCTCCATAATCGCTACCGCCATTTGCTTCGCTGTTCTCGCATTGGTTCTCTGTGAAACAATGGAAACAATCTGAATCGCAATCTCCGCCAGAGAACTGTCCAGGCATGAACTGCTCGACACAGATGTCCTGCGTCCCTTGCGGGGTCTTAGCGTTTGGTATCCATTCACAGAATCCAAGATCGCTCGCGGTGCAGTTCTCCTCGTCAGTGTATGTGAAACAGGCATCCCCCTTGCTGAAGCTGGCAAAATCAGGATCGCACATACCCATGCCGCCGCTGAATGGCTTCCAGATACATGTCGATTGATTGAGGCAGCCGGTCTGATTGTCATCATACATATAGCAAGCGCTGCCGGCTTTCTGAGACGGACCCATCACAAGGAAAGCATCGACAAATTGACCGCCATCGTAATTAGTGAGCTGGTCTATCGGTCCATCGACACCAGATGTATTGAATGAATTAGTCTCGAAGTTGAGCATTATCGGCTGAGGCAGGACAGATTTATTGATGGCAAAGCTGATACCATCATCGATCTTCTTTGGATAAGCGCTGGAAAAATCCGGAGAGCAATTGACATAAGCATATACATCGACTGAGGCATTAGCGACAAAGCAGATATTCCCAGGACATGCCCCGCCTGCAGGCCTGCCATCCGCTTTTGGATTCGAGCCATTATAATATGCGAACAGGCCGGTATGATTGTCTGGGAAATACCAGATCTGATAGTCTGAACCAGGATAACATCCTTCTGTCGCAGAATCACAACCAGTAGATTGATTATCATCGACATCAAACTCGACGACAAACGCAGCTTTATTCTCTCCGCCGACACAATGGCTCAGAGTATCATTCTCCACGCCAGGTCCGACGATATGCCAACCGATCAGACCTGCTGCCTGATCGACAAGGACCGCGCTGATGTCAAGCGAGACCGCGCCATTCACGCCGCAGCAGTTTTGGCCAGGCATAGCTGTCTCGTATTCATTGAACATCATCTTGCAGCCAGGACCACGTGCTATGAAAGGCGCGCCATTGAAATCGAAAAGCGAACGCATCTGTGGAAGATCCGTCACATTATGCGCAAGCGCCCACATGGCTGAATAATTCAAGTCACCACCAGCACCACCAACATTGAATGAAAGCTCCTGCCCGACATCTGGAAAAGAAGAGAAAAGTATGGAAGCATTCAAGCTATGGAATGCCGTGATATTGAAACTATACATCCCTTCGATGCTGGAATTGAGAGTCACATTCACTTGTCTAGCAGTCTGGTTCGCTATCGTGGCATTTATCGGCATGAAATCGAATATGACTGACGGATCGATCTGAAGGCTGAAATTATAGGGCTCTGTCGTGTTTCCTGTATTATTAAGATAGATTTGGTACACTGCGGTCTCATTCACCATCACCATCTGAGATTTTGGTTCCATCACAGTGAATGTGAGATTATAGATAGATCCAGCATACGACCCATATGCGACCACTATCATAAATAGGTGGAGCAAAAATGCAAATATGATGTGCCCCTTCAATTAAGTCCCTCAATATCCTTAATACCATATTTTACACAAAAGGATATTATTTAAACATATGTTACTACCACCAAGTTGATCACTAAGGTTATTCTCCCAAAAAAAGTGGAAAAAAAATACTATTATGCGATAGACACATCCAACATCTCATGGAAGATGATAGTAAGAAACCAGATAGCATAGATGAGATCCAGGAAGGGTATGAATTGAATCTCGAAGAGACAAAGAAAAAAGTCCGAATAAGGACGGTGACATTATTCTGCCTCTCGTTCATCTTGATAATCACAGCTTATTTGGTCCATTCTGATGCTGTTGCAAAAGGAGATATCAATAGTTGCTTAAACAAAGATACTAATCAGATCCAAGGATGCCTTGTCAGTGTCATGGATAACTCGGGGTTGTTCGCATGCAGACATATGGCGCCTGAACCCAAACAAGAATGTTATGTCAGATTAGCGATTAAAAAAAACAGTCCAAGATTATGCAAGAACACAGGAAGTCTTAGAGAATATTATGAATGTATGGGCGAAGTCGCTTTGGAAAACCAGAATATCCGATTATTAGAAAATATCGACAGTGATTATCTAAAAGGAGTCTGGCTGACCAGGATGGCTCTTAGGTATAACAACACATATTACTGTAAACTAATAGCAGACCAGGCGATAAATGGTCTATGCCATTATGAATTCGCGATAATAACCAAAGATACTGGTTACTGCATGTTCATCGATGAGAGTTCACACCTGAGAAAAGAATGTTTTGAGGAATCCATCTCCAAACTCAAAGATTGATGTTTTTCTGTTCTGTCAGAAGAAAAGCGGTATTAAGATTGAATTTCCGACACATTTATAAATGGATCCTCCTAACCAGCCTAATGGCTGAGATGCGGAACAATCCGCAACCCTCATGAAGGGGGCTAGATCTCGGGAAAGGTGAAAAAATGGCAAATATCAAAGTAGTCATAAACGACAAGAAGACTGGCAGAAGCTGTCAGATTGAAGCGAACGAAGAAGCCACAAAAAAGTTCCACGGCCTGAAGATAGGCGATACTTTCAAAGGCGAAGTACTCGATTTCACTGGGTACGAACTCAAGATCACAGGTGGATCAGACCACGCAGGATTCCCGCTCAGAGCAGACCTTCCAGGAGCTGCCAGAAGAAGGATCCTGACAAAGACCGGTGTCGTCGGTGTCAAGAAATCAAACAGGGCAGGCACAAAAGTGAGAAAGACAGTCTGCAGCCAGACAATCGGTGCAAACACAGTCCAGGTGAATGCAGTCATCGTGAAAGCAGGAAAGGTCCCTATCCCTCAGCTAGCCCCAAAAGAAGAGGCTAAAGAAGACGGAGAGAAGGCAGCCGAACCAGCAGCTGAAGACAAAAAATAGTTATATACCTTTTGATTTAAGACATAGATGCAGAAACAGACTGATTTTGTATTGATTGTCCTCATCAATTTTTTCTTGGTTTTATTTATCTATGCATTGAAAAATTATCTGGACAGGATAATAGTCAATCATTATTTTCAGATGTTCTTCTGGAGCATATCACTTCTGCTATCAAGCCTTGTCCTGATAAAGATATTCGGGTTGAAGATCGATCTCAGTCTAAAAGCGATCAAACTACGAGAGAATCTATGGACATACATCATTGCGCTCGCAGCAGGGATCGGCTGTGGCGCTTGGTTCTTCTGGCTTGGAGAGACTGTGCCGGCCACGACATCCCTCATCGTGCTTATTCTCGACCCGATATTAGTAGCATTCGCAGAAGAGATAAATCATAGGGGCTTGATATTGAGATCAGCAGAAGAAGCATTTGGGACATTCAGAGGGATCTTTCTGCAGGCTATATTCTTTTCCATTGTCCATCTCAATCCAAGATTCATATTTCTCTTATCATATTTCGGATTCGCGATCCTTGCTGGATTTCTATCAAAGAAAAGATATAGTGGTTCCATCTACTGCGCGATATTTTTCCATTTCATAACAAACATCACGCTTTATATTATCAACTGGATCAATTAGAAATCATCTACCGCAAGCACATCTCTAAGAAATGGCAGAAAATCTATCTTGAGATTGCTTATCTTGTTGCATACCAAAGCTTGCACTTGACAATTATCGTTTGTCTCACTGATATCAGTAGATTTGAAATCCTCATAATCCTTATATACATAAAAACCAATCTGATTCTGTGGACCAAGCATACTTACCACACAATTTTGATCAAATGGATCCACAACAGATGAATTCTTTCCAAAACACCTCCTGAATATCGCAAGGCTTGCTCCTAATCTCTTCAGGTCTGGTACGGCCGTCGAAATAATCACCCCTTTAGATAGGAGTTTTGATCTGATTGTGCTAACAGTAGGTTTTGAGATGCCGATCAGTTTAGAAATCTCTGTGATAGAATAAGCGGGATATTTCACAAAAGCATATAATAGTTTTCGTTCATTCCTGCTCAGGACGATAGAACCACTTGGCAGCACAGATGGTGAATGCTCAACATCCAATGCGAAAAAGGTTTTTATCAGACCAGAGAAATCAAGACATCTTTTTAACTGATTCTCGATTACTGAGAAGGAGTAATCATTTACGACAGACAAAGGAAAACTATCATTGGCCAATCTCTTTTTGAGACTATTGCTCCGACCATGAGATGCTGACACCACGATGAAATCTTTATCAGTCGAAAGAAAAATCAGATCATTGCCATCAAATGCATGCTTAGAAAAAAGACTTGTGATCGTATCACGATCAAGAGGACGTGAATATGATCCAATCGTGAAATTCAAGTTCCCCTTATAGATGCGACTGATATTAGGAATATTGATAAACTCAAGTACACCTTCCTTGACAAGCCTATTACGTATAGCTGTGATTGTCGAACGCTTGATCTTTGCGAGAACCGCAAGCTTGTTATCGCTCATCGAAGGAAATCTTGATAGATAATACAACATCCTGCGTTCTTTTGCAGTGAGATTCAATCGTGTCTCCATAAGACCCTCGACTTTTTTCTCAAGATGCCAAGCTTTCTTGCGAAGCTCTTCTTGAAGTCTCTCTTTTATCTTTTCCAGCTCTTTTCGTTCTCTTATATCCCGCGCGACAGCGATACAACCATCGAATTTCCCATCCTTGAACAATGGCGAAGCACTCACCTCGAAAGGGATGATCGAACCATCTTTCGCCTTCACCTCAACTTCGATCGGCGCTTCAATCTTATTGATCTTCATCGCATCAGTCAATTTTTTTCTGACTAAGATCATAGATTCTTCAGTCAAGAACAGGTCGATTCCTGCACCGATCTTCTCGTCTCTCGCATAACCAAGGACACCATCCCGATTCGAATCTAGCAAAACACCATCTTTGTCTATCCTAAAAATGATGTCCTGCGCTGATTCGACGAGCTGTCGATATCTATGCTCAGATTCTTCAAGTTTTTTCTTGTAATGTTGCCGTTCCAGGACCTCATCTCGTTTATCATATGCAGCAGAGATTATATGAGATGCAAAATGAAAGCAATGGATATCAGCATGACTCCATATCCTCTTGTCTTTGCACTCATCGGCACCGATAAAGCCCTTGAGATCACCATGAAGTATCAATGGAAACACAAGAACAGATTTGATGCCACGCTCATCCAAAACCGTCTTCTCGGCATCTGCCTCTTTTATCATCGTAGATACATCTGATATATTGATGATGCTGTCGCTGCGAAGCATCTTCATCCACCATGGAAACCTCTCAAAGATCGGCATATCCTTAAATATTTCAATTTCAGAAGAGCCACCATCCGCATTCCATTCGTAAACATTCGACAGGGATTTTTTGTCTTCTGATATCTCAAATACATAGATCCGGCTCACGGAGATGAAATTTCCAAGCACCATCAAAGCTTTGTTCATCGCTTCATCAAAATCAGTGAAATCCATAAAAATAGAAAATAGATCAAACAGTATCTTTTCACTGCACGCCATGATCTGCTTCTTATCTTCAAATCCTCGCATGACTTTTAAGTTGACGACATTTATTTATATTGTTTTTGTTAATCAGATATTTTGGTGGGGCCTTTTTATTATCTGAAAATCAAATTAGAATATCGATAGTCAAACGAAAGGTTTAAATACCCTGCACTATTCCCCTAACGAGGTTAGAGGAGTGGGAAAAGGTTCACTGTCAAGTGAATTCCAGCTCAGATTTTTAACAAGACTACGGTGAGAAACAATGGGACAGCAGGAGGTTTATGATTTTTTGAAACGGTTCGAGAACAAGTGGTTTACTTCTAAAGAGATTGCGAAGCAGCTTGATCTTTCAATGGGATCAGTCACTAGCAACCTTAAAAAACTCCGAAAATCCCAATCAATCACATTCCAGCTCCAGTCAAAGAATGGAAAGCGGAACTATATCTATTGTTATAAGGTAAATAAAGTAAGGAACCTTATGAAGAAGATTCTCACTAGCCAGCAGATGCAATGACTCTCCGGCATTGAGACATATAAAGTGAATGATATATTATTGTGAATAGATAAAATCCAGAGTATCTCAAAGATATCTTGTCTCTTTCTTTATACCAAGTATATGGTAGAACAATCTATAATATTTATCCTGCTCTTCAAAGGTCCTTGGAGGCGGCATCGATGCAAGCCTCTTCAATTCTTCTTTTCCTGCGCTGTCAAGATGTCGCATATGTGGTTTTATATACACAAGCACAGGCAGATGGAACTTTTTCCCGATCTTTCGTTCATATATCTTCACAACAGAGTGCTGTGTCCGCCCATAGTCTCCTTTATGCACGTTCTTTCTCTGCATCAAAGAAAGCTCAATCAGTTCATGCAGCATATGCGCTCTTCGCTTATCTCTATATCTTTCAAGTCCAAGAAATGGATGTAGGACCACATATGCTAATCCCTTTGCATGGCCCGTCTCTTTACGATATATCGCGACAGCATCGCCACCCCTAAGGATTTCGGCTGTGCTCTTGAAATCGATATAATGCACTTCCGGTTCTACCAAAAAAGGTCCCATGATCGTCTCGACAGCCGCCTTTATCTCATGAAGATCACTGATGACTTTCCGATCAGGACTATAAGGATAGAATCTCAATTCATCTGGAAGCATTATAAGCTCCCATCTTAGAGTGATTGGCATCCATCTCTTGATATTAAGTGAACTTCCGACCACAACCGCGATTTCACGGCGTTTTAGGAACCTCTTTAAGGAAGTTATCGAAAATCGTCTGGAAAAATCTTTGAAGAATATCAACCATCCTGGGATGTGGATCTTGAACAAGATTCAACCCCCGACCTCGCTCATGCATTTACCTTTCAGAAGAGAATTCATGTGGCCGCAGATGCTGTTATCGTGCAATAACATTGCAAGATCAAGAAAACATGGCTCCTTATGTATCGAACCGATATCGATTGCAAAGCAGTAATCAATATTTTCAGTGTTCTTTGCAAGAGTCTTATAACATTCTCCATGTATATTCACATCAGTCAACAACCGACAATAATTAGATTCATTATATCTTATAGCCACTTTTGCCAGCCATCTCTCCTTATTAAGCTTATTTGGGATATATTCAAGAGATTTAAGATTTCGATTAAGCACTGCGACCTTGCCAAAGCATTCATCCTTGTCCCAATCTGCATTGATGTTCTGGCATATTGCAGGCCTGTTATCACCTATAGCGGCATGGAGATAACAATCATCAAGCATACGAGCCTCGACAAGTTTACAGACAGATTTTCCTTTCTGTTCTGCAAGCTGGTTGATACAGGTGTCATACATAGAAAGATTCATCAACTTACAGCTTTCAACACCAGACTTCACGCCGACATTGATATTTGATATCACACCAAACATCAGAATGCTGCCAGAGATCACAAGCGTGATTATCCAAATATTTCTTGACATACTAGATTTTACCCATTATAAGTATATAAAATATACTTATTTTCCATTTTCCATAGAAAGCACTGAAGACAATGACTTAAGCGCGACTTCAAGCTGTTTGTCATCAGGTTCGGATGTGGTGAGCCGCTGTAATGCAAGGCCAGGAACACTTATGATCCTGAAAAAACTAGATCCTTGATACTTCGCTGTCAGCTTCAGGAATTCATATGATACCCCTGCGATAATAGGAAGAAGGATTATCCTTGACAAAAGTTTTATGATCCAGCTTTTTGTCATTATCAAAGAGAAGACAATTATGCTTATAACAAGCACGATTATCAGGAAACTTGTACCACATCTTGGATGGAGCGTTGAGAATGGCTTCGCTTCTTTCACAGTCAATTTTTTCCCTGCTTCATATGCGTGGACGGCTTTGTGCTCTGCGCCGTGATACTGGAAGATTGTCTTTATGTCTTTTATGCGCGAGATTATCAATATGTACAAGAGAAAGACAAAGATACGGATGACCCCATCGATTATATTGAATGCAAAGTCATCTTTAGTTATCAATCTGCTAAGAACAAATGGAAGTATGACAAAAAGACCTACTGCGAAGAGGATGGCTATTCCAAGAGTGATGACCAGCTCTTTTTTGCTGATCTTATCGTCGCCGTCCTCGATCGATTCATTCGCTGAATAAGTGAGAGCTTCTATCCCAGTGATCAGAGTCTCAAAAAGAGAATAGATTCCACGTATGAACGGCCACCTGAAAAAAGACCACTTCTTCTGCCATGAGTCGATCTCTGTCTTGCGCACAGAGATCTTTTTATCTGGTCGTCTCACCGCGACAGCCATATTATATCGTGATCTCATCATGACACCTTCCATCACTGCCTGGCCACCGATGGTGTGCTTGCATTTACTGCTTACAATCATGGTTATTTTGATAGAATAAATAATATATATACTTATGCTTGATACTGTATCGGATAGAAACCAATTCAATATTTCCGATCAAGGATGAGGCCTATCTTCTGCTGTTCAGAGAAACGTGCTTGCTGTACTGCCTGTGTGCGATGGATAAGCCGCTGCAATGCCTGCACATATCGTTCAGGGCTGTCTGCGCATTCAATCATGATGCTAGACTTATCAAGGCCGGTCAGTTCAAGGATTATATCGCCACAGTTGAAGACTGTGTTGAAGACACCATCTTTCTGGCAGGATATCCGTGTGACATTTTGATAGGATATTATTTGCGGACCACCTATCGAACCGCCTTTCTTCGCCACAAGATCCGCCTGACGAAACTCAAATCTCTCGCCGGCTTTCCCAAGATATGTGATTGCGATGATCAACACAATGACGATTATTATCGCCGCCGCGGCACCACCCACAACCACAGGGATGATCTCGACCGGATTCACATCGATGTTGAACGCTTCTAATGGAGTGATGAACACATCAAGCCCCGCAGTGTAATGGATCATCAGGACACCGCCACCGATC